>NZ_WWJT01000305.1 GCF_009865385.1 Streptomyces sp. SID486 | reverse complement strand
GGCCGTCCCCGGTGTCAGCCGCCGCGGACCCGGCGGCGCCGCCCCCTCCCGGCCGGGCCGGACGACCCACGCCGTGCGCACGTGCGGGGCGTGCGCCCGGAACGCCTCCTCCAGCGCGGCCGGATCGCCACGCCCCGCCCGGGCGGCGAACACCGCCCGGTCCGGGCGCAGCGGCAGCCGCAGCTGGATCCGGTAGTGCAGCAGGAGCGCGCCGGAGCGCAGCGTGCGGCCCGACCTCACCGCGCACCTCAGCGCCCACCGGCGGACGGCCGCGGCCCGCCGCAGGGCCCGGAACGTGCGGTGCAGCCCGAAGCGGAGCAGGACGTGCCGCGGCCGGAGCCGGGCCCCCTGCACATGGTGGCGGCGGTAGTGCGCGCGGGCCCGGCGCAGGAACTCGCCGTGGCTGCCGCGCGGCAGCCGGCCCGGCCGGGTGAACACCACCTCGAAGTGGTCGAGCATCCGCCGGAACAGCTCCGGCCGCCAGTGGTCCAGCTCGGGCCGCTCCCCGACGTACGCGAACACCCGGTCGTACTGCTCGAACACATCGAAGTGCCGGCGGCTGGTGGTGCCCAGGATGCTGCCCTGCCGGCGCTGCCGGTAGTGCACGCACACCCGGTCCAGGGTGGCGATCGACCCGGCCGTCAGCAGCACCGGGAAGGTCCAGGGGGTGTCCTCGTAATAGCCCGGCGGGAACGTGAACCCCCCGGCCAGCACGAACTCGCGCCGGTACGCCTTGTTCCAGGCCACCATCAGCACCCGCAGCAGCCCCGGCCGGTCCGCCGTCCGGAACCGCGCCGGGCCCTCCTGGGTGAGCTCGGCGGCGAGCTGGTTGCGCACCGTGCGCCCGTCCCAGTAGGTGCGCGCGTAGTCGAAGACCAGGACGTCCGGGTCGCCGGTCTCCTCGAGCCGGTCGGCGACCGCCCGCAGGGCGCCCGGGGTGAAGGTGTCGTCGCTGTCCAGGAAGAGCAGGTAGTCGCCGCTCGCCTCGGCGAGCCCCGCGTTGCGGGCACGGCCCAGCCCCCGGTTCCCGTCGAGGTGCACGGCCTTCACCCGCGTGTCCCGGGCCGCGTACTCGTCGATGATCGCGCCGCAGGCGTCGGGTGAGCAGTCGTCGACGGCGATCAGTTCCAGATCCGTGTACGACTGCGAGAGCACCGAGTCCAGGCACTCGGGGAGATACGCCTGGACCTTGTACGCGGGGACAATGACACTGAACCTGGGCAAGGGACATCCATGGGTCGGTCGGCGCGGGCGTTCTGCCCGGGAACGGCCGATGGAGTGACTTGGTTACGGCCCGTACGGCATTCGGGCTACTCCAGGTGAACGGCAAGGGGCGGGCCCCTGAAGACCCGCCCCGCGAAAGCCGCCCGCCGTGCTGCTACTTGACCGCGCCGGCCATCACTCCGGACACGAACTGCTTCTGGAACGCGAAGAACACGGCCAGCGGGATCACCATGGAGATGAACGCGCCGGGCGCCAGCACGTCGATGTTGTTGCCGAACTGCCGTACCTGCGTCTGCAGGGCGACCGTGATCGGCTGCGTGCCCGACTTGGTGAACACCAGGGCCACCAGCATGTCGTTCCACACCCACAGGAACTGGAAGATGCCGAGCGAGGCGATCGCCGGACCGCCCAGCGGCATCACCACCCGGGCGAACAGGCGCAGTTCGCCCGCGCCGTCCAGCCGGGCCGCCTCCAGCAGCTCCCGCGGGATCTCCGCGAAGAAGTTCCGCAGCAGGAACACCGCGAACGGCAGACCGAAACCGGTGTGGAACAGGATCACCCCGAGGATCGTCCCGAACAGGCCGATTTTCCCGAACAGTTCCGCGATCGGGATCAGGGCCACCTGCACGGGCACCACCAGCAGGCTCACCACGCCCAGGAACCACCAGTCCCGGCCCGGGAACTCCATCCACGCGAACGCGTACCCGGCCAGCGCCCCGATCACCACGACCAGGACGGTCGCCGGCACCGTGATCAGCACCGTGTTCAGCAGGGAGCCGGTGATGTCGGAGTTCTCCAGCAGCTTCTGGTAGCTGTCCACGGTGAGCTGGGACGGCTTGGAGAACACCGTCCACCAGCCGCTGGCGCTCATGTCCTGCGGCGCGCGCAGCGAGGAGACGAGCAGTCCGATGGTCGGCACCAGCCAGAACAGGCCGACGACGATCAGCACCACGCGGACCAGTCCGCCGCTCAGCCTCTCCGTGACCCGGGAGCCGACCGACTGCCTGACCCCGGCCGCCCGGACCGGCTCGGTCTTCCCGGCGCTTCCGGCGGTCACCGTCATCGCCGCACCTCCCGCCGCAGCCGACGAATGTTGAACAGCATCACCGGGATCACCAGCAGCAGCAGGAACACCGAGATCGCGCTCGCGACGCCCGGCTGGCTCTCCGCGAAGCCCTTGCGGTACAGCTCCAGCGCCAGCACGTTCGCGTCGTCCTGGGAGGAGCCCGGCGCGATGATGAACACCAGGTCGAACACCTTCAGCACGTTGATCATCAGCGTGACGGTGACGACCGCCAGCACCGGGGCCAGCAGCGGCACGGTGATCTTGCGGAACACCTGCCACTCGGAGGCGCCGTCCACCCGTGCCGCCTCCAGCAGTTCCCGGGGCACGCCCGCGAGCCCGGCGGCGATCAGCACCATCGCGAAGCCCGCCCACATCCACACGTACGCCCCGATGATCGAGGGCGTGACCAGCGCCGGGCCGAGCCAGTCGACCCCGTTGTATGGCTCGCGGAAGTTGGCCGCGGGCAGCCTGAGGCGGGCCCCGTCGGCCGACGCGGGCAGGGTGAAGGTGCCGTCACCGGCCGCCTCCGCCGAGGCGACCACCTTGCCGTCCTTCACCGCCTCCACCCGCATCCCGGCATAGCCCACCTCGGACGCGTCCGGCGCGCCGAGCCTGCCGACGCCCTTGCCGCGGGTGAAGTCCTGCCAGGTCGTGCCGGTGACCTTGCCCGGCTCCGGGCGGGCGGCGGCGGCCTTCCGCGCGCCGTCCGGCAACTGGTCCGGGGCGACCCCGACGAGCGGCAGCGTGACCGGCTGCCCGGCGTGCACGGCGGCCCGGGTGACGAAGCCGCCGCCCTCGGCCACCAGCGGCGACTCACGGCCCGGGTGGGCCTTGGGGAACGCCGACGCCTGCGCGAACGTGTCGTGCACGCCCACCCACACCGCGTTCGCGACCCCCTTGTCCGGGTCCTGGTCGTACACCAGCCGGAAGATGATCCCGGCGGCCAGCATGGAGATCGCCATCGGCATGAAGACGACCAGCTTGAACGCCGTTCCCCAGCGCACCCGTTCGGTCAGCACCGCGAAGACCAGACCGAGCGCGGTGGAGACCGTCGGCGCGAAGACCACCCAGATCACGTTGTTCTTCAGGGCGGTCCGGATGCCGTCGTCGGTGAAGAGCGTCCGGTAGTTGCCGACACCGGCGAAACCGTCGCCGGAGGCGTTGTAGAAGCTGCGGACGAGCGAGTACCCGATCGGGTAGACCACGAGCGCGCCGAGCAGCACCAGCGCGGGCAGCAGGAACAGGGCTGCCACGGCCTTGCGGGTGCCGGTCACGCTCTTGCGACCGCGGGGTGCGGCGGGGCCCGGTGGAGCCCCGGCCGCCGCTGCCGACGCCATGGCCGGATCAGCCCCCGTTCCCGTAGGCCGCCGCCGCGTCCTTCTCCAGCTTCGCCTGGGCGCCCGCGACGTCCCTGGGGTTCTTCAGGAAGTCCTGGAGGTCCTTCCACTCACCCTTGCCGGGCGTCCCGCCGAAAGCCTGCGGCGCCTGGTCGGACATGTCGAAGCGGAAGTCGTCACCGGACGCGATCAGGGCCTTGGCGATCTTCTGCTGCACCGCGTTGGGGTACGCCGACACCGGCACGTTCTTGTTCGGGGAGAGGTAACCGCCGAGCTTCGCCTGGATCGTGGCCGCGTCCGGGGAGGCGAGGAAGGTCAGCAGCGCCTGTGCCGCCTTGGAGTCCTTCAGGATTACGGCCGCGTCCCCGCCGGAGACCACCGGCGCCGCGGAGCCGACGGCCGGGAAGGGGAACACCTTCGCGTCCGTGCCCACCTTCGCCTTGGTCTCGCCGATGTTGACCTGTACGAAGTCGCCCTCGTAGACCATCGCGGACTTCGGCTGGTCGCCGCCGGTGAAGGTCTGGGTGACCGACTGCGGGAACTCCGTCTGCAGCGCGCCGTCCTGACCGCCCGCCACGTAGTCCTTCTTGCCCCAGATCTGGGCGAGGGTGGTCAGTGCCTGCTTCACCGACGGATCGGTCCACTTGATCTTGTGCTGGGCGAGCTGGTCGTACTTCTCCGGACCCGCCTGGGACAGGTAGATGTTCTCGAACCAGTCGGTCAGCGGCCAGCCGTCCGCGCCGGCCACCGAGAACGGCGTGACCCCGGAGTCGTACACCGCCTGCGACGCGGTCAGCAGGTCCTGCCAGGTCTTCGGCTCCTTGGCGCCCGCGTTCTCGAAGACCTTGGTGTTGTACCAGATCAGCGACTTGTTGGCGGCCTTGTAGTAGACGCCGTACTGCTTGCCGTCGACCTTGCCGATGTCCTGCCAGCCCTGCGAGTAGTTCTTCGCCAGCTCCTTCTGGCCCTCCGGCCCGACCGGCTTGGCCCAGCCCTTCTGCACGGCCTGCTTGATGGCACCCGGCTGCGGCAGCAGCGCGACGTCCGGCGGCTGGCCGCCCGCGATCTTCGAACCGAGGAAGTTGATGATCGGGTCCTGCGCGGGCACGAACGTGACCTGCGCGCCGGTGCGCTTCGCGAACTCCGCCAGCACCTTCTTGAAGTTGGCCTGTTCGGCGCCGGTCCAGACGGCGGCCACCTCCAGACGGGCGCCGTCGAGTTTCGGCAGGGTGACGGTGGCACCGGTGGCCCCGCCGCTCGTCTCCCCGTCGCCCTTCTTGTCGTCGTCGCTGCCGGAGCAGGCGGTGAGCGCGAGGGCTCCGGTGAGCAGGGCGGCCAGTGCGGTGGCGGCCCTGCGGCTGTGGAACGTGCTGCTCTTGCGGTGCATCACTTCCCCGTTCGTCGTTCTCCGTTGAACGTCGTTGAACGTCAGAACTCTGTCCCGTGCGGTCCGGTGTACGCCGGGCCGCTCCGGGCGGGCAAGAGCGCCTGCGGTGTCGACCGGTGCATCGTGACCGGCTCGTGACCAGGGCTGTATGCGCACGGGTTTGCGACGGCCGGCCCGGAGCGGTTCGGCTCCGTCGACGGCCGGGCGGGGACGGTCCGGCTCCGGGGGCGGGCGGTTCGCCTCCGGAAGAGGAGTCCGGGGGAGGAGGGGACCGGCGGTCCGGCTAGAGGAGCGACGGCACCTGTGCCGCCGCGACCTCCCGGGCCGCCCGCTCCACCGCGCTCGCCAGCAGGGCCAGGTCGGTCGGACCGTTGCCCAGCTCCCGCACGGGCCGGCGGGCCGGCGGGTCGCCCATGCGCTGCCAGTCCAGCGCGACCACCGTGGGCCGCTGGGTCGCGGTACGCGGGATACGGCCGGTCACCCGGCCGCCCTGGAAGCCCACGGCCCGTCCGTCCGCGCAGGCCAGCCGGCCCCGGCCGGGGGCCGGCTGGTCCGGCCCCGGCTGCGGGGCGTCCAGTACGACCCGCAGGGCCGCCCGGCGCGCCGGCTCCGACTCCGCCGTACGGCCGCCGGCACCGGCCGCCGCCACCAGGTGCACGCCGAGCCGCTCGCCCTCCCGGGCCACCGCCTCCAGCGCCCGTACCACCGACA
>NZ_WWJT01000304.1 GCF_009865385.1 Streptomyces sp. SID486 | reverse complement strand
GCAGCGACAGCACGGCCTGGCGGTAGGCGGCGCCCGCGACGGGCCCGCCGATCTCGGGGCCGAAGCCCGTGCTGTCGTCCAGCAGGGCGTGCACGAGCAGGGGGCTGCCCGCGGTGGCCCGGTGGTAGGCGCTGCGGACGCTGTCGGGCAGCGGGCGTCCGGCCTGGGCGGCGAGCAGTTCGCCGACGCTCGCCTCCGACAGGGGAGCCAGGCGCACCCGGCGGTGCGGCTGGCGCAGGAGTTCGGTGTGCGCGGCCGAGCGGATCTCGCCGAAGTGCCCGGAGGTCGCGCACACCACGAGCACCCGGCGGGAGCGGCTGCGGCGCAGCAGGTGGACGATCGTCCGCAGGGAGGCCGCGTCCATGGCGTGGGCGTCGTCCACGGCGACGACCAGGGGACGGTCGTCGTGGGTGAGGTGCAGCAGCGCCTCGGCCGCACCTTCTCCCGGGGACCCGGGCAGGGCGTCGGGGCCGGGGTCCCACGGGCGGCGGTTTTCCGCCGGGGAGCCGGCCGCCGGGAGCGGGTGGTGTGATATCGCGCACTCCGCTTCCGCGTTGCGGAGTAATTGCCTCACCAGGCCCAGCGGCTGATCTCGTTCAGCCGAAGAGACCGTACCCGTCAGTATGTGCGCGGAGGTGCGGTTCAGCGTGGTCAGGAATTCGTGGACCAGCTGGGTCTTTCCGGATCCTGGGCCTCCGGTGATGATCACGAGCCGACCGTTTCCCCGGGCGCTGTCGGCGAACGACTCAGCCAGTGCATGAAGTTCTCGTGAACGGCCGAAAAGCTGCATCGTAAGTCCCCCCTGGATTCTTGTTCTCGAGCCGGATCATGCCCTGTTTTCCGTGTGCCGGGCGGGGCTCACGGGCAGTGCGTGAAAAGTCTGTGAGGGCGACGGCATCGCCGCAAAGGCGGCGCGCCGAGGCGGTCGGGGCTCCGCGGACGGCTTCTGACCGGCGGCGCAGCGGGCCGTGCCCGTCGGTGTGATCCCTTCCCGCACCGCGCGAGGGGCGTCGCGTCCACTGGTCTCCCGTTTTTGCCGCGTGCCGAGGGCGGGCTCCAATGCCACGTCGCATTGATGAGCCGCTGCCGGCCGCCGGGGCACGACCGCGAGGCGTCCCGATTCCATGGACCGCAAACTTTCGGCCAATTGCTTGGCTGAGATTATTCGGGGTGCCCGTGGCTTTGCTGGCCGAGTGCCGGACTTTGCTGGTCGAGTCGCAAGAATTAAAGATTAGATGCTCATAGCAGGTAGAGACGCTATCTGTCTAGGCCAACGTTGTCAACTGCCGTCCTTGTGATGTCACTTGCTTACTGGCGGGACCGTCCGTACAGAAGTCCTTTTACAGTCCTTTGATTTACCGGACGGTTAAAGAAAGGAACCGGGCACGGCCGGTCGCGGCATCGGTCACGGGAAAGCGCTTCCGCTGCCCGTTCGGGCAGCCGAGGGTGTCGGTGACCGTCAGGGCAGGATCGAATCGACGTACCCGCCGTCCACCCGCAGGGCTCCGCCGGTGGTGGCCGAGGACTGCTCGGAGCTGAGGTAGACCACCATGTGGGCGATCTCCTCCGGCTCGATCAGCCGCTGGAGCAGCGACTGAGGACGGTGCTCACGCATGAACGTGCGCTGTGCCTCGTCCCAGGGCAGCTCCCGGTCCACGAGCTCGTACACGAAGTCCTCGACGCCGCCCGTGTGTGTGGGCCCCGCGATGACCGAGTTCACCGTCACGCCCGTGCCCGCGGCCTTTTTCGCGAAACCGCGGCTCACCGCCAGCAATGCCGTCTTCGACATCCCGTAATGGATCATCTCGGCGGGGATGGCGACCGCCGAATCGCTGGCGACGTACTGGATCCGCCCCCAGCCGCGCCCGGTCATGCCCGGCAGATACTGCCGGGTGAGCCGCACGGCGGCCAGGACGTTCACCTCGAAGTAGCGCCGCCACTCGTCGTCGGTGATCTCCAGCGGGTCGGCGGCGCCGAACACCCCGAGGTTGTTCACGAGGATGTCCACCTGGGGCAGCAGCTCCGCCACCCGGGCCGCGCCCTCGTCGGTGGACACGTCGGCCGCCACCGGCACCAGTTCCGCGCCGGGCGCCCGGCTCCCCAGCGACTCGACGCTCTCGGCCACCCGCCGCTCGTCGCGGCCGTTGATCCCCACGCGGGCCCCGGCCCGGGCGAGGGCGACGGCGATGGCCGCCCCGATGCCCTGGGTCGAGCCGGTCACCAGTGCTGTGCGTCCTGTCAGGTCGATCTGCATGGGCGGACGGGTTCCCTTCGTGCGCGTCCGGATGTCATGGCCCGACAAGTCTGACGGCCGCCCCGCGGGGAACGGGCGAACGGCGCGGAGACGATCGGCCGTTCGGCGGCGCACCCGCTCGGCACCCCCGGGCCCGGATACTCCCGGACCCCGATACCCCCGGGCCCCGGGCCCCCGGGGGCCCCGGCACCTCCGGCGTCCGGCCCACCCGGCTCCCCGCGCCCCAGGGCTTCCGACCCAGCCGCCTCCCCGCGCCCCCAGGCTCCCGCCGGCAGGTCAGAGATCGAGCACGGTCTCGGTCGCCGGTTCGCTGCAGCACACGAGGACGCTGCCGGGCTCGGGCGGCTCCAGGGGCGGGGTGGTGTAGGCGACGTCGCCCGCCAGGAGGTGGGTCACGCACGTGTGGCAGACGCCGGTGCGGCAGGACCAGCGGGTGGGGATGTCGCAGGCTTCGGCGAGGTCGAGGAGCGATGCGTGGACGGGTGACCAGGGGGTGGTCACACCGCTGCGGGCGAAGTGGACGAGGGGGCCGGCGCCCGGCGGGCCGGGCGGCTGGTGCGGCCGGACGGCGGCCGTGGGCAGGAGACCGGGGTTGGCTGCGGGGAGCGCGCTGAACTGCTCGGTGTGGATCGCCTCCGGGTGCAGACCGCACTCGCGCAGGTGGGCGGCGAGGTCGTCCATGAAGGACGGCGGGCCGCAGAGGTAGGCGTCGGCGTCGGCGGGGATGCCCATGGCCGTGAGCGACGAGGCGGTGGGGCGGCCCCGGCCGGCACGGCGCCCACCGGCCGCCGGGGCGGCCCGGGCGTCGGCGGTGTAGTACACGTACTCGTGCGCGTCGGGCAGTCTGGCCAGCAACGTGCGGGCCTCGTCCGCGAAGACGTGGTGGGCGCGGTCGCGGGCGACGTGGACCCACCAGACGGGGCGGGGGTCGGTCGCGGCGGCGAGCCGGTGGAGCATCGCGAGGACGGGGGTGGCGCCGATGCCCGCGGAGACGAGGACGACCGGACGGGTGCCCGCTTCGAGGACGAACGTTCCGCGCGGTGCGGCGATGTCCACGAGGTCGCCTGCGCGCAGCGCGGCGTGCAGGTAGGCGCTGGCCTTCCCGTGGGCCTCGTGTCTGACGCTGATCCGGTAGGTGTCGGCGGTGGGGGTGGCGGACAGCGAGTAGCTGCGGACCACGGGGGCGCCGCCGATGGTGAGGCGGATGGACAGGTACTGCCCCGCGCGGGCCGCGGGCAGGGGGCTGCCGTCGGTGGTGCCGAGGTAGATCGAGGAGATGTCGGGGGTCTCGGCGACGATACGGGCGACACGCATGGCCTTGAACCCGGGCCACCCGGGCGCCTCCGCCGGCCCCGGCGCGCCGCCGGGCCCGGCCGGCCGTCCCGCCCCCTGCCCGGCGGCGGCCAGCTCACGGAAGGACTGCTGCCAGCCGGGGCTGAGAGCGGGGACGTCCAGTGCCCTGCGCAGCATCTCCGGGTCGCGGCCGGGCAGGTAGAGCAGCGCGTCGGTGTCGGCCACGCTGAGCCCTCCGGGCCCCCTGCGGGTCAGGGTGATCTCGTCACCGGCCCGGACGCGTCCCTCGGTGAGGACCCGGAGATAGAAGCCGGGGCGGTGGTGGGCGACCAGCAGGGAGGCCATGGCCGGTTCGCCCAGGCGCATGCCGACGCGGTAGCAGGTGACCCGGGGCTGGGTGACCTCGAACTCGGCCTCCCCGATGCGGTAGCGGTCCCCGATGCACACCTCGTCGTCCGGCAGCCCGTCGACGGTGAAGTTCTCCCCGAACATCCCGGAGACCAGGTCGTCGCGGCCCAGGTGCTCCCGCCAGTACCGGTAGGACTCGAGCTGGTAGACGAGCACGGCACGGATCTCACCGCCGTGCCCGGCCAGATCCCCCTGGCCGTCCCCGTCGACGTCGAGCCGCCGTACCATCCGGGGGCCCCGCACGGGGGACTTCCAGGCGCCGGTGTGCACGGTCCTGCCGTGCCAGGGCACGTCCTGGGGCAGCCCCACGTTGACGGACAGCAGCGTCGCCATTGCGCCTCCTGTGGGTGGCCGGCCGGCAGCCCCGCGTGACGCTGTGCTTGTGCGCTCGCGCCCGATCCTAGTTCCGCGCCCGGGCCGCCGCGATTCCGCGCAGGCACCGGGCGGCGGAAGACGCCTGCCGCGTCCCCGCCCCCGGCGCCAGGGGGCGGAAGACGTTTGCCGCGCCCGGCCCCCGGCGCCCGGGCCGCGGCCGGACGGGCCGTCGGGGCCGCCTGCCGGCAGGTCGCACCCGGGCGCCGGGCGTCAGCCGGAGCGGAGCACGACGAGGCGCTGGGTCGCCCGGGTCATCGCGACATAGCGGTCCACCGCTCCCTCGACGCCTTCGCCGAACGCCTCCGGATCGACCAGCACGACCAGGTCGAACTCGAGCCCCTTCGCCAGCTCCGGGGACAGCGACCGGACGCGGGACGTCGCCGGGAACGCGGGATCGCCGATGACGCAGGCGATCCCGTCGGCATGGGCGTCGAGCCAGCCGTCGAGGACCGGGCGCAGATCCGAGGCCGGCCCGTGCACGACGGGGATGCCGCTGGCGCGGATGGACGTCGGGACGTTGGCGTCCGGGAGGGCGGCCCGGATGACGGGCTCGGCCTCCGCCATGATCTCCTCCGGCGTCCGGTAGTTGATGGTCAGGGAGGCCAGTTCGATCCGGCCGAACCCGACCCGTTCGAGCCGCTCCCGCCACGTCTCCGTGAACCCGTGCCTCGCCTGGGCGCGGTCCCCGACGACGGTGAAGCTCCGGGACGGGCAGCGCAGCAGCAGCATCTGCCACTCCGCGTCGGTCAGTTCCTGGGCCTCGTCCACGACGATGTGCGCGAACGGGCCGGCGAGCAGGTCCGGTTCGACGGCGGCGAGCTCGGATTCGTCGACCAGGTTCCGCTGGAAGTCCTCCCGGCGAAGCTGGGTCATGAGGCCTTCCCCGTCGTCATCGGCCCTGACCAGGCTGTCGACGACCTGTGCCATGCGCTCACGCTGCACCGCGAGGACGGCCTTCTGGCGTCGCTTGCGCCGGGCCGCCTCCGGGTCGCCGAGCCGCTGCCGCGCCGCGTCCAGCAGCGGCAGGTCGGACACCGTCCACGCCTGCGCGTCCGCCCGCTGCAACCGCTGGACGTCCTCGCGGCCGAGCCAGGGAGCGCACATCCGCAGATAGGCGGGCACCGTCCACAGGTCGCCCACGAGATCGGCCGCCTCCAGCAGCGGCCAGGCGCGGTTGAAGGCGGTCAGCAGGTCCCTGTTCCGCAGCAGCGACCGGCGCAGCAGTTCCGGCGAGACGTCCCCCTCGTGCTTGTCCACCAGGATGGTGAGCAGTTCCTCCAGGACCTGGTCGCGGGCCTCGTTGTGCGGGGTGCCGGGCTCCGCCGCCTCGAACGCCACGGCCCACTCACCGGCACTCAGCCAGATGTCGGACCAGTGGGTGGTGACCGTCATCCCCTCGGCGGGCGGCTCCTCGTAGAACCGGACGGCCGTCTCGACCGCCTTCACCATCTGCGCGGACGACTTCAGGCGGGCCACCCGGGGGTCGGCCTCGACGGCTGCCCCGGCTCCCTCGGCGACGAGGTCCCGCAGGGTGCAGGTCTGCACACCCTCCTCGCCGAGGCTGGGCAGGACGTCGGCGACGTAGTTCAGGTACGGCCGGTGGGGGCCGACGAACAGGACACCGCCCCGGCGGTGGCCGAGCCGGGGATCGGAGTGGAGCAGATAGGCGGAGCGGTGCAGGGCCACCACGGTCTTGCCCGTGCCCGGCCCGCCGTCGACGACGAGGGCACCGCGGGAACCCGCGCGGATGATGGCGTCCTGGTCCGCCTGGATGGTGCCGAGCACGTCCCGCATCCGCGGCGAGCGGTTGCCGCCCAGGCTCGCGATGAAGGCCGACTGGTCGTCGAGCGCGGCATGCCCCGCCAGACCCTCGGCGGTGAACACCTCGTCCCAGTAGTCGCCGACCCGGCCGTCGCTCCAGCGGTACCTGCGGCGGCTCGCCAGACCCATCGGGTTGGCGTGGGTGGCTCCGAAGAACGGTTCGGCCGCCGGCGAGCGCCAGTCGACCAGCAGCCGGCGGCCCGTGCTGTCGGTGAGCCCGAGCCGGCCGACGTAGACCGGTTCGAGGCCGTCAGCGGTGACCATGCGCCCCAGACACAGATCCAGGCCGAAGCGGCGCAGGGCGCGCAGCCGGGCGGTCAGCCGGTGGATCTCCGCGTCCCGGTCCATCGCCTGCCGGCCCGCGCCACCGGGGGCCTTGCGCTCGGCGGCGAGGCGGCCGGTCAGCTCCGCGACGGACCGTTCGAGACACTCGGCGACCGCCGCGAAGTGCCGGTCGTCGTCGGCGATCAGTGCCGGGTCGGCCTTCGCCGAGAGGCGGTCGGGCAGGGCGAAGGCGCTGGTGGTCAGGGAAGGTTTCACGTCATTGGCTCCGATGAGGCCGCTCGTGGCGTCGCAGGTCTGGTGTTCCGGGGGCCGGCTCGACGCGCCCGGGTGGGTTCCGGCGTGGCCGGGCCGGCCGGGCGCGGAGGAGGGGATCACGCTCAGGTGTGCCGGCCTCCTCGGCCGGCGGCGTCGCACAGCAGCCCCGCGGCCACCGACGCGCCGTCGGTACGGACCCGGCCGGCCACGGCGGCCGCCCGGGCGCGGGGCGTGGCGGAGAGGGCGGTCCGCAGGGCGGCGGTCAGGGACGCGGACGTCGGTGCGGGACCGTCGTGCGCCGCTACGATGCCCAGTCCGGCCACCCGGCCGGCCCAGTACGGCTGGTCCGCCGCCTGCGGCACCACCACCTGGGCGACGCCGGCCCGGGTGGCCGCCGGGGTCGTCCCCGCGCCGCGCGCCGACGGGCCCACCGGCAGCGACGGCACGCCGACGCCGGAAGGCCGCCGCGCGAAGTCCTCGTCCGGCGGCGCGCACACCCGTACCCGCGCACCGCGTTCCCGCAGCCGCACCGCGAGTCCCGCCGGCGGTTCGCCGTCCCCGCGTGACCCGTATGTCGACAACACCACACGCACTACGTACAACCCCGTTTTCCTCGGCATCACCGGCTCAGACGGACGATTCTGCGGTACGACGGGGGCCTTGCCGCAAGCCCCCCGGTGCGCTATAAGTTGAAAGTGGCAAGGAGTGGATCATCTCCTTGCCCTTCGTCTTCTCCCCCTCCTCCCGCCACCGGATCCGCTTTCTCCGCTCCTCCCCGCCACCGGTTCGGACGTGCCGGATGCCCTGGGGTGGGTGATCCTGAGGAGATGCGGGGTGTTCCAGGTCCTCGGCTGCCGGCGGCCTACGCCGCCCCTGGCCGCCGTGCGCTGCGCGTGACACTCGTCGCGGCGGCCTGTTTCTACGCCTTCCGCTACGGCCTCGACCGCCCCGTGGCGGCGACCTACGCGCTGTTCACCGTGGTGGCCGTGGGCGGACTGTCCAGGATCCCCGGTACCGGCCGGCAGCGCGCGGCGGTGGTGCTGCGCCTGCTGCCCGTGTGCTGGGCCCTGGTGGTCGTGGGCACCTGTCTGTCGGTGCGGACCTGGAGCGCGGTGGCCGGCATGCTCGTGGTCGGCTTCACCCTGACCTTCGCCGCCGTGGGCGGGCCGCGCCCGGCCGGTGCGGCCCCCGGCCTCCAGCTCCTCTACATCCTGCCGTCCTTCCCGCCGTACGACCCCGGCTCGCTCGGCGACCGGCTGATCGGTACGACCACGGGGGCGGTCCTGTTCGTCGCCGCCGAGGCGCTGCTCTTCCGCGAACCCCGCCCGCTGCCTTACCGGGAGCGGGCCGCCCGGGCGGCGCTGACCGCCGAGCAGTGCGCGGCGGGGCTCGCGGCACCGCCCGGCACCCTGACGGACCCCGGCGTCCGGGCGGCCCGGGAGGCGGGGCAGACCCTGCGGCCGTTCAACGTGCCGGATGCGGAGCGCCCGGCGGGCCCCGGGCTGCACGACCGCGCCCTCGCCCACACCGGCCTGGCCACCCGCACCCTGCTCAGCAGACTGGCCCAGCTCCCCGCCGAACCGCCGGACGCACCGGGGCCGCAGGCACGGCACGCCGTGTCCGCCGTGCTGTACGCGGTGGCCGCGCTGGCCGGGACGACCGCGGCCTGCCTGCGCACCGGAGCGTCCCCCGCGGCCCGGCAGCGAGCGCTGGCGGAGGCTCGCGCGCACTTGTCCGAGGTGTCCGCGGGACCGCCTGCGCCCACCGCGGCCCACACCCCGCGCCGGGCCGGGGAGACCGGGCCCGCAGCCGGTTTCCCGCCCGCCGTCCTGCGCCGCCACGCGGCCGTGCTGGAGATCGCCGACGCGGCGCTGGCCATGGGCGCGGCGGCCGATCTGGCGGTGCACGGCCGGCACGCCTCGGTGCCGCTGCCGGCGGGCCGCTTCTGGTACGCCACGAGCCGGGCCCCCGCCCTGTGGTGGCACCGGATGCACGGCCACGCCGGGCGCAGGTCGGTGTTCTTCCAGAACGCGGTGCGGATGGCCCTGGCCCTGACCGCGGTCCGGCTCGTGGCCGGGGTGGACACCCTGCCGCACGGATTCTGGGCCATGCTGGCGACCCTCACCCTGACCCGCACCACCCTGGGCGAGACGTGGAGCACCATCCGCCTGGCGCTCGCGGGCACGCTGGCCGGCGCCCTGGTGAGCGCCGGAATCCTGGTCCTGGTGGGGACCGACACCGCCGTCTACGCCGTGCTGCTGCCGGTGTGGATGCTGTGCGCCTTCACGGTGGGACCGGTCAAGGGCATGGGCTGGGCACAGGGGCTGTTCACCGTGCTCGTGGCGCTGGTCTTCGCCCAGCTGGCGCAGCCGACGTGGCGGCTGGCGGAGGCCAGGCTCCTCGACGTCCTCGTCGGCAGCGCCATCGGTGTCGTCTTCGGCGTGCTGGCCTGGCCCCGGGGCGCCCATGACGAGATGCACCACGCGGGCGCGGAACTCCTGCGCCGATCCGCGGAGATCGTGGTGACGACCAGCGCCGCCGTGGCGGACGGCGCGGCGGCGGCCGTCCGGCCGGGCGTGTCCGGCCACCGGTCGCTGCAACGCGCCGTCCTCCTCGCGGAGTCCGCCTACGCGCAGCTGCAGAGCGAGCCGCCGCCCTTCACCGGGCGGGGCCCCGGGGCGCCGGCCGTGGTGGACTGGCAGGCCACCCTGATCGCCGGACACCACACCCTGTGGGGCTCCGCCCGGCTGCTGGAGCCGCCGTGCACCGAACTGGGGCCGGCGGCGGCGGCGTCCGCAGGCACCCTGGGGGACCGGGTGGCGGGGCGGATGCTGCTGGTCTCGGCGGCGCTGGACCCGGGGGAGGACACCCCGCCCGCACCGGTACCGCTGACCGACCCGGCCCCCGCGGACTTCGCCGCCGAGCCGCCCGGCGCTCCACGGCGCTACTACGCGACGGCGGCGTGGCTGGACTCGCTCATGGCCGACCTGGCCCGGATCGCGCACGCCGACCCCGCCCCCCGGACCGGCGCCGCGGCCGCCGACGGGCACTGACCGCACGGCCGGCGATGAGTTTTCCCGGCGGGCGCGGTCTCACCTTCATCGCACACCCAACGGAGGCACACATGGCTCAGCTGCTGCGGGTCCACAACTTCAACGTGTCGAGCGACGGCATCGGCGCCGGCGAGAACCAGAGCCTGGACAGGCCGTTCGGCGACATCGACCCGACGGCGCTGTTCGCCTGGGCCGGTGCCACGGCGAGCTGGCCCAACCGCACCGAACCCGGCGGGAGCCGGGGCCTGGACGACTACTTCACCCGGGACTTCGGGCGCGACATCGGCGCCGAGATCATGGGCCGGAACAAGTTCGGACCCCAGCGAGGACCGTGGAGCGACCACGAGTGGCGCGGCTGGTGGGGCGACGAACCCCCCTTCCACACGCCGGTGTTCGTCATGACCCACCACGAGCGCCCTTCCTTCACGCTCTCCGACACCACGTTCCACTTCGTCGCCGGAGACCCGGCTGCGGTCCTCGCGCGGGCGCGGGAGGCGGCGGGAGGCAAGGACGTCCGGCTCGGCGGCGGGGTCACCACCGTCCGGCAGTTCCTCGACGCCGACCTCGTGGACACCCTGCACGTGGCGGTCGCACCGGTGAAGCTGGGGACCGGACTGCGCCTGTGGGAGTCTCCCGACGAACTGCTCGACCGGTTCCACCTGGACGTCGTACCCAGCCCGAGCGGTGTGACCCACCATCTGTTCTGGCGCAGGTGACGGTGGCCGGGCGCCTGCCGGTGGTGCGGCGGGTGCGCCGGCCGGGCCCCGGGCCCGCCCGGCGCCTCGTCAGCGGGCGGACCCGGGGGCCGACCGGGGCGCGGACGTGCGCACGGTACGCAGGGGTGACAGGAACGTGGGCAAGGCGCTGAGCGTCATGCCCGCGGCGCCGATCCACAGGGTGGCCGCAGCCCCGAACGCGGACCCGGAGGCTCCGCCCAGGAGTCCGCCCAGCGGGATCCCGCCCCAGGAGACGAACCGGGCCGTCGCGCTCGTCCGGCCGAGCAGCCGGTCCGGGGTGAGGGCCTGCTGGAAGCTCGACTGAGCCACGACGCGGACGACTCCGCCCAGGGACAGGGCCGCGAGCCCGGCCGCGGCGACGCAGACGCTCCAGCCGGGCCGCGCCAGCGGCATCAGCGCGGTCGACGGACAGGTGATCAGGGACGCGAGCCAGATGACGGGACCCTGCCCGACCCGCGCGGAGACCCTTCTCGCCAGCAGCGCGCCCAGCAGGGCGCCACATCCCATCCCCGACAGAACGAGGCCGACGCCGAGCGACCGGAGACCGAGGTCCCGCTCCAGGAAGACCAGCAGCATGGTCTGGTACATGACGAGAGAGAGGTTGAAGATCGCGTCCCCCGCCATGACCGCGCGCAGGGCGGGGTCGCGCAGGACGAACTCCAGTCCCTCCTTGACCTCCCGCCCCAGCCGCGGGTGCCGGCTCGGCACCGGCCTCGGCTCGCGTGTGCGGATCGCCGACGCCAGCAGCCCCGACAGGGCCATCCCGGCCGCGCTCACCAGCAGCGTCGGGGGGCGCCCACCAGCCCGGCCGCCGGCCCCGCCACCGCCGGCCCGCCGATGCTGGTCACCGAGCGGACAGCCGAGAGCTTCGCGTTCCCCTCGACGAGGTTGCCGCGTCCCACCAGCCGGGGCAGGCAGCTGGTGTACGCGACGTCGAAGAACACGGTCAGGATCCCGTGGACCAAGGCGACCGTGTAGACCCACCAGATGGTCAGAAGGCCCGCCCACCACGCCAGCGGTACGGTCGTCAGCACGAACGCCCGCACCAGGTCGGTGCTGATCATCACCGGCCTCTTCCGCACGCGGTCCACCCACGCGCCGGCCGGCAGCCCGACCAGCAGCGAGCCGGCCGTGGTCGTCGCGGCCAGCGCCCCGACCTGGAACTCGTCGGCGTGCAGTGCCTCGATGGCCACCAGCGGCAACGCCAGGAAGAGGACGCGGTCGCCGAGCTGGCCGAGCGCGGTGGCGGCGGACAGCCGCCCGAAATCCGGGTCGCGTAAGAGTCCGAGCCGGGGTGTTCCGGGCATGCGTGTCTCCTCGATCGGTGATCGGTGTCGGAATCTGTTCGGGTGGGTGCGGCGGAGCTAGGGCCGGTCGACCCCGTATTCGTAGACCACTTCCCGCCGCGCGTCCGGGACGACCATGTCCGCGGTCTCCACCGGGCGTCCGTCCGTGTCGTAGATCGTCCGCTCGATCCGCAGCACCAGGTCCCCGGCGTTGATCCCCAGCAGGTTCGCCTGGGCCGGGGTGGCCCGAGCCGGGCGTGGCGCCTCCACCACCGTCTCGACGACCACGCCCATGGAACGCATGCGCTCGACCACCCCCTTGCCCGCCAGGGGCCCCTTCTCGGGCAGCACGATCGGCGTGCCGTCCGTGAGCGCCATCGGCTCCCAGGACTCGGAGAGCTGGACGGGCTGCCCGCCGGCGAGGAACTCGTAGTGCGTGGTGACGCAGAGGTCTCCCGGGGTGATGGCCAGCCGCTCGGCGATGGCCTCCGGCGCCGGGACCCGCACCCGGCTGTGCGCGTCCCAGGCGTCGGCCCTGCCCCGCTCCCGCGAATCCGAGCCGGGAACACCCCGGCGGTCGCGGTGCCGTGAGCGGACCAGCCGCAGACGTTCGCGCGGCACACGCACGTAGGTGCCTGAGCCGGCGCGTCCTTCGAGGAGACCGTCGCTGATCAGACGGTCCATGGCCCGCTGCAGGACGTTGCGCCCGACGCCGTACTCCTCGGCGAACCGGGCCCGCGACGGCAGACGCTCACCGGCCTTCCACTCTCCCGCGAGAATCCGTGCGCGCAGCACGTCGGCTACGGCAAGGTACGGCGCCTCGCGCGGCATGGGCGGTCCTCCGGTGCGTGTGCTGCCCGGCACCTGGTGTCTCCAGGGGGCATCGGCAAGCTACTGCACCCGCGGAAAGCTGCTGGAGTAGCAATACGCTCGGCACGCACCCGCGCCGGCACGCACCCGCCCCGGCATGCCCCCGTCCCGGCACGCACCCGCCCCGGCATGCCCCCGGCACGCACCGGTCGCGGCACACCCCCGGCACGCACCCGCCCCGGGACGGCCGCGGCGGGCCGGTCACAGGCCCATGACGTCGAACAGCAGCGTCGGGTCCGGTTCCGTGCCGCGGTCCAGCCGCTGCTCGGCCCAGATGACCTTGCCCCGCGCCGCGTAGCGGGTCCCCCACATGTCCGCGAACTGGGAGACGAGGAACAGGCCGCGGCCCCCCTCGTCCGTGGTGGCCGCCTGCCGCAGCCGCGGCGAGGTGTTGCTGCCGTCCGACACCTCGCAGACCAGGGTGCGGCCCAGCAGCAGCCTGACCCGGACGGGCGGCGCGCCGTAGCGGATCGCGTTGGTGAGGAGTTCGCTGAGGATCAGCTCCGTGGCGAACGACACCTCCTCCAGCCCCCAGTCGGCGAGCCGTCGGCTCACCTCGCTGCGGACCCGGGGTACGGCCGTCGCGTCGGACGGCACATCCCAGATCGCGACGCAGGAGGAGTCGAGCAGCCTGGTCCGGGCGACCAGCAGCGCCACGTCGTCACTCGGGTGGTCCGGCAGCATCGTCTCCACGAGGGCACGGCAGGTCTCCTCCGGCGACCGGTCCACGCGCGCGATGGTCGAGGAGAGCAGCTCCAGGCCCTCGTCGACGTCCCGCCCACGGTTCTCGACCAGACCGTCGGTGAACAGGACGAGCCGGCTGCCCGCGGGCAGGTCCAGCTCGCCGGCCTCGAACGGATGCCCGCCCACCCCCAGCGGCGGCGAAAGGGGGAGGTCGGGGAAGTCCACCCGGCCCTCGGGGTCCACCACGGCAGGCGCCAGGTGCCCGGCGCGGGAGAGGGTGCAGCGGCCGTCGACCGGGTCGTAGACGGCGTAGAGGCAGGTGGCACCGGTCAGCGGTTCCCGGTCGTCGTCGGCACCCGCGGTCTGCGAGTCCAGCCGGGTCACCATCTCGTCGAGGTGCCCGAGCAGTTCCTCCGGGGCCAGGTCGAGCGAGGAGAAGTTCAGCACGGCCGTGCGCAGCCGGCCCATGGTCACCGCGGCCTGCATCCCGTGCCCCACGATGTCGCCGACGACCAGGGCCACCCGGAACCCGGGCAGGGGGATCACGTCGAACCAGTCGCCGCCCACCCCGGACCGCGCCGGCAGATAGCGTGAGGAGACCTCCAGGACGTCCTGCTCGGGCAGGCCCAGCGGCAGCAGGCTGCGCTGGAGTGTCACGGCCATCGCGTGCTCGCGGGAGTACCGGCGGGCGTTGTCGATCGCGACGGCGGCCCGGGCCACCAGCTCCTCGGCCACGGCCACGTCCTCCTCCTCGAACCGGGGAGAGCCCGCACCGCGCCAGAAGTTGACCATGCCGAGCACCACCGACCGCGCCTGGAGCGGTACGGAGATCATCGAGTGGATGCCGTGCTCCAGTGCCCGCTGCGCTCCGCCGGGATCCTGCGCCCGCCAGTCATGAGCGGTGTCGAGGTCGGGCACCAGCACCGCCTTGCCGCGACGCAGCGCCGCCACCATGGGGGTGTCGGCCATCACGAACCGGATGACGTCGCCCACCGGCTGCAAGGGGTGGTCGGCCGGCACGGCGCGCACCGCGGTACGCCGCATCTCGTGCACCGCGCTCGTGGGCTCCTCGCCGCGCAGCACCGCGTCGAGCAGTTCCACGGTGACGACGTCGGCCATGCGGGGCACCGCCACCTCGGCCAGTTCCTCGGCCGTGCGCCGCACATCGAGCGTGGTGCCGATGCGCATGCCCGCCTCGTACAGGAACGACAGCCGTCCCCGCGCCAGCTCGGCCTGCCCCGAAAGGGCTCTCAGCTCGGTGGTGTCACGGAAGGTGGCGACCAGTCCCTGAGCGCCGCCGTAGGGGGCGATGGGCCGGACGTTCACCGCCAGCAGCCGGTCGCCGGCCGGCCTGACCTCGTCGGACACCGCCTTGCCCGCCGTCAGCAGCCGCGTCAGCCCGGGCCCGAGGCCCAGCTCCCGCACGGAGCGCCGGTCGGAGTCGGCGGGCAGGTCCAGCAGCCGGCGCGCCTCGTCGTTGGCGAGCAGTACGCGCCCGTCGCCGCCGACGATCAGCACGCCCTCGCGCACCGCGTGCAGCACGGCGTCGTGGTGTTCGTACATCCGGGTCATCTCGGCCGGGCCGAGGCCGTGGGTCTGCCGCAGCAGCCGGCGGCTCACCAGTGCCGCGCCGCCCGTCGCGAGGACGAGCGCCGCCGCCGCGGCGCCGAGCAGCCACGGCAGCTGCCGGTTCAGCACCTCGCCCACGTTGGCGTACTCGATCCCGGCGGTGACGATGCCGATCACGCGCCGGCTGGCGTCGGTCACCGGGACGACCGCGCGCACGGCGTCGGTCGGCCGGCCGTGGAACGTCTCGGTGAACGTCTCGCCGCCCGCGGCCCGGCCGACGCCCTGGGCCCTCGTGCCGATGAGGGCGGGGTCGGGGTCGGTGAGCCGCACCCCGTGCTTGTCCAGGACGGTGACGAAGTCGACGCCGGAACCTTTCCGCACCTGCTCCGTCTGCGCCTGCAGCTGGACCGTCGGATCCGGTGAGCGCAGCGCGGCCGCCGTGCTCGGGGCGTGGGCGAACGCCTCGGCCGCGGCGAGCGTACGGTCCCGGGCGCTGCGCTCGGCGTCGTAGCGGCCCTGCACCACCAGGGCGGCGGCGCCCACCGCGACCAGCATCAGCATGAGCAGCGCCTGGAACAGGAAGACCTGTGCGGCGAGCGTGCGGACGCTCAGGGACGACGAGAGACGGCGTCCGCGTAGCGGCCAGGGCCTTCGGCTGCGGGGCGGCTCGGATGACCACCCTGCGCCGGGCGGCGGCGCCGCTCTCGCCCATGGCCGGCGGGAACGTCCGCTCATCTCCCTTTTCTAGCACTGCACCTCCCTGACCGGCGACCGGTGACGGCGCGGCGGGAGCAGTGGGGTGTGCGGTGCGGCGGCCGGTGGTGGCGGTGCGGAGGCGGGGCCGAGGGGCATGAGGGCAGGCGGTCGGTGGTGGCGGGGCTGCTCCGGAGTGACGGCCTGGCGCCGGTTGGGGGACTGGACCGAAGCCGGTGGCGGCCACGCCTGCATGCTGCCCTGCTGACCGAGCTGCGCCGCGCCGGGCCGCTGGACCTGGACGACTGCTCCGTGGACGGGTCGCACGTCCGGGCCCTCAAAGGGGGGATCACGTCGGGCCCTCACCCGTCGACCGCGCCCGCCCCGGCTCCAATGATCGCGCGACGCGGCGTCGCTCACGGTTCCGGACCGGGCAAGGTGCGCTGGGTGGTCGAGCGCACCTTCGCCTGGCTGCACCAGTTCAAACGGCTCCGCACCCGCTACGAGCGATGCGCCGATCTCCATCAGGGCCTGCTCGAACTGGCCTGCGACCTCATATGCCTGCGCCGCCTGCCCACCTCGTCTTGAAGCGATCAGTGGCGTTGCTGAAACCACCCCGGTTGCACCTCGGTCAGAAGCGGTTGCAGGGACCCCACCGCGGTCCTCAGGTCCTCATCGGTGACGTCAAGAGGCTCCGGCAGGCTCAGCCCGTATCGGCGCAGCCGCCAGAGGTCGAAGACTTCGCTCCCATCGGCTGCGAAGTCCACATCGACCTCCGTGCCGTTGCCGCACACGAAAAGGCACCCTGCCCCATGAACCGTGTAGGAGTAGGTGCCGGCCTGCCCACTCCGGCTGATCCGGCGCGAATGGACGAGCCCGAGGACATCTGCGAGTCGCTCAAGCGAGGGGATCGCTGCCCTCATGGCCTCATCAACCGCGTTCAGAGCGTGTACGTAACCAAGCACGAGCTTCCGTGCATCCCCAACCCGTTCCATGCGGCGTCATCCCCCTGAGCAGTGGCTGAAGGGATTGTTCCATGGGCCACCTGGGTCTCCGCAGGACGGCATTCTGAAAAGATCAGTAAGATGCGCGGCGCCGGTCAGCGCCGCCGCAGCGCGCTCGCCGTCTCCCCGGTGCGTTCGCGCAGCAGGATGCGCAGCGTGTTGGCGTGTTCGTAGCCGACCTTGCGGGCGATGGCGTCCAGCGGCAGGCCGGTGGTCCGCAGCAGATGAGCGGCGCGCTCGACGCGCAGGTCCCGGACGAATCCGACGGGTGACGTGCCGAGGGTGCGGCGCACGGCCCGTTGCAGGGTGCGCTCACTGACGCCGACGGCCCGCGCACCGTCGGCGATCGAGATGGGCTGGTCCAGATGGACGCGGGCCCAGCGCTCGAAGGCGGCGAGCAGCGGATCGCTCTGTGCGAGGGCGGCGGAGATCGTGTACGCCGCCTGGGAGGGACGCTCGTCGACGACCAGATAGCGGGCGACCAGATCCGCGAGGGCGGGACTGGTCATCCGTACGATCGCCAGCGCCAGGTCCACATGCCCGAACGCCGCCCCGGCCGTCGTCACCCCCTGCGAGGTGGTGACCATACAGGTCTCGTCGACCGCGACCGCCGGGTAGCGCTTGCGGAACCAGGGGGCGAGCCACCAGCTCGTCGTGGCGCGCCGCCCGTTGAGCACGCCCGACTCCGCGAGCAGGAAGGTGCCGGTGCAGGCGGACGCGACGGGGATGCGGCGCTCGCGTGTCGCGGCCACCAGCCGCCGCACGGGCAGGGCGTCCGGGCTGGAGACGTGGGCGATCAGGGCGTCGGGCCGCCGCTCGGCCAGCGCGGGCACCAGCAGCAGGTCGGTGTCCTGCGCCGCGTCGACCGGTGCCGTCTCCACCAGGTGCCCCGCGGCCGTCCGGATCCGCCGCCGGAAGCCGATGCGGGTGACCGTCCAGGCGGGCGGGGGCTCGGGCAGCTCCTCCCGCATCGCGTTGGCCCCGTCGAGCACGTCGAGCAGGGCGGCGAGCCCGGAGTCGAACACCCCGTCGTACGCCAGCACAGCCACATCCATGACGGAAACAGTATCGGATACGTCGTTCCCGACACTGGGGCAGGCGACTCGGGCGGCCTAGTTTTCTCGGTGTCCGGACGACCGACCGGTGCCCGGCACCGGCACCGACCACGAAGAACCACACCACGGGAGTGCACAGATGACCCAGCTCGGACTGCTGGCCACGATCGAGGCCCGGCCTGAGTACGCCGACCAGGTGGCGGCCCTGCTGCGGGACGCCCTGCAGCTCGCGCGGCAGGAGGACCACACGGTCACCTGGTTCGCGTTCCGGCAGGGCGCCACCACCTTCGGCGTCTTCGACACCTTCGACGACGAGGAGGGGCGCCAGGCCCACCTCGGCGGGCGGATCGCCGCCGCGCTGTCGGAGGCCGCCGGGAATCTGCTCAGCGAGGCCCCGGACATCCGCCCGGTCGACCTCCTGGCGGTCAAGCTGCCCTGATCCCACAGGTCAGCCCTTCCTGATCTCCTCGCCGGGCGGCGCACGCCTCTCCCGCGCCGCCGCCCGGCGCCCCACGGCCCCCGACCGACGCCGGGCCGGCGAAGAAACGGACACACCATGACACACCACCCCGCCCCCGCGGGCGCCACACCTCCCACCGGGACCCGCTCGCGCACCCACACCTGGGAGCCTCCGACGAGCTACGCGACCGCCGCCGGCCGTACGGGCATCCAGCTGGCCCGCATGAGCCTGGACGGCCGTCTGCCCCAGGCCCCCATCTGCGGCACGCTCGGCTTCCGCCTGGTGGCGGTGGAGGACGGGGCGGCCACCTTCGAGGGCGAGCCCGGGGAACACCTGTTCAACCCCATGGGCACCGTCCACGGAGGCTTCATGGCCACCGTCCTCGACTCCGCGCTCGGCACCGCCGTGCTCACCGCCCTGCCGGCCGGCCGCGCCTACACCACCGTCCAGCTGGGGGTGAACCTCGTCAGGCCGGTGCTGGCCACCACCGCGACGCTGCGCTGCGCGGGCCGGGCCGTCCACGTGGGCCGCACGACCGCGACGGCGGAGGCCCGGCTCGTCGGGGCGGCGGACGGCAGGCTCTACGCCCACGCGACCGCCACCTGCGCCGTCTTCCCGCTTCCCGCGCCCGCCTGAGGCCCCGCCGGGGTGCGGCGGGAGGGTCACCCGGTCCGTGCCGGGGCCCGCCGGGCGACGGCCAGGGCCGCGGCCATGATGCTCAGCTGAGGGTTCACCTCCGGACAGCTCGGCAGCACGGAACCGTCGGCGATCAGCACCCCGTGCACGCCCCGCAGCCACCCCTCCGGGTCGGCCGGCGCCCGCTGCGGGTCGCCGCCCGCCGCGACGGTGCCCGTGGGATGGAAGGCGGACACGTGCAGGTCGCGCACGCTCACCCGGTCGAGCAGCGCCTCCAGCTGGGCGGGGGTGCGGGCCCGCGGGAACCGGGGGACGCCGGTCAGCACCTCCTCGGCGCCGGCGGCGAACAGCAGCCGTCCCATGGCGCGCTGGGCCCGCAGCAGGCGGCCCGCGTCGCGCGCGTCGAGGCCGTAGCGCGGCAGCGGGCGGTCGCGGCCGAGGACGCGGCCCGAGGGGCGGTCGGCGACCATGGCG
>NZ_WWJT01000030.1 GCF_009865385.1 Streptomyces sp. SID486 | reverse complement strand
CCCAGCCGACGCCCCCCGCCCTGAGTTCCCCACCCCGCCCCGGCCCGCCACCGTCGCCACCCGCCACCGTCACTGCCCGCCACCGTTGCCGCCCGCCACCGTCGCCGCCCGCCACCGCTCACCGGCCGCCGCCGCTCACCGCCCGCCGTCCGGGGATCCCACCGCCTCGGCGTACGCCGCCCGCAGCCGGCGCACCCCCTCCGCGATCTCCCCGGTGCCGGCCACCGCGGCGAAGCTCAGGCGGATGTGGGCGGCGGGCGGTTCGGCGCTGAAGTAGGGGCGGCCGGGATTGAGGGCGACGCCCGCCCGCAGGGCGGCGGCCTGCAGTGCCGCCTCTCCCCCGGAGCCGTACGCCGGGGAGGCACCGCCGGCGTCCTCGGGGAGCCGCAGCCACAGGTGGTAGCCGCCGGACGGGACGTGCGGCAGGGCGAGTCCGGGCAGGTGCAGCCGCAGGCCCGCGGTCATGGCGTCCCGGCGGGCCCGCAACTCGCCCGACAGGGCCCGCAGATGGCGCGGCCAGGCGGGTGAGCCGACGAGTTCCAGGGCCGCCTCCTGCAGCGGGCGGGGCACGAAGAAGGTGTCGACGATCTGGATGGCGCGCAGCCGTTCCAGCACCGGCCCGCGTGCGGCGAGGGCGCCGACCCGGAAGCTGGGCGAGGTCGCCTTGGTGAGGGAGCGGACGTGCACGACGACGCCGTCGGGGTCGTCGGCGGCGAGCGGCCGCGGCAGGGGCCCCGCGTCGTCGTGCACCAGCCGCCGCACGAAGTCGTCCTCCACCACGAAGGCCCCGGCCTCGCGGGCGATACGCAGCACCTCCGGGCGCCGGTCGGGGGCGAGGACCGCGCCGGTGGGGTTCTGGAAGAGCGGCTGGCAGACGAAGACGCGCGCGCCGGTGGCCCGGAACGCGTCGGCGAGCAGGGCGGGCCGCACCCCGTCCGCGTCGACCGGTACGGGCACCGGGCGCAGTCCGGCCGCGCGGGCCACGGCCAGCATGCCGGGGTAGGTGGGCGACTCCACCAGTACCGGCGCGCCGGGCGGGGCCAGCGCCCGCAGCGCGGTGGTCAGCGCGGACTGGCCGCCGGCCGCGATCAGCACCTCGGCGGCGGTGACGGTGTCGCCGATGTCGCGGGCGAACCACTCGCGCAGCTCGGGCAGGCCGTCCAGCGGTGGCCGCCCCCACGCGCCGGGGCGGCGGCCGGCCCGGGACAGCGCCTCGGCCATGGCCTTCTCGGGCTGGAGCACGGGGTGGAGGTAACCCCCGCTGAACTCGATCACTCCGGCCGGCGGTACCGCGAGGCAGACGGTGACGCCCGAGGCGTCCACGGTGCGGGGTACGACGTCGGCGGCTCCGTCGGCGCTGAGGGCGACCTCCTGCCAGGAGGTGTCACCCGGCGGTACGAGCGGGGCGCGCGTGCGGGCCCGGAAGGCCCCGGCGCCGGGCCGGGTCACGACCAGCCCCTCGGCAGCGAGCTGCGCCAGGGCCCGCGAGACGGTCACCGGGCTCACCCGGAACCGCTCCACGAGCGCTCGGCTCGACGGGAGCTTTCCACCCGGAGAGTAGCGGTCCAGCTCTCGCCGAAGCTGTTCTGTCAGCTCAACCACGCTGTTACGCTGCTGCATGAGAGCACAGAGTAGCGCTACTAGCCCGAGCCCGATAGCAGTCACCGCCCCCCGGGAGCCCCTCGGCGTCGGCCTCGGCCAGGCCGCCCTGGGCGTGCTCGCCTTCTCGCTGACGTTCCCGTCGACCGCCTGGGGCCTGGAGAGCTTCGGCCCCTGGTCGCTGGTGGCGGTGCGCGCGGTCCTCGCCGCCCTGGCCGCCGGCGGCTGCCTGCTCGCCCTGGGGGTGCCGCTCCCGGCGCGGCGCCACCTGGCCGGACTGGCCGTGGTCGCCGCCGGAGTGGTGGTCGGCTTCCCGATGCTGACCACGCTCGCCCTTCAGACGTCCACCACGGCACACGCGGCCGTCGTGGTGGGGCTGCTGCCGCTGACCACCGCCGCCCTTTCGGCCCTGCGGACCGGCGCCCGGCCTTCCCGGCGGTTCTGGCTGGCGGCCGTGGCGGGCGCGGCGGCCGTGCTCGCCTTCACCCTCGGGCAGAGCGGCGGGGCGCTCACCGGCGCCGACGGTTACCTCTTCGCGGCCCTGCTGGTGTGCGCGGCCGGGTACACCGAGGGCGGCCGGCTGGCCCGGGTCATGCCGGGCTGGCAGGTCATCGGCTGGGCGCTGGTGCTGTGCCTGCCGCTCAGCGTGCCGGCCGCCGCCGTGGCGCTGGCCCTCGAGCCGGTGCACCTGACCGGGCACGGCGTCGCCGGCGTGCTGTGGGCCGCGCTCGGTTCGCAGTTCCTGGGGCTGGTGGTCTGGTACCGCGGGATGGCGGCCGTCGGCATCCCCCGGGCCAGCCAGTTGCAGTTGGCTCAGCCCCTGCTCACACTGGTGTGGTCGGCGCTGCTGCTGGGCGAGCACTTCACGGCGGCCGCTCCGCTGACCGCCGTGGCCGTGCTCGTGTGCATCGCCGTCACGCAGCGGTCGTGATCGTGAGGAGGGTCGGTAGATGCATGCATCGAAGGGCGACCGACTGGTCGTGCACGGCAGGGTGGTCGGCCAGCACGACCACGTGGTGGAGATCGTCGAGGTGCTCGGCGTCCAAGGTAATCCGCCGTACCGCGTCCGGTCCGAGAACGGGCACGAGTCGATCATGTCCCCCGGGCCTGACTGCCAGGTCAGGCACGGCGAGGAACAGCAGCGGTAGTCAGCGCGGTGGTCTCGCCGGCTCGCGGTAGTGGTCGGCGACCACCCGCGCCATCGCCCCGATCCTGTCGGCCGCCAGATCCCTCGCGGCGAAGAACACGTGCCCGCGCACCTGCGGGTGGCGGGCGGCCAGGGTGAGGTGCCGGGACAGCTCGACGGGGTCGCGCCAGGCCGACGGCTGCCCTGCGGCACCGGCCCGGTACAGGGCCTCGCCGATGTACAGGTGCGTCTTGCCGCCCTGGGCGACCCCGGCCCACCAGGCGAGGAGTTCGGCGTAGTCGGCGGCGGCGTTCCCGATGTGCCAGTAGAGCTGCGGGACGAGGTAGTCGATCCAGTGCTCGCGGACCCACTTGCGGGTGTCGGCGTACAGATCGTCGTACGTCTCGACGCCCGCGCGGGTGTCGGAGCCGCGGGAGTCGGTGGTCGCGTTGCGCCACACCCCGAAGGGACTGATCCCGAAGCGGGTGCCGGGGCGGACCCGCCTGATGCCGGCGGCCGTCTCCCGTACCAGCGTGTCGATGTTGTCCCGGCGCCAGGCGGCCCGGCTGGGGAAGGCGCCCCCGTGGCGGTCGTAGGCGTCGTCGTCGTCGAAGGTCTGCCCGGCCACCGGATAGGGGTAGAAGTAGTCGTCGAAGTGGACGGCGTCGACCGGGTAGCGGGCGACCGCGTCCAGCATCGCGCGCTGCACGAAGGCGCGGACCTCGGGCAGGCCGGGGTTGTAGTAGAGCCGGCCGCCGTACGGCACCACCCAGGCGGGGTGCTTGCGGGCCGGGTGGGCGGCGGCCAGCCGGCCGGGATCGGCGTGGTTGGCGATCCGGTAGGGGTTGAACCAGGCGTGCAGCTCCAGACCCCGGGCGTGGGCCTCCGTCACGGCCGTGCCGAGCGGGTCCCACCCCGGGTTCACGCCCTGGGTGCCGGTGAGCCACTCGGACCAGGGCTCGTACGGCGACGGCCACAGCGCGTCGGCCGTGGGCCGGACCTGGAGGATGACCGTGTTGAGCCGGTCACGGACCGCCCGGTCGAGGTGCGCGATCAGCTCCTTGCGCTGCTCGGCCGCCGTCCGGCCGGGCCGTGAGGGCCAGTCCCGGTTGCCGACGGTCGCGATCCACACGCCCCGCATCGCGGCGGCCGAGCGCGGCTCACGACCGCCCTGCGCGGTCCGGCGGACCAGGACGGCACCGCCCTCGGCGGCCGCGCCCGGCGCCGTGACCAGCGTGGACACCGCCGCCAGTGCGAAGGTCCGCCGCGACATGCGCCCCATCGGCGCCTCCCCGTACGCTCCGGATCCGCCTGGTCACGGATCGTCACGCGCTCCAGGATGCCCCACCCCGCCGATCGATCATCGATACTTGGCGGTAACGTGCACGATCGGAGCAGGCGCCGAACCCGGAGGTCTGCCAGCGAGCCGGAAGACCAGCGAAGGGAACGATGTGACGGGCATCCCAGGGGGAGACATTGCGCGCGTCGGGGTCGTGGGCTGCGGCCAGATGGGTGCGGGCATCGCCGAGGTGTGCGCCCGCGCGGGACTGGACGTGAAGGTCGCCGAGACCACCGGCGAGGCCCTGGAGATCGGCCGCACCCGGCTGTTCAACTCCCTGGCCAAGGCCGCCGACCGCGGCAAGATCAGCGAGGCGGAGCGGGACGACACCCAGGCGCGGCTGAGCTTCACCACGGACCTCGGCGAGTTCGCCGACCGGGATCTGGTGATCGAGGCCGTCGTCGAGAACGAGCAGGTGAAGACCGAGATCTTCCAGGTGCTCGACCAGGTGGTGACCCGGCCGGACGCGATCCTGGCCTCCAACACCTCGTCGATCCCGCTGGTGAAGCTGGCGGTCGCCACCTCCCGCCCGGACCACGTGGTCGGCATCCACTTCTTCAACCCGGCCCCGGTGCAGCAGCTGGTCGAGCTGATCCCGGCGCTCACCACCTCCGAGGGCACGCTCAGCCGCGCCCAGGCCTTCGCCGAGAAGGCGCTCGGCAAGCACGCCATCCGGGCCCAGGACCGCTCCGGCTTCGTGGTGAACGCGCTGCTGGTGCCCTACCTGCTGTCGGCGATCCGGATGTTCGAGTCGGGCATCGCCAGCCGTGAGGACATCGACAACGGCATGGAGCTGGGCTGCGCCCACCCGATGGGTCCGCTGAAGCTGTCGGACCTGATCGGCCTGGACACCATCGTGTCCATCGCCAACTCGATGTACGCCGAGTACAAGGAGCCGCTGTACGCCGCTCCCCCGCTGCTCCAGCGCATGGTGGAGGCGGGCCGGCTCGGCCGCAAGACCGGCTCGGGCTTCTACACCTACGGCTGATTACGAAGAGCGACGCCCGCGGGCCCGGCACTCGGACGAGTGCCGGGCCCGTGTGTTTCACACACCGTGTGCGCGCCGGGCTCGCATATGCCCGTCGCACACGCTCCCCATGCGCCCACCAGGCGAGTTCACTCTTCATGCGCATGCAAGGGATGCGGACCATCCACTTCCACCACCGAAAGGAGCGGACCCGTGACCGCCGACCCGGAGCATCCCGTGGTCCATGGAGAACTCGCAGAGTTACGGCGCCGCCTCGACGTCGCTCACGCCCGCGTCGAGGGAGGGCTGGCGCTGCTGCGCCACCGCACCGAGGAGACCGCGAAGGAGCTGGACGAGCTGAACGCGCGGCTGGCCTCGCTGGAACACACCCGCTGGCCGCTGCCCTCGCTCGCCGCCCTGAGCGCGCTCGGTGCGCTCGTGGTGACGGTCTGGCAGGCGCTGGCCGCTCACTAGCCCGGCCGCACGCTAGCCCTCACTGAGCCTGAGGTGGTGCAGCAGGAGTAAGGCGGCCGCCATGTTGGCGGCCGGGACCTCCCCACGGGCGATCATGTCGGGGACGAGTTTGAGAGGGACCCATTCCCGCCGGTCCGACTCGAAGTCGTCCACGGGGGGTCCGGCGTACTCGCCCCGGTCGGCCCAGTAGATGTGGTGCCGGGCGTCGGTGAGGCCGTTGGACGGCTCCACGCTCATGAGGTGGTGCAGGGGTCCCGGCCGCCAGCCGGTCTCCTCCTCCAGCTCCCTGGCCGCCGCCGCCGCGATGTCCTCGCCGTCCTCGACGACGCCCGCGGCCAGCTCCCATCCCCAGCTGTCCGTGATGAAGCGGTGCCGCCACAGCAGCAGCACCTCGTTCGCCTCGTTGACGACCGTGGCGACCGCCACGGGACGCAGGCGGATCAGGAAGTGGTCCAGGTGCCGGCCGTCCGGCAGCTCGACATCTGCGAGATTGACGCTGAACCAGCGGTTCCCATACACAGTTTGTTCGTTGTGTTTCGTCCACTGCACGGTTCTGCCACCTTCCGCCGAGTAAGTGGCAATATCGCAGCAGTGGCGGTCCTCCCCACAGTGGGCCTACAGCGGTACGCGCAGCGCCCCGTCGATCAGTTCGGCGGCCTCGGCGGTGTCCGCCGAGGCGCAGCGGGCCAGATGCTCACGCACCGCGCGGAGTCTGTCCCGCAGCCGCCGGGACTCCATCCCGCGGGCCTGCTCCGCCATCTGCACGGCGGTGGCGACGGCCTTGTCCGCGTTGCCCTGGCGCAGTTCGATGGTGCTGAGCATGGCCAGCCGGTGCACCCGCCCCCGGTCGTGGGCGGGGTTGTCGACGGCCGCCGCCGCGTGCTCCCGGGCGGCGGCGAGCTCGCCGAGGCTGAGCAGCGCCTCGGCCACCTGCACGTTGACGAGCCCCGGCTGCACGTACCCGGTCTCGTCGGGCTCGTGACCGCGGCGGATCCGCTCCGCGGCGGTCTCCGCCCGCCGGATGCAGGACAGCGCGCTGCCGCTGTCGCCGAGGTGGGCGTACGCCTTGGCCTGCATCGCGTACAGGTCGGAGGCGAGCGCCGGGGTGAGGTGCCGGCCCGCGGCGCGCAGTGCGGCTTCGGCGAAGGCCACGGCCTGCCGGTACTCCCGCATGAACAGTGACTGGTTGACCAGCAGGGCGATCACGTAGGCCCCGAGTCCCCGGTCCCCGCTGGCCTTCGCGAGCCGCAGCGCCTGGTGGAAGTAGCGCTGGGCCAGTCCGTGGGCATCGGAGTCGTACGCGCAGATGCCTGCGATCGCCACCAACCCGCCGGTGGCGCGGTGCAGTTGACGGCCGGTGGCGTCGGTGTAGCTGCCGCGCAGCAGCGGCGCGGCCTCGGCGTTGAGGAACCCGACGATCCGGGTGCGGGTCGCGATCCCGCCCGCCTTGCGGTACATCTGCTCGTAGTGCGCGCGGGCGGCGCGCAGCATCTCGATGTCGGCCGCGGTGACCCGGAGCCGGCCGCCCCGGGAGACGTCGACGTCCTCGGGCGGGTTCTCCCACTCCCACACCGGCATCACCGCCGGGGTCCCGGTGACCGCGGGGGCGCCCAGCACATGGGGGCGCTGCTGTTCGTCCGACCGCCACAGCGCGGTGGCCCGCTCCACGAAGCCGGACAGCGCACCGGGATGCGGTGTGCCCGGTTCACCGGGAACGCCCAGGCCGATGTCGTCCAGCGTGACCGGGCGGCGCAGCCGGGCGGCCAGCACCTCGCAGATCAGGTCGGGCACCTGGCCGCGGGGACGCTGGCCCTTCAGCCACCGCGCGACGGCGGTGTGTTCGTAGCGCAGCGCGAGCCCGCGGGCGCGCCCCGCCTGGTTGACGTGGGCGGCGAGACCGGCGTGCGAGATCCCCGCCTCGTCCAGGATGGCGTCGAGCAGAGTGTTGGGCTGCATGGGATGCCCCCCGAGTGGCCTGGTGCGGTCAGCGTAGTAGGTGGGCGTTCACACGGGGTGTGAACCGAGTGCCCGTGTCCAAGCTGTGCGTGCGGTGTCGTTCAGCGTGTCGCACGGGTTGACTCAAGAGCCGGCCAAGCCACCGGTTCCCCCTCGAAAAAGCGGTGGCTTGGCCGGGTGACACCCGAGGACGTCAGCGATGCGGGGCCGGCTGCGGCCGGGTGGCCTGGCCCGCGCCGCCCCGCGCCCCGGACAGCCGTGCTTCCTTCCGGTCGTTGCTCAGGACCAGTACCGCGACGTCGTCCGCGGGCTGCTCGCCCGTGTGGTGCGCGAGCGCACCGAAGACCGTGCGCAGGATCGCCTGCGGGTTCGGGGGTTGCTCGCGCACCCCCTCACGCAGCACGTCCCGCAGGGCGAAGAACCGCCCCCGGCCGTCCCGCGCGTCCTCGGCGCCGTCCGTGAACAGTACGAGGGACTCCCCCGCGAGCAGCCGGCCGCAGGAGCGGGCCTCCAGCTCGGCCGGCAGCGGGAACGGCCCCAGCGGGGGAAGCGGTTCCGCGTGTGTCAGCGGGTCGACCCCCGCCCCCGTCAGCAGGTACGGCCATGGGTGACCGCAGTTGAGGGCGCGCACGTCGCCGTCCCGGCCGATCTCCAGGAGGAGGACCGTGACGAACTCCTCGGCGACCGGGTTGTCCGGGTCCGCCGCGCTCTGCGCCGGATGTTCGGCGCGGGCACGCTCGCGCAGGTGCCGGCCGAGGGCGCGGTCCAGTCTGTGCAGGACACGCCCCAGTTCGGGCTCGTCGTGGGCGGCCTCGCGGAAGCTGCCGAGGAGGGCGGCGACGGTGCCGAGGGCGGCCAGACCGTGCCCCCGCACGTCACCCATCACGACCCGCACACCGTGCTCGGTGGCGACCGCCTCGTACAGATCACCGCCGACGCACGCACCCCGGTCCGCGGACAGCTGGGCGGCGGCGACGCCGAGCCCGTCGAGCCGCGGCGGCAGCGGACGCAGGACGACACTCTCCGCGACACGCGCCGCCCGCCGCGCGAGCCGCAGCTCGTGCAGCAGGGTGCGACGGACATGGAATATGAGGCCGGTGCCGACGGCGAAGAACACGGCGCTGGTGACGATGCGCGCCCCGAGCCCGTCCTGCTGGGCGAGCGGGCAGCCGAACTTGTAGCCGACCGCGACGGCTCCCCAGACCGTGGGCAGTACGGCTGCCCGCCCGGTGGGCGCCCGTGCCTTGATGCGGATCATGCCTGTGGTCCCCCATGTGGGCCTGACAGAGCAGCGGACCGACCCCGAAAGGCCGGTCCGATTCTGTCGAGAGGCATGACCCGGGCGGGTCGGATCGGCCGGGCTTCCCACCCGAACGAGTGAGCCGCACCGAGCCGACCCGCATTTATGCAGCCGACGGCGCCTCGCGGGGGCGCGGGGAACTGCGCGACGCGAACGGCCCGAGGCCGCCGTACCGGTGCAGTTCCCCGCCCCGTGGGCGACTAGCCCCGCAGCACCGCCCCGACCCGCTCACCGGCGAGCGCGACCGCCGCGTCCCTCGCCGCCGACGCCTCGTCGACGGTCAGCGTGCGGTCGGCGGCGCGGAACCGCAGCGCGTACGCCAGGGACTTCTTCCCGTCCCCGAGCTGCTCGGCGTTCTCGTACACGTCGAACAGCCGGATGGACTCCAGCAGTTCGCCCGCTCCCGAGCGCAGGGCCGCCTCGACCTCCGCGGCGGGCACCGGCTTGTCGACCACGAGGGCGACGTCCTGCGTGGCGACCGGGAAGGTGGAGATGCCCGGGGCCTGGGGGACGCCCTCGCCCGCCGCCTCCAGGGCGTCCAGGTCCAGCTCCATCGCGGACGTGCGCTCGGGCAGGCCCAGGGCCTTCAGGACACGCGGGTGCAGTTCTCCCGCATGGCCCACGACCCGCTCCGCGCCGTCGGCGAGGACCACCAGCTCGGCACAGCGTCCGGGGTGCCACGGACCGTACTGGCCCTTGCGGACGATCAGTTCGGCCCCGGCCTCGCGGGCGACGGTGCGGGCCGCCTCCACGGCGTCGGCCCAGTCGGACGGACGGCCCTTGCCCCACCAGCCGGCCTGCTCGCGGGCGCCGGCGAGGACGGCGGCGACGTGCCGCGGCTGCTCGGGCAGCGCGGCGTCCAGCGCGGCGATCTCCTCGTCGGTGGGACGGCGGTCGACGGGCAGGTGCACGGCGGCGGCACGCCGCTCCTCGCGCCGCAGGAAGACCAGGCCGGTCTCGAACAGCGCCAGGTCGTGCGAACCCCGGCCGTCGTTGCGCCGCAGGGCGCTCAGCAGGCCCGGCAACAGCGTCGTACGGAGCGCGGGCTCCTCGTCGCTCAGCGGGTTGACCAGCTTCACGACGCGGCGGGCCGGGTCGTCGGCGGCCAGGCCGAGCTGGTCGAAGACCTGCTCGCCGAGGAACGGGTAGTTCGGCGCCTCGACGAAGCCCGCGCCGGCCAGCGCCCGGCCGACCCGGCGGTGCAGCCGCTGACGGGAGGTCAGGCCGCGGCCGGAGGGCGGCTTGGGCAGCGTGGAGGGCAGGTTCTCGTAGCCCTCCAGCCGGATGACCTCTTCGGCCAGGTCGTTCGGGTCGACCAGGTCGGGCCGCCAGGACGGGACGGTGACGATCAGCTCGTCCTGCCCGTACACGTCGCAGCCGACCTGCTGGAGACGGCGTACGACCGTCTCGCGGCCGTAGTCGACGCCCGCCACCTTGTCCGGGTGGCCCGCCGGGAGCGTGATGGTGTGCGGGGCCGAGGGCGCGATGATCTCGGTGACACCGGCTTCCGCGGTACCGCCCGCGAGGAGCATCAGCAGGTCCACCGTGCGCTGCGCGGCGGCAGCGGCGGCCTGCGGGTCGACGCCCCGCTCGAACCGGCGGGACGCCTCGGACAGCAGCTTGTGGCGGCGGGCGGTCCGGGCGATCGACACCGCGTCGAAGTGGGCGGCCTCGATGACCACGTCGGTCGTGCCCTGCTCGGTGGCCTCGTGGTCCGCGATCTCCGTGTTGGCGCCGCCCATCACGCCGGCCAGGCCGATCGGGCCGCGCTCGTCGGTGATCACCAGGTCCTCGGCGTGCAGCGTGCGCTCGACACCGTCGAGGGTGACGAGCTTCTCGCCCTCCTCGGCACGGCGCACGCCGATCGGGCCCTGGATCAGCGTGCGGTCGTAGGCGTGCAGCGGCTGGCCCAGCTCCATCATCACGTAGTTCGTGACGTCGACGGCGAGCGAGATCGGGCGCATGCCGACCTTCTGCAGCCGGCGCTGGAGCCAGATCGGCGAGCGCGTCTCGGGGCGCAGGCCGGTGACCGTGCGCGCGGTGAAGCGGTCGCAGCCGAACGGGTCGGAGACCTGGACCGGGTAGCCGTAGGCGTTCGGCGCGGGCACGTCGATCAGGGCGGGGTCGCGCAGCGGCAGGCCGTAGGCGATGGCGGCCTCGCGGGCTACGCCGCGGATGGACAGGCAGTCGCCGCGGTTGGCGGTGACGGCGATGTCCAGGACCTCGTCGACCAGCTCCAGCAGCTCGATCGCGTCCTTGCCGACCTCGGTCTCCGGCGGCAGCACGATGATGCCGTGGCTGCCGTCGTCGCCCATGCCCAGCTCGTCGCCGGAGCAGATCATGCCGTGGGACGTCTTGCCGTACGTCTTGCGGGACGCGATGGAGAAGCCGCCCGGCAGCGTGGCGCCGGGGAGGACGACGACGACCTTGTCGCCGACGGCGAAGTTACGGGCGCCGCAGACGATCTCCTGGGGCTCACCCGTGCCGTTGGCACCGCCGACGTCGACGGTGCAGAAGCGGATCGGCTTCTTGAAGCCCTCCAGCTCCTCGATGGTCAGCACCTGGCCGACGACCAGGGGGCCCTTGAGGTCGGCACCGAGCTGCTCGACGCTCTCGACCTCCAGACCGGCCGAAATGAGCTTGGCCTGGACGTCACGGCCGGTCTCGGTCGCCGGCAGGTCGACGTACTCCCGCAGCCAAGAAAGCGGGACCCGCATCAGATCTCCATCCCGAACGGCCGGGTGAACCGGACGTCACCCTCGACCATGTCTCGCATGTCTTCGACGTTGTGGCGGAACATCAGCATCCGCTCGATGCCGAACCCGAAGGCGAAGCCGCTGTACTTCTCCGGGTCGACGCCGCAGGCGGTGAGCACCCGCGGGTTGACCATGCCGCAGCCGCCCAGCTCGATCCAGCCCTCGGACGAGCAGGTCCGGCAGGGCCGGTCGGGGTTGCCGACGGAGTCGCCCTTGCAGACGTAGCAGAGCATGTCCATCTCGGCGCTCGGCTCGGTGAAGGGGAAGAAGTTCGGCCGCAGCCGGGTCTTCATGCCCGCGCCGAACAGCGACTGGACCATGTGGTCCAGGGTGCCCTTGAGGTCGGCCATGGTCAGGCCCTCGTCCACGGCGAGCAGCTCGACCTGGTGGAAGACGGGCGTGTGCGTGGCGTCCAGCTCGTCGGTGCGGTACACGCGGCCGGGGCAGATCACGTAGACCGGCAGCTCACGGTCGAGCAGCGAGCGGATCTGCACGGGCGAGGTGTGGGTGCGCAGCACCACACCGGAGTCGGCCGTGCCGTCCGGGCCCTCGACGAAGAAGGTGTCGGCCTCGCCGCGGGCCGGGTGGTCCGGGCCGATGTTGAGGGCATCGAAGTTGAACCACTCGGCCTCGACCTGCGGGCCCTCGGCGACCTCGTAGCCCATGGCCACGAAGATGTCCTCGATGCGCTCCGAGAGGGTGGTCAGGGGGTGGCGGGCGCCGGCCGGGACGCGGTCGTACGGCAACGTGACGTCGACGTCCTCCTCGACCAGCACGCGGGCGTCACGCTCGGCCTCCAGCTCGGCCTGGCGGGCGGCGAGGGCCTTGTTCACGGCGCCGCGGGCCATGCCGACGCGCTTGCCGGCGTCGGCCTTGGCGTGCGGGGGCAGGGCGCCGATCTCGCGGTTGGCGAGGGCCAGCGGGGAGGCCGGGCCGGTGTGCGCGACCTTGGCCTCGTGGAGCGCGTCGAGGGAGTCCGCGGCGGCGAAGGCGGCGAGCGCCTCGTCCCGCATGCGCTCGATCTCTTCCGGTTTCAACGCCTCGACCTCTACAGGGTCGTACGACTTATTCGGTGCCGACATCTCTTCCCGTACTTCCGATTGGCTGGCGGATGGTCCCCGTCACCGACTCGCGAGGGCCGCGTGAAGGACACAAAGGTGCCAAAGGCCGAGTCTAACGGGGTGAAGGAACGCGAATGCGCCCGCGGGGCGCTCAGGCCAGATAAGCCGGGGCCGCCACGGGCAACGTAAATCGGAACTCGGCGCCGCCGGCGGGAGCGCGCCCGACCGTGATGGTGCCGCCGTGGGCCTCCACGATGCCCTTGACGATGTACAGCCCGAGACCCGTGCCGCCGCGTTTGCTGCCCCGCCAGAAGCGGGTGAAGACGCGGTTCATGGATTCCTCCGGGATGCCGGGCCCCTCGTCGCTCACCGTGACCGACGTGCCGGTCTCCTCGCCCTCTCGCGGGGATGCCGAGGGCGTCACGTCAATGGTGACGGTTCCCTCTCCGTGCCGCACGGCATTTTCGATGAGGTTGCTGAGCACCTGGTCGATCTTGTCCGGATCGGCCCACAGGTCCGGCAGCGGCTGTTCGATGCGGAGCAGGAAGCGGCCCGCGGACTGGCCTGCGGCGACGTACGCCTGGATGTGCCGGGAGACGGCGGCCCCTATGTCGACGGGCTGGCGGCGCACCTCCAGCCGCCCGGAGTCGATCCGGGAGATGTCCAGCAGTTCGGCGATGAGGCGGGTGACCCGGTCGGCGTCGGCGTCGACGGTCTCCAGCATGAGCCGCTTCTGGTCGTCGGTGAACCGTTCCCACTTGGCGAGGAGGGTGGCGGTGAAGCCCTTCACCGAGGTCAGCGGGGACCGCAGTTCATGGGCGACGGTGGCGATCAGCTCCGCGTGGCTGCGCTCGGTACGGCGCCGGGCCTCGGTGTCCCGCAGGGAGACGACCACGCACCGCACCGGCGCCAGCGGCTCGTCGCGTACGTAGCGGGCGGAGACGAGCACCTCGCGGCCGCCCGGCAGCAGCAGGTTGCGCTCCGGCTGCCGGACCCGGATGGCGAGCCCTCCGTAGGGGTCGGTGAGCTGCCACCAGCGGCGGCCCTCCAGGTCCTCCAGGGGCAGCGCCTTCTCCAGCGACTGCCCGAGGGCGTCGGCGGGACGTACCGCGGTGATGCGCGCGGCGGCGGCGTTGAAGCAGGTCACCCGGCCGTGTTCGTCGGCGACGACGAGGCCGTCGGGCAGCTGGTCCGGATCGAGGCCCGCGTGATCGCCCTGCCGGGGAAGGGGCGTGTGCCGCGTGTCCCTGCCCCCCGGCCCGGTGCTCGTGCCGGCCACACTCATCCCCGTACCCCACCTCTCAGACGGCGCAGGGCCCCGAGCTGGTCACCCTACTAGCTCTCGGTGACAGAGCGGCACCCTCCGGAGGCGCGCTGTGCACGGGCCGAGGCGTAGAGACATACGGCCGCGGCCGTGGCGAGGTTCAGACTCTCGGCCTTGCCGTGGATGGGGACGCGCACCACGGCGTCGGCGAGGGCGCGGGTCTCCTCCGGCAGTCCCCACGCCTCGTTGCCGAACACCCAGGCGGTGGGGCCGCCCATGGCGCCCTTGTCCAGTTCCTCGTCCAGGTCGCGGTCGCCGGCGCCGTCGGCGGCGAGGATCCGGATCCCGGCCTCCTGCAGGCCGGCCACGGCACGCTCGACGGGGACACCGACGGCGACGGGCAGGTGGAAGTGCGAGCCGACGGAGGCGCGGACGGCCTTGGGGTTGTACAGGTCGACGGAGGCGTCGGTGAGGATCACGGCCTCGGCGCCCGCGGCGTCGGCGCAGCGCAGCACGGTGCCGGCGTTGCCGGGGTCGCGCACGTGGGCGAGGACGGCGACCAGCCTGGGGCGGGCGGCGAGGATGTCCTCGAAGGGGGCGTCCAGGAACCGGCAGACGCCCACCAGGCCCTGCGGGGTGACGGTGGTGGAGATGTCGGCGATGACCTCTTCGGACGCGAGGTGCACCTGGGCGCCCGCGGTCCGGGCCGCGCCGATGATGTCGGCGTACCGGTCGGCGGCCTCGGGGGTGGTGAACAGCTCGACGAGGGTGGGCGTGCCGTCGGCCCGGTGCCCGGCCGCCTCCCTGACGGCCTGCGGCCCCTCCGCGAGGAACAGCCGGTCCTTGCCCCGGAAGTTCCGCTTGGCGAGCCGCCGGGCGGCGGCGACACGGGCGGACCGGGGGGAGATCAGCTCGGGGCTGACGGGGGGCATGCTCTTCTTCACCTTCGAGAGAGTCTTCTTGTCCGTGGCACCGGCGGGGTGCGGCGCCACGGGGGGCGCGGGGGACGCGCGCCGGCGGGTGCGGCGCCACGGGGATGTGGAACTTGGCGCCGTGGCCGTCCCGGTGGGCGGCGACGGCGAAGTTGCCGTCCTTGCCGGTCATGGGCAGCGTGGCCTTGACCGGGTCGGTGTAGTAGCCGGCCACGCCGTCGTTGAGGACGTCCGTGTCCGTGCCCTTCTCGACCAGCACCTCGCCGTTCTTCATCGCCGGGACGTGCAGGAACCCGATGCCGTCCCTGGTGTCGAGCGCGCCCGGGCCGGTGTCCTGCCGCGCCCAGTGCTCGCGCACCTTGTCGGCCTCGTGGTGGGCCAGGCGATCGGCTATCACGTTCGTCCACCACAGCGAGTAGACGACGAACAGGCCGAGCAACGCGCCCGCCGTGATGAGGAGTTCCCCGAAGACGCTGACCGCCAGCGCGATCCGGCCGGGGCGCCGGCGGCCCGGAGCCGGACCGGGCTCGGACGCGTCCGTGGTCTCTTCGGTCTCGTCGGCGGTCGCTGCCACAGTTCCTCTGCCCTTACTCGCTGAGCCCTACTCGATGAGCGCGTCCGGCTTGCCCTTGCTGCGCGGGCGTTCCTGGACCATCTTGCCCCAGACGATCAGCCGGTACTTGCTGGTGAACTCCGGCGTACAGGTGGTCAGGGTGATGTAGCGGCCGGGCTCGGTGAAGCCGGAGCCCGGGGGCACCGGGTCCAGTACGCCCGTGTTGGACGGCGGGGTCACCGGAAGCATCGAGGTCACCTTGTACACGAAGTAGGTGTCCTGCGTCTCGACGACGACCGCGTCGCCGGTCCGGAGCCGGTTGATGTACCGGAACGGCTCACCGTGCGTGTTGCGGTGCGCCGCGAGACCGAAGTTGCCGGTCCGGTCCTGGGGCATCGCCGTCTTCAGCGGAGCCTCGCCGTAGTGCCCGACCATGCCCTTGTCGAGCACCTTCTTGTTGCTGACGCCCTCCGCTATTGGCGCCACCACGTCCAGCTTCGGGATGTGCAGGATGGCGAAGCCCTGTCCCGGTTCGAAGACGCCCGGACTGCGCTTGCCGCTGGCCCAGTCGTCCTGGAGCTGGTGCGTCTCGCTGCCGGCCTGGGCGTGCGCGCGGACGTTGGTCCACCACAGCTGGTAGGTGACGAACAGCAGCATCAGAACGCCGGTGGTGATGAACACCTCGCCGATGGCCCGGCTGGCGACGGTCGCGGGGCTCGGCCTGCGCAGCCGGGCCTGCCGCCGGGCCTCCACCCGGGTCAGGGGCCGCTCCGGGTCCCGCGCAGCCGGTGCGGGCACCGTCTCCCGGGCACC
>NZ_WWJT01000303.1 GCF_009865385.1 Streptomyces sp. SID486 | reverse complement strand
CTGGTAGGTGCCCGCGGTGGACGCCGTACCGGTGATCAGCCCCGAGGAGCTGTTGACGGAGAGGCCCGTCGGCAGCCCGGAGGCGCTGTAGGTCAGGGCCGCGCCCGCGCTGTCGGTGGCGTGGATCTGCAGGCTGACTTGGCTGCCGGTGGTGGTGTTCTGGCTGCCGGGGTTGGTGACGGTCACCGAGTTGCCGGTGGAGGTGCCCGCCGTGAAGGCGGCGGTGCCGTTCGGGGTGCCCCAGCCGGTGGGGCCGTCGTAGCCGGTACCCGCGGTGCAGAAGTACGACGGGGAGCAGCTGCCGTTGTTGCCGCTGGTGACGTCGTACAGGTTGCCCGTGTGCTGGTAGGGGTACTTCGCCGGATAGTCGCCGGAGCCGGGTGCGCCGGCGAGGGCGTAGACGCCGGCGACGATCGGGGCGGAGGCGCTGGTGCCGCCGTAGACGGCCCAGCCGGAGCCGCCGTAGGTGTCGTAGACGGCGACGCCGGTGGCCGGGTCGGCGACGGCGGACACGTCGGCCTCCATGCGCTTGGAGCAGCCGGTGTCGGTCTGCCAGCTCGGCTTCGGGTCGTACGCCGAACAGCCGGAGCCGGTGCCCTCGCTGCTGCTGGTCTTCCAGACGGACTCGCTCCAGCCGCGGGAGTTGGCGGAGGCGGTGAGCGCGGTGCCGCCGACGGCGGTCACGTACTGGGAGGTCGCCGGGTACTCGGCGCCGTAGTCCTCGTCACCGGAGGAGACGGTGATCGCGACGCCCGGGTGCTTGAAGTACTGGGTGTCCTCGGAGGTCTGGGAGGAGTCCTCGGAGCCGCCCCAGCTGTTGGAGACGACCTTGGCGCCGAGCGCGACGGCCTCGTTCTCGGCGGTGCCGAGGTCGGTGTCGGTCGCCGAGTTCGCCTCCACGAGGACGATGTTGCAGTTCGGGCAGACCGCGCTGACCATGTCGATGTCCAGGGCCTCTTCGCCGGCCCAGCCGCTGTCGTTCTTCGGCAGCGAGGTGGTGGAGCCCGTCTGACCGACCTGCTTGAAGCAGCCGTTGGCCTTGGTGCAGGCGGACAGGCCGAACTGGGAGCGGTAAGTGCCCAGGTCGGACTCGGCGTTGGGATCGTTGAAGGCGTCGACGACGGCGACGGTCAGACCGCTGCCGCCCGTGGTGGGCAGGTTGTAGGCGCTGTGCAGGTTGGCCGGGGAGAGGCCGGAGGGGGCCGCGGCGGCGAGTGCCGAGGCGAGCTGCTGCCTGATGTCGCTGCGGCGCTGGGCGAAACACGACGCGTGGCCCGGCGCCGCGGTGGCGCACAGCCGGGTCGTGGGGACCTGCTGGCCGGCCTTGCCCGTGGGGCGGAACGCCTGCCGCTCGGGGGCGGTCAGCGCCCTGGCGTTCTGCGCGGTCCTGGTCGTGTGGGGCGCGGGAGCGGCGGCGGGCTGGGCTCCTGCCGCAGGTGCCGCGGCGAGTCCGGCGATGGTGAGGGCGAGGGCGGGGAAGGCGACGGCGACGCCTCGTCGCAGGCTCCGTCTCCGCCCGCCGGGGCGGGATTCACGCATGGGGTACTGCCTCCGTCGGAAGTGGGGGTTCGCACTGGGTGGGGCAGGCCCGTGACGCGCACAGCGGCGGCAAATGCAGTCATGGACATGACATGCACGGTGGTGAAGGTGCATGCAGAACGTGAATGAAAGTAGCCCCGCCCCCTCCGGGCCGACAGTGGCCCAAGGCATCCTTTACCCCCTCATAGCTGCTTCCGGGAAAGCGGATAACCCGTCGGCCCGCGGCAGCCGTGGGGGTCCCGGGCGGGAAGCCGATCTCCACGCATTCGTCGCCGCTCGCCGCTCGCCGGTTCGCTCGGGAAGTCCGCCATGTCGTCCGCCGCGTCGACGACTGTGCGCCTCGATGGGTCCTGGCACCGCCCGCGCCACCCTCACCGCCCCCGTGCGCCCACCTGACGGATGATCACTGGCGCGGGTGGCGGTGCTGCCGTACGCAAAGCGGTTGGTCTGTTCGTGTGACAGGGGCTGGCGCCGTACGGAGCCGCTCCGCCCGGCCGCCTCATAGTGGCGGAATGAGTATCGATCAGCGGACCGACGAGCGGTTCGTCAGGCAGGCAGCCCCGCAGGCGGTGGTCCTGGCGCGGCAGCTTGTGGAGGGAGTCGGCAACCATCAGATGCGCAGGGCGACGCTGGTCCTTGCCTTCTTCCGCGACGGCTACTGGCTGCGCCGGTTCGTGGAGGAGCCGGAGCTGGGGGCCGTGGTGCCGCGCGACCGGCCGGCTTCGGTGAACTGGGCGGGTGTACGGGAGCTGCTGCGAACCCCCGAGCTGCTGGACGACGGTCGCCGGGAACCCGGCACGATGGGCCCTCATCTGGCGGTGCTGGAGCTCGCCGCGTCGCTTGCCGCGGGTCACCCCATCGACCTGTGCCGGGCGGCCACGCAGCTCTCCGGCGCCGAATGGAGGGACGCCCTGCTGAGGATGGAGTCGGCCGCGGACTTCGTGTGAGGGTCGTCCGGTGGTGCGCGCCCGCGGGAGTGATCTCGCCGGGCAGCTGCCGCGCGCCCCTGGACGGACGCTCAGCCGGGCCGGGCGCGAGAGGCTTCCCCGGCCGGGCGCGGCGCTCACCTGTGCGTGACCCGGTCGGACCCTCGGCGTCGTCCTGCCCGTGGCCGTGGCCGTGGCCGTGGCCGTGGCCGTAGCCGTGGCCTGCGTCGGCGAACGGCGAACGGGGCACCGTCAGGGGTGGTTGTCGATGTCGACCCAGATGGTCTTGCCGCGGCCGCTCGGGGTGTTGCCCCACTGGGTGGCGAGGGCGTCCACGATGAGGAGTCCGCGTCCGTGCTCAGCGTGCTGGTTGGTGTCCAGGGTGAGGGTGATGGGAGTGGGGATGGCCGGGGTGGGGTCCGTGTCGTGCACTTCGAGCCGGAGATGGTCGGGGTATTCGCGGAGGCGGACGTCGACGTCGCTGTCGGCGTGGATGAGGGCGTTGGTGACGATCTCGGACGTGAGGAGCCGGGTGTCGTCGATGAGGTCGTCCAGGCCCCAGGTGTGGAGGCTGTCGGCGATGAACTGGCGGGCCGAACTGACGGCGTTGAGGTCGTGGCGGTGGAAGTGGATGTGGTTGATACGGCGGTGCGGCCCGGCGTGCGGCCCTTCGTAATGGGCGACGAGGAGAGCGATGTCGTCGTGGTGCGTGTGGTGAGCGGTGGCGTGGTCGATGAGGTGGTCGGCCAGGTGGTCGACGGTGTCAAGCGGGGGCGTGAGGAGGGTGCGGGTGTAGGGCGAGGCGTCGAGGGGCCGGTTCTCGGTGAGGCCGTCGGTGTAGAGGAGCAGGAGGGTCTCGGGGGTGAGGGAGATGTCGGTGGTGGTGTAGGGGGTGTCCGGGGCAATGCCGAGAGGGAGGCCCGGGGGGAGGCCGGGGGTGGTGAGCGAGCCGTCGGACGCGCGGATGAGGGGCGGGGGATGGCCCGCGGTGGCGATCTCGGCGGTGCCGGTGGTGGTGTCGAGAGTGACCAGGCAGCAGGTGGCCATGAGGTCGGTGTCGAGCTCGGCGAGAAGGCGGTTGGCGCGGGTGAGGGTGACGCCGGGAGTGTGGCCTTCCGTGGCGTAGGCGCGGACGGCGCTTCGGAGTTGCCCCATGACGATGCTGCTGTCGACGCTGTGACCCTCGACGTCGCCGACGACGAGGGCGATGCGGCTGCCGGGCAGCGGAATCATGTCGTACCAGTCACCGCCGAGCCCCGCGGCTGACGCGGCCGGAAGATAGCGGGCGGTGGTGATCATGCCCGGTACTTCGACGAGCCGGCGGGGAAGCAGCTTCTTCTGGAGGTGCTCGGCGAGTTGGCGGGCGCTTTCGGTGAGCGTGGCACGTTCGAGCGCGGGGCCGAGCAGATCCATCATGAGCATCGCGACGGCCTGTTCCTCCGGGCTGAACACCCGGGTCCGGGGAAAGCCCAGGGTGCATACGCCCAGGGGCTGGTTGTGCGGGGTGATGGGGAGATGGACGGTGGCTTCGAGGTCGTCCTCGACCGCGTGGGGGTAGTCCTGGAGGAGGTTGTTGCGGCTTTCGAAGTACAGCGGGGTGTGGCTGTGCAGGGCGTGGGCGTCGGGGCGGTGGTCGGTGGCGGCGGCGCCGTGGAGCAGGCGCACGGCGGTGGTGGGGTACCCGCTGTGCCCCGCGATCCACAGCCGGCCCTCCTTGAGGGTGTGGACCAGGAACGCGGTGGCGCCGAAAGGCGCCATGACGCGGTGGCGCGTGACGGTCATGACGTCACTGACGCTGGTGGCTTCGTTGAGCTCGGCGGCCAGCTGGTGGAGCTGGTACATGAAGCTGACCTCGGCGGAGCCGGGGTGGCCCGGCAGACCCCAGCCGCTGTCGGTGCCCGGGCGCCGGGTGGCCGCGCGCCCGTAGAGGGGGAGCACGGCGGGTAGGGCGCCGGCGTGCATGTCGACCCCGTGACGGGCCAGGGTGCCGAGCGTGCGGGCGAGTGCGCCGGTCCTGTTGTGGAGCCAGGAGACGTCTCCGGCGGGCAGGGGGTGGGCACGGGGTGGCACCCAGACCACGGTGAGCACGCCCACGCGGTCGTCCTCGGTGTCGATGGGCAGGGAGACCACGGAGTAGGGGAAGGGGACACGGCTGGCGAGTCTCATGCCGGGGGACGAGGCGGCCGCGGTGGGGAAGCCCGCGGTGGCCAGGGTGCCGGTGCGGTAGGCGGCGGCCGTGGCGAAGGGCTCGTCGATGTCGATGTGCTCGGGCATGGTGTAGATCGCCGGCTGCGCTCCGCCGATGACCACGGCACGCAGGGTGTGGTCGTCGGCGAGCAGGTAGGCCATGGCCGTGTTGGCGCCGAGGTGTCCGATGACGTCCTGCAGGGTGTCGGCGAGTACGCGGTCGCGGTCCAGGGTGCTGTATGTGTTCGTCCGGTCGTTCATGACCGTGCCCCCACGGCGTGAACCTGCGTGAGACAGGGGTGAGGCTGGATCGTGAGACATGGGTGAGGCTGGGTGTCAGATGCTGTGTTCATGTTCTCTCCGGCGTGCGGCGGTCGCATCCGTCCTGTCCGGCGCGGTCGTGTCCGGCGCGGTCCGGTCCGGTGCGGTCCGGTCCGGTGCGGCATCGGCCGAGAGGGTGAAAGCGGCCGTGCGGTGTCAGGCGGCGGGCTCGGGGTGGCCGGTGGTGGCTGCCCAGCGGGAGGGGATGACGAGGAGGGGCGCCGCGGCGTTGCGGAGGCAGTACCGGTCGGGGGAGGGATGCAGACACGTCAGTCGCTGCCGGTGACGGGGGCCGATGACCAGCAGATCGTGCGGTCCGCGGGCCAGCTGGGCCAGAACGGGTCCGAGGAGACCCTTCTCCACCCTGCGCTCCAGCGACAGGCCCTCGGGGAGCCGGGCGCGGGCGCAGGTGATGTCCAGCATGGTCCGCGCCGATGCCTTCTGGCATGCGTCCAGTTCGGGGCAGGGCAGGGTGCGTTCGGCGATGTCACCGCCGTAGGGGCTCCACGCCGTGACGGCGACGAGGACGGCGTGGCGCCGTCGGGCTTCTTCGGCCGCGTACCGCAGCGTGACGACGTTGTCCTTGTGGCCGTCGACGCCCGCGATGACGCGTCCGTGGTGGTCTTCTCGTGTGTTCCGCATCGTGTTCTCGCTCTCGCTGTGTGGGGGCTGCTGGTGCCGTCGTGGTTCGACGCTAGGGGCGCCGTGCGGTGCGGTGTGTCGGCCGTTCGGGGGAGCGGGCGGGTGAAGGTTCCGTCGTCCGCTCGGCGTGAATCGGGCCCGCCCGCGGTGCGGGCGCTGACCTTGCTCCGGGGTCGTGTGGCGGTGCGCCGGCGGGGGAGGTCGGGGGTGCTCGGCCGCCGCGGCCACGAGCGCCGTCACGCACGTTCTCTGTGATCGGGCCGGCGACGGCGGCGCGGCGGTACCGGTCCCGGAGGTGAGGGGGTGTGGCCGAGGCCGCCGGGTGGTACAGCGTTGCGGGGCGGTCAGTCGGGAAGGGGTGCAACGGCATGTCGGATGCCACGCCGCGGTCCGGGGGCGCTCCTGATCCCGGACCCGGGCCCGGGCCGGTGGACGCGTCAGCGCGGGCACCGGATGTGCCGGCGACGGACCGGTCGGTGCGTCTGGGTGTACTGCTGGCCCTGGTGGGCGGCGGTCTGGACGCCTATACGTTCATCAGCCGCGACGGAGTGTTCGCCAGCGCGCAGAGCGGCAACGTGGTCCTGCTCGGGGTGGCGGCCGCGCAGCAGCACTGGTGGCAGGCGCTGGGGCACGTTCCTCCGGTGGTCGCCTTCCTGGGCGGGGTCCTGGTCGCGGAGACGCTCAACCGACCGAGGGTGGCGGCGGTACTGCGCCGGCCGGCGTGTGTGGCCATGGTGCTGGAGCTCGTGGTGCTGGCGGTGGTCGGTCTGATTCCCGCCGACGCGCCGGACGCGCTCGTCACCGTTCTGGTCGCCTTCATGGCCTCGGTACAGATGTCGACGTTCCGCACCCTTGTCGATGCCGTCTACAACAGCACGATGACCACTGGGAACCTCCGGTCGGCCATGCAGAACGCCTATCAGGCGGTGGTCGCCGGGGACCGGGCGGCAAGGCGCCGGGCCGGGCAGTTCGGGTGCGTGGTCCTCGCGTTCCTCGCGGGGGCGTTCAGCAGCGGCTGGCTGACGCTCGCCTGGGGGGTGCGGGCGGTCTGGGCCGCGTGCCTGGTGCTGGCGGTGGGCGTGGGTCTCTTCGTGCACGACGAGCGCATCGCGAGAAGGGCCCGGGAGGCCGGCAAGGCCGGTGCGTCGTAGGGGCAGCCGAACGTGGAAGGGGCCGATCGCTGAGGGCCGATCGTAGAGGGGGCGATCGTGAAGGGGGCCGAACGGGAAGGTGTCCGGCGCAATAGAAGTACGTGCATCGACTTCTGAGAAAATCTACCCTGACGGGAGTAGACATTGGCTCGCGGCAGGGTTAGTGTTCTGTCGTACGCAAGAGTCGAAGTGGGCTCGGCAGACACGAACTGCCGTGCGAGCAGGATGAGAAGGACACAGCCCCGAGGGGCTGTGAGCAGTACCGGCTGTACCCAGCACCACAACCGAGTAATCGAAGGTAAAGGAGCCGAACGCCATCAGGATCGCCCGGGCGCGGGAGCTGTCCGCCCGGGTACCGCAGGCCCCGGATTGGAAGGTGGTCCCCGGTCACGCATTCGCGATCCCCGCAGTCCCGCCCTCCCAGGCGGCACCGCGGAATAAGAAGGCCGGCATAGCCAGCCGGCAGATGGTGTTGAAAGCTCGGGGCCCGGGTGCCGGAAACGGTACCCGGGCCCCCCGACGCGTCCGCGAAAGAAGAGGTCTATGCCCGCTGCCGGTCCCCGTCCCGTCGACAACCTCGACGACGACGACTACCCCGCCTACACCATGGGCCGGGCTGCCGAGATGCTCGGCACCACCCCGGCCTTTCTCCGCGCGCTCGGTGAACACCGCCTGATCACACCCTTGCGCTCGGAAGGCGGTCACCGCCGATACTCCCGCTACCAGCTGCGCGTCGCGGCCCGCGCCCGCGAACTCGTCGACGGGGGCACGCCCATCGAGGCCGCCTGCCGCATCGTCATCCTGGAGGACCAGCTCGAAGAAGCCCAGCGCATCAACGAGCAGCTCCGGGCCCGAGGGGACCAGCCACAACCGAGGACTTCCGCCTGATCAGGAAGACTTCCGCCTGATCAGGCGGACGTGGGCCGTGCGGCGGACGGTCGGACATCGGTGCGAGATGAGGCGGACATGGATGCAGGATGAGGGGGTAGACGATGCGTCGTCGGCCGTTTCGGCAGGCAGCGACGGTTGGCTCGACTTTTGGGAGGGGAACAGAATGGCGCTCATGAGCACCCAGATGGTGGACACGCGGACGGCCCGGTTGCCGGAGGTCCCCGACCCTTCCCGGGTGGCGCCGAAGGACGCCCGCGAGCTGTCGCGCCTGTTCTTCGACCAGCTCGCGGTGCTGGAAGAGGGCACACCGGAGTACAGCTACGCCCGTAACACGCTGATCGAGATGAACATGTCCCTGGTCCGCTTCGCGGCCGGCCGGTTCCGCAGCCG
>NZ_WWJT01000302.1 GCF_009865385.1 Streptomyces sp. SID486 | reverse complement strand
GCAGTGTGATGGTTTTCGCACATCGACCCCCATGGGCAGCCCCTAGGGTGTCCGCGAGTACGGCAGCGCGTGGCTGACACCAGGGTGTTCGTCGCCGGCAGGGCAGCTGAAGGGAAACCACCATGTTCCGCAAGGTGCTGGTCGCCAACCGTGGAGAGATCGCGATCCGGGCGTTCCGGGCGGGCTACGAACTGGGCGCGCGCACCGTCGCCGTCTTCCCGCACGAGGACCGCAACTCGCTGCACCGGCTCAAGGCCGACGAGGCGTACGAGATCGGCGAGCCGGGACATCCCGTGCGGGCCTACCTCTCCGTGGACGAGATCGTCGCCGCCGCCCGCCGCGCGGGCGCCGACGCCGTCTACCCCGGGTACGGCTTCCTGTCCGAGAACCCCGAACTGGCCCGGGCCTGTGAGGAGGCGGGCATCACCTTCGTCGGCCCCAGCGCGGCCACGCTGGAGCTGACCGGCAACAAGGCCCGCGCGGTCGCCGCCGCCCGTGCCGCCGGCGTGCCCGTGCTGGGCTCCTCCGCGCCCTCCAACGACGTGGACGAACTCGTCCGCGCCGCCGAGGACATCGGCTTCCCGGTCTTCGTCAAGGCGGTCGCCGGAGGCGGCGGCCGCGGCATGCGCCGGGTGGAGGACCCGGCCCAGCTGCGCGAGTCCATCGAGGCCGCCTCCCGCGAGGCCGCGTCCGCGTTCGGCGACCCGACCGTCTTCCTGGAGAAGGCCGTCGTCGAGCCCCGCCACATCGAGGTGCAGATCCTCGCCGACGGCGACGGCAACGTCATCCACCTCTTCGAACGCGACTGCTCGGTGCAGCGCCGCCACCAGAAGGTCATCGAGCTGGCCCCGGCCCCGAACCTGGACCCGGAGCTGCGCGACCGGATCTGCGCCGACGCCGTGCGCTTCGCCCGCGAGATCGGCTACCGCAACGCCGGCACGGTCGAGTTCCTGCTCGACCGCTCGGGCAACCACGTGTTCATCGAGATGAACCCGCGCATCCAGGTCGAGCACACCGTGACCGAGGAGGTCACCGACGTCGACCTGGTCCAGGCCCAGCTGCGGATCGCCTCCGGCGAGACCCTCGCCGACCTCGGTCTCGCCCAGGACACCGTCACCCTGCGCGGCGCCGCCCTCCAGTGCCGCATCACCACCGAGGACCCCGCCAACGGCTTCCGCCCGGACACCGGCCGCATCAGCGCCTACCGCTCCCCGGGCGGCTCCGGCATCCGGCTCGACGGCGGCACCACCCACGCCGGCACGGAGATCAGCGCCCACTTCGACTCCATGCTGGTCAAGCTCACCTGCCGGGGCCGCGACTTCCACGCCGCCATCGGCCGGGCCCGGCGCGCGGTCGCCGAGTTCCGCATCCGCGGCGTGGCCACCAACATCCCCTTCCTCCAGGCGGTCCTGGACGACCCCGACTTCCAGGCGGGCCGGGTCACCACCTCCTTCATCGAGCAGCGTCCGCACCTGCTGACCGCCCGCCACTCGGCCGACCGCGGCACCAAGCTGCTCACCTACCTCGCCGACGTCACCGTCAACAAGCCGCACGGCGAACGGCCCGACCTGCCCGACCCGCTGACCAAGCTGCCGGCGCTGCCCGCGGGCGAGCCGCCTGCCGGGAGCCGGCAGCTCCTGGTGGACCTCGGCCCCGACGGATTCGCCCGGCACCTGCGCGAGTCGCCCACCATCGGCGTCACCGACACCACCTTCCGCGACGCCCACCAGTCGCTGCTCGCCACCCGGGTGCGCACCAAGGACCTGCTGGCCGTCGCCCCGGCCGTCGCCCGCACCCTGCCGCAGCTGCTGTCCCTGGAGTGCTGGGGCGGCGCCACCTACGACGTCGCGCTGCGCTTCCTCGCCGAGGACCCCTGGGAGCGGCTGGCCGCCCTGCGCGAGGCGGTGCCGAACATCTGCCTGCAGATGCTGCTGCGCGGGCGCAACACCGTCGGCTACACGCCGTACCCGACCGAGGTGACCGACGCCTTCGTGCAGGAGGCCGCCGCCACCGGCATCGACATCTTCCGCATCTTCGACGCCCTGAACGACGTCGGCCAGATGCGCCCCGCCATCGAGGCCGTCCGCGAGACCGGCACGGCGATCGCCGAGGTCGCGCTCTGCTACACCGCCGACCTCGGTGACCCGGCGGAGCGGCTCTACACGCTCGACTACTACCTGCGCCTCGCCGAGCAGATCGTGGCGTCCGGCGCCCATGTCCTCGCGATCAAGGACATGGCCGGACTGCTGCGCGCACCGGCCGCCGCCAAGCTCGTCTCGGCACTGCGCCGCGAGTTCGACCTGCCGGTCCACCTGCACACGCACGACACCGCGGGCGGCCAGCTCGCCACCTACCTCGCCGCGATCCAGGCGGGCGCGGACGCGGTCGACGGGGCGGTGGCCTCCATGGCCGGTACGACCTCCCAGCCGTCGCTGTCCGCGATCGTCGCCGCCACGGACCACTCCGAGCGGCCCACCGGCCTGGACCTGCAGGCGGTCGGCGACCTGGAGCCGTACTGGGAGGGCGTGCGCAAGGTCTACGCCCCGTTCGAGGCGGGCCTCGCCTCCCCGACCGGGCGCGTCTACCACCACGAGATCCCCGGTGGCCAGCTGTCCAACCTGCGCACCCAGGCCGTCGCCCTCGGCCTCGGCGACCGTTTCGAGGACATCGAGGCGATGTACGCCGCCGCCGACCGCATCCTCGGCCGCCTGGTCAAGGTCACCCCGTCCTCCAAGGTGGTCGGCGACCTGGCCCTGCACCTGGTCGGCGCCGGCGTCTCCCCGGACGCCTTCGAGACGGCCCCGGACACCTACGACATCCCCGACTCGGTGATCGGCTTCCTGCGCGGAGAGCTGGGCACCCCGCCCGGCGGCTGGCCGGAGCCGTTCCGCACCAAGGCGCTGCAGGGCAGGGCCGCCGCCAAGCCCGCCCCCGAACTGTCCGCGGAGGACCGCGACGGTCTCCGCAAGGACCCCCGGGCCACCCTCAACCGGCTCCTCTTCCCGGGTCCGACCCGGGAGTTCGACACGCACCGGCAGAGCTTCGGCGACACCAGCGTGCTCGACAGCAAGGCGTTCTTCTACGGCCTGCGTCCCGCCAAGGAGTACGCCGTCGACCTGGACCCCGGCGTCCGGCTGCTGATCGAGCTGCAGGCCATCGGCGAGGCCGACGAGCGCGGGATGCGCACCGTGATGTCCACGCTCAACGGCCAGCTGCGGCCCATCCAGGTGCGTGACCGGTCGGCCGCCACCGACGTCCCGGCGACGGAGAAGGCCGACCGGGCCGATCCCGGCCATGTCCCGGCGCCGTTCGCCGGTGTGGTGACCCTCGCCGTCTCGGAGGGCGACGAGGTGGAGGCCGGTGCCACGATCGCCACCATCGAGGCGATGAAGATGGAGGCGACGATCACCGCCCCGAAGGCGGGCCGCGTCTCCCGCCTGGCCATCAACCGCATCCAGCAGGTGGAGGGCGGCGACCTGCTGGCCGAACTGTCCTGACACCGCCCCCCGCCCCCGGCCGGCGGACCGCCACGTACCGGCGGACCACCACCCACCGACGGATCACGGCCCACTGACGGACCACCACGGCGGACCACCACGTACCGGCTGGCCACCACCCACTGGCGGATCACGGCCCACCGGCGGACCGCCGCCCACCGACGGGCCACCATCCGCCGGCGGACCACGGCCCACCGTTGGCAACGGCCGCCGGCGGGCCGGATGAGGGGCGTGGCGGCGGTGGTGGGCGCCGGTGCGGCCCTCGCCGGGTTATCCGCGGCCGATCAGGTGGCGCAGGTGGGCGACGAGGAGGTTCGGGTCGCGGCGGGTGGTGAACGCGGCGCTCGGCACGTAGACCGTCCGGCCGCGGACCGCGACCGAGGTCGGGTCGGACAGGCCGTCCTGCGCGGTGAGCAGGGTCGTGACGGTGCCGTCCGGACCCACCAGCACCAGCTTGCCGACGGAGCCCAGTGCGGCCAGGGCGCTCCTGCCGTGCCCCGGGAAGGCGAAGTCGTCGATGCCGCCGAGCCCGTCACCCCGGGTCTCGACGGGGCCTGCGGAGCCGTCCGGGAGCACGGGGAGGCGCAGCAGCGTGCCCCGGTCGGTGTTGGACACCCACACCGCGTCCCGGTGGACCTTGACGCCGTTGGCGCCGAGGCCGGAGGCCGGCGGCGCCGGCAGCGGAGCCAGCGCCGGACCCGTCGCCCAGGCCGTGGCCGCGCCCCCCGCCTGCGGGACGCGCCAGACGGTGCCGCGGACCGAGTCGGCCGCGTAGAGGACGCCCCGGCGCTCGTCGAGGGCCAGCCCGTTGGGAAACCCGTCGGGCGGCAGCTGGGCGATCTGCACCGGCGCGGTGCCGGGAGAGACACGCCAGACGCCGGTCTCGCGGGTCCCGGTGGCGTAGGCGACGTACAGCGTGCCGTCGTGGGCCCGGGCGATGCCGGTCACCACGGCACTGTGGACGACGGGGGTGTCCGGGTCCGCCACCTCCGGCAGCTGCGCGCGCGACGTGGTGGTCCCGTCCACGGTGACGTGGGCGACCCGGCGGGCGAAGGCGAAGGTGAGGTCGGCGGAGCCGTCGGGTTCGAGCGCGATGTTCTCGGGCGTCTGCCCGGCGGCCAGACCGAAGCGGGCGACGACCCGCGCGTCGGTGACGAGCGGATCGTCCTCGGCGGCGGGTGCGGCGGGCGCGGTCATGACGAGGCCGAGCGTGAGCGCGGCGACGGCGGCACCGGTCAGGCGGGGGATTCGGGGCATGTGACCTCTTTTCGGTCGGCGCGCGAGGCGCCGGCGTTCGGGGTCACACCAACATGAGGGGCCGCGGGCCGCGGGTGCCGGGAGCCGGGGCCGCGGGATCGCCCGCGCGGACCACCGTCACGGGCCGTACGAGGGGGCGCCCGGGTGACGCCTGGCCGTAGTCACCCGGGTGACGCCTGGCCGTAGCCGCCTGCGTGGCGCCTGGCCGTGGCGCTCCTGACGAGGTGCCGGGCCCGGGTGCCGGGGCGTCCCGCAGGCGGGAGGCGCGGCCACGGCCTGGGCGACGGTCCGGCCGGGCCCGGGTGCCGGGCCCGGGCAGTCAGTCCCAGAGCGGGTAGGTCATGACCTGCCGGTAGCCCTCCGGGCGGACTCCGGGGTAGGTGAGGCTCAGCCGGGTGTAGCGCTGGAACTCCGGATGCTTCTTCCAGGTCTTCGAGCCGTCGAGCCGGATGCTGACCGGATAGGCGTGGAAGGTGCCGGCCGCGCAGTACGGCTTGCAGTCGTTGACGAGGTTCAGGCCCACGGCCGTCGCCCCGCCCGGACTCCACTTGTCCCAGTGCAGTCCGGTGAGGCGGCTGTTGCCGTCGCCGCAGGCCAGGAGGAAGTCGTCGGGGCGGACGGTGCGGTGCCACAGGCAGTCGACCAGGACGGGCTGGGACGAACCGGTCCGGTGCGGCGTGGCCGCGGGGGTCGGCGGACTGGCCGTCGCCGTCGTCATCGTCGCCGTCAGCAGCGCTCCCGCCGCCAGGGTGACCGCCGTTCCCACCATTGATCCGCGCATGGCCGCTCCCACTGTCGTGCCGTGTCCGACCGCGTCCCACCGACGCTACGACCGTCCCGGTGATTGCACCACTCACGCAGGTGGGGCCGGGTGTCAGCCGTGGGACACGGTCAGCCCGTAGAAGGCCACCCGGGCGCCCTTGGTGGTGCTGTCCGAGGAGGACTGGTTGTAGGAGCCGGCCTTGAAGTACTGCTTGTAGGGCTTGAAGGACGACGGGATGCCGTAGTGGGTGGTGGTGCCGTTCACGGTCAGGTCGACGGTGTCGCCGCCGGAGACGGCGATGGTGTAGCTCCACGTCTTCCCGACGGCGACGTGCCCGACCGTGTGCGGGGTCTGCCCGCCGGACGGTGAGTCCTCGGTGCCGAGGACTATGTCCCCGTTCGCGTGGTAGTACAGCTCCACCAGCGGCTTCGTGGACGATCCGCCGGAGCCCAGGTGGATCTGGCCGACGCACACGTTCGCCGTCACGGACACCACGCGCAGCGTCGCGCTCAGCCGGTGGGAGCCGCCGAGCGACCAGTCGGCCGCGCTGCCGTCGCGGTTCATCTCCCGCAGTTCGGAGCGGGCGTAGTTGGAGTTCGGTGTGGTGACGCCCTTCTCGGGCGCCCAGAAGGTCATCGCGCCGTCGCGGGAGTCGGTGTAGAAGTACGCGTCCTGGTAGCCGTTCGCGCCCTGGAGGCGGGAGGACGGGATGGTGGTGGGCTTGCCGGGGGAGCCGACGGGCTCCTGGAGCTGCCAGACGGACAGGTCGAAGTTGCCGCCCGGCGCCTTGCCGGGGTCGGCGGCGTCGGCGCCGCCCGCGGTGAGGACGGTGAGCGCGAGGGCGAGGCCCGCGGCGGCCGGGGCCGCGAGAAGCCGTGACCGGGTCATGTGGGGGTCCCTTCGTCAGGTGAGGATGCGTTCAGCATGATGAACGCTGAACGCATCCTTGTTCGCCGGTGACCCGAGAAGCTAAGGGTCCGGACCTGACGCGTCAAGAGGTTCAGCAGGCTCCCTCGTCCTGCCACGGGCCCCATTCGGACGCCCCGGGCGCCTCGTTCTGGGTCCACCACTTGGCCTTCCAGTTGTGCTTGCCGTACGAGACCTCGTTGCCGGCCGTGTACGTCGCCGTCGCACTCCACGCCGTCTTGCAGGAGGTCGGGGTAGGTGTCGGCGTCGGGGTGGGCGTGGGGGTCGAGGTCGGCGGGGTGACTCCGGCGAACTTCACCGAGTACTTGGCGAAGTCCCAGGAGTTCTGGGCCACGCTGGAGCACGTGCCGGACGTGCGGCCGCCGTTGTCGGCCGGGGTGCACTGCCGGTCGCGGTTCAGTGACCAGAACGTGAACCGGTCCATGTGGTGGCTCGTGGCGTAGTCGAGCACCGTCTGGAAGTCGGCCTGGGTGAAGTACTCGCCGGTGTCGCTGCGGCCGTTCATGCCCGAGAAACCCTCGTGGGCGTAGGCGGTCGCCTGGTCCCACCCGAAGGTGGACTGCAGGATCGAGTTGAAGTTGGTGAGTGCGCCGGTCTGGCTCGCCGCCCCGTTGAAGCCGCCGTCGAACGGCATGATGGAGAAGTTGTTCGGGGTGAACCCCTGCGACTTGGCCTCCAGCAGCATCTGCTTGCCGAACCAGCCGGTTCCGTCCGCCGTGCCGGCCGTGGTCACGGACACGTACAGCCCGGGGTTGTTCTGCTGGAGGATCTTCGCGGCGCCGATCTCGTTCCTGATGGCCGCGGTGTTCTCGTACTCCGGCTCCTCCAGGTCGAAGTCGATCGCGTGCAGCCCGTACCTGGTGATGACCTGCTGGTAGGCGGCCGCCGTGGACGCCGGGTCCGCGCACGCCTGTCCGAGCTTGGTGCCGCCGTAGCCGCCGATGGAGACGGAGACGTCACCGCCCTTGGCCCGGATGGTGCTGATGACCGACTGCACGGCGGTGTCCGAGGAGACCGGCGCCGTGCCGCCCCAAGTGGGTGTACAGCCACCGCCGTTGGGCGCGAGGACGAAAGCCAGCTGGAACGCCTTCAGACCGGTGGCGTCCATGATGGCGGACGCGTCCGGCGGGTCGTTGTCCAGCGGCATCAGGTAGGGAGCGGCGGCGTACCAGCGGTTGTCCAGCGCGGTGGTCGCGCCCGACGCGCTGCCCGCGACGAGGGCGGTGGCGCCGGCCGCGGCGAGGGTGACGGCAGCCGCCGCGCCCAGGCATGCCCGAAGACGTCTCATACGTGCCTCCAGAGGGTGGGGACCCCGATGCGGGGAGCCCCACCCTCCGGGAGCTGTTGCGGCCACGTCAATAAGTTGGACTAGACCAACTTGCTCTTTGGACTAGACCATACGGTTCCTTTACCTTTCGTCGACCAGGCGCACGGTGAAGGCGCGGTCGAGCGGGAGCCGTGCCGTGGTGACGGTCGTGACACGGCGGGAGGCGTCGTACGACCAGGCGCCGCGCGGGAGTCGGCGCCCGTCCAGCAGGACCCGGGCGGGAGCGGTGCCGCCGTGCACGGTGAACCGGTACGTGCGTGCGGTCACCTTGCCCGCGTACTCGCCCCTGCTCGCTCCGACCGTCACGGTCGTGCCCCGGGCGTCACCGCGCACCGACACCCGCTGGGTGGCCGCCGCGCCTCGGGCGAAGTCACGGGTCACGCCGTCGTCCTCGTACAGCGTGTAGTGGCTGGCGCGGTGCGCCGCCGGGTACAGGTCCCAGTCCAGCTCGTGCCGGTCGCGGGTCTGCCAACTCGTCGTGTCCTTCGGCCACATGGGGACGACCGCCCCCTCGCGTACGAACAGCGGCAGGGTGTCCAGCGGGGCGTGATAGCCGTCGACCGTGGTCGGGCCGCGGTAGGTGCGGCCGGTCCAGTAGTCGGTCCAGGTGCCCTTCGGCAGATAGATGCCGTCGCGCGTGTCGGAGTCCTGGTACACCGGCGCGACGAGGAAGTCCGGCCCGGACAGGAACTCGTACTTCGCGCCGGCGCCGAGGGTGCCGGGATCGTCCGGGTACTCCAGCCACAGCGGACGCACCGCGCCCACGCCCGTCCTCGCCGCCTGGGCGGAGAGGGTGTACATGTACGGCAGCAGCCGCTCCTTCAGCTGCAGGTACTTGCGGTTGACCGAGGTGTACGGCTCACCGTCCCGCCACGGCTGCTGCTCGGCGGGCTTGCCGGTGGTGAGGTCGGTGGCCCAGCCGTCCATCGTCATGATGGCGGGCAGGAACGCCTTCCACTGGAGGTCGCGGACGTACATCTCGGGGTCGTGGCGGTAGATGCTGCCCACGTCACCGGTGTTGTAGGCGATGCCCGACATCGTCGCCCCGGCATAGGTCGGGATCTGCCAGCGGATGTAGTCCCAGGACAGCTTCTGGTCGCCGCTCCACAGCACCCCGCAGCGCTGGGCGCCCGCCCAGGAAACCGGCAGCCACACGAAACCGCGCGCGTCGCTGTTGTCCTCGATGCCCTTCTTCGCCGCGTCGCAGGCGTCCAGCGCGAACTTGTAGCCGTTGCCGACCCAGGCCACGTCCAGCTTGGCCACCCGCTGCCCGGCCTTGACCTGGTCGGCCAGCTTGTCGATGCCGTCCTGGGTCCACAGGCCGAGCTGGGCCTGGTGGTCCTGGAGGCCCTTCGCGGTCTGTTCCAGGTTCTCGTACCCGCACCCGTAACCGTCGTTGACCAGCATCCAGCCGAGCGGCATCCGGTTCGCGGTGTATCCGTCGGCGATCTTCAGCGCGTCCAGGGTGTGCCGCTCGCCCCGGTTGGCGTTGTGCAGGTAGCAGTCGGAGTCACCGGGCTCCAGGCCGTACACCGGCGGCATGAAGGGTTTGCCCGTCAACGCCGTGTACGCGCCGATGACCTGCTTCGCGTCACCGAGGAAGTAGTAGGCGTCCAGGCGCCGTTCCTGCTGCCCGGTGGTGACCGGTGAGCCGAAGGTGTAGACACCCGGGGCGAAGGTGTTGCGGAAGACGCCGTAGCCCGCGCTGGAGAGGTAGAACGGCTGGGAGTTGTTGTAGCCGCCCTCGTTCCAGTCGAAGCTGTTGGCGACGTACATGGTCTGCCCGCGGTGCGAGAAGCTGCCGTTCTGCTCGCCGCCGCCGAAGAACTGCTCCTGCGCGCCGCGCGCGAGGCTCTGCCGCATCCCGCCGGTCGACCAGCGCAGCGGTTTGTCCTCCTGCCAGATCCGGGTGCGGTTGTCGGGCTTGTACAGCCCGAACCGCAGCGGCTTCTTGTACACCCGCAGCACGGCCTCAGGGGAGCGGATGCCGTAGTAGGCGCCCGCGTCGAAGGCGGCGGTGCGCCGCTCGCGAGCGGGCGTCCGGCGCACGATGGCGGTACCGGCCGGATCACTGAGCGAACCCGACGGATCGGCCTGGAGCCGCAGCCGGCCGCCCGTCAGGAAGTCGGCGCGGGCCGTGAGCCGGCCGGCCTCGATGGTGTAACTGCCGTCGCCGCCCGCGAAGGACGTGAGATCACCGGCGTCCGTGGTCGCGGGCAGATAGGCGGTGCCGGTGAAGGAGCCGCCGTGCACGTCGTACGGCACCACGACGACGTGGTACGTCCCCGAGGCGCGCGGGATCACCGTGGCCTCCGGGTCGGCGGTGCCCGCGCTGGACGCCACCTGCTTGCCGTGGTCGTCGTAGACGTACAGGTCGAAGTCGTCCGAGGACCGGTCCCACCTGACCGACAGCGGGACGCCGCCCTCGGGATTGTCGTCCCAGTAGCCGTCCGGCACCGAGACGCTCAGGTCGAAACGGTCGCAGACGGTGTCGGCGGGGTCGTCGGCGGCGGCAGGGCACTTCTCCGGGCCGCCGCCCGTCCCCTTGTCGTAGACCGGGCTCTGCCAGCTGACGCTGCCGTGAGCCGGGTCCAGTACGGCGCCGGACGCGGTGGCCGCGGCCTGGGCCGGCGCCGGAGCGGCGAGCGCGGTCCCGGCCAGGACGCTCGCCAGCCCCAGCGGGATCCAGGCCGGCCACGGCACACGGTGACGCAGTCTTCGTGGTCTTTGCACGGCGGAACAGCTCCCCTCGCACCCTTGCGGATTGCGTGTCCTCGAAACAGAAATGCTCGGATGCGCTTGAAACGAGCATCATTCGAGCAACTTCACGCATGAGCCTCGGGGTTGGCGCAGGTTCATGTCAATACCGCGGACACCCCGACGCCCCTGCGCGGCGCGCACGCCCCGGGGAGTGGCGCGCACGTCCCGGGGGCCGGGGGAGGGGGGCGGCCCGCGCCGTCGGCGGGCGGCCGGCGCGAGGGGAAACGCACCCTGCATCCGCAGTCGTCACCGATGTCCGCATACCTGTGGCGAACCGTCAGTCGCCTGGGGCATCCTTGGCTGCGACGGAAGGGCGGTCGAGCTTAGGTGCGCATCACCATCCACAGAACCGGCGAGCTGACGTCCGGACTGCGCGCGGCCTGGCACCGCGCGATGGACGAATCGCCCGAGTACGCCAACCCCTTCCTCGCCCCGGAGTTCGCCGTCGGCGTGGGCCGCTACCGCGGCGGCGTCAGGGTGGCCGTGCTGCGTGAGGGCGCCGAACCGGTCGGCTTCCTCCCCTACGAACGCGGTCCGTTCGGTACCGGCCGGGCCGTCGGGCTCGGACTGTCCGACTGCCAGGCCCTCGTGCACCGGCCCGGGGTCACCTGGAGCACCCGGGAACTGCTGCGCGCCTGCGGGCTCAGCATCTTCGAGTTCGACCATCTCGTGCAGGGGCAACGGCCGTTCGGGCCCCATGTCACCGGGACGTTCGCCTCGCCGGTGATCGACGTGAAGCCGGGCGACGGCGGCTACCCGCAGTGGCTGCGCGGCACCTACCCGGGGCTGGCCAAGACGACGCTGAAGAAGGAGCGCCGGCTCGGCCGGGACGTCGGCGAGGTGCGGTTCGAGTTCGACGAACGCGACCCGCGCATGCTGCGCACCCTCATGCGCTGGAAGTCGGCGCAGTACCGCAGGACCGGCCGGATGGACCGGTTCTCCCGCCCGTGGATCGTCGGCCTCGTCGACCACCTCTTCCACGTCCGCGAGGAGCACTTCACCGGCGTCCTGTCCGTGCTGTACGCGGGTGACCGGCCCGTCGCTGCCCACTTCGGCCCCCGGTCGAGCACGGTGCTGGCCGCCTGGTTCACCGCGTACGATCCCGAACTCCCTTCATACTCACCCGGGTTGATGATGCATCTGCGGACCGCGGAAGCGGCCGCCCGGCACGGGGTGACCCTCGTGGACCTCGGCCGGGGCGACAAGGAGTACAAGGACTGGCTGAAGACCCGCGAACTCAGGGTCGGCGAGGGGTTCGCCGCCCGTCCCCACCCGGTGGCGCTGGCCCACCGGCTCTGGCGCCGGCCGGTGCGCGGCCTGCGCAACACGGTGCTCGCGCACCCGCGGCTGCGTGAGCCGGCCGACCGGCTGCTGCGGACCGTGGGCACCGTGCGGACGCGCGGCCAGGAGTCCACCGACCCGGGCCGGGCCCGTCCACCCGTCCCGGACTGACGCCCCGGGCGGAGGCCGTTGGCCCGTCCCGGACCGAGCGGCGGCGACCGCCCGGACGGAGGCGTCGTAGGCTGCCGGAACCGTGCCACTTCGGATGCCGACCGGGAGACGCGTGTGAGCGATCCGACCGCCCCAAGCCAGAAGCCCTTCCTGTACGTCGTCGTCTGCGCGGCGGGTGTCGCCGGTGACGTCGGCAGGCTGATCACCGCGGCCCGGGAGGCGAACTGGGACGTCGGCGTCGTCGCCACACCGCAGGGCCTCGGCTTCATCGACGCGCCGGCCGTCGAGGCGCAGACCGGCTATCCGATCCGCTCCGCGTGGCGCCTGCCGGGCGACCCCCGGCCGTTGCCGCCCCCGGACGCCATCGCCGTCGCCCCGGCCACGTTCAACACGATAAACAAGTGGGCGGCCGGGATCTCCGACACACTCGCCCTCGGCATCCTGTGCGAGGCGTACGGCATGGGCGTCCCGACCGTGGCACTGCCCTGCCTCAACGCCGCCCAGGCCGCGCACCCCGCCTACCGGCAGAGCCTGGACCGGCTCCGCGAGATGGGCGTCCTCATCGGCTCGCGGGCACCCCGGCCGCCCGAGGCGGGCGGCGAGGACCGCTTCCGCTGGGAGGAGGCCCTGGAACTGCTGGAGGCGCTGCCCGGCACCGCCCGCTGACCCCGCCGCCCCCGGCGAGCCCGCTCAGCGGCCCGCACCGGCCGCCCGCATACAGCGCGCGGCGCCGTCAGCGGCCCGCACCGGCCCCCCGCTCACAGCGCGCGGCGCCGTCAACGGCCCGCACCGGCCCCCTGCTCACAGCGCGCGGCGCCGTCAGCGGCCCGGCCCGGCCCACCCGCTCACAGCGCGCGGCGCCGCTCCCGCGCCCGGCCGCGGC
>NZ_WWJT01000301.1 GCF_009865385.1 Streptomyces sp. SID486 | reverse complement strand
CCCGGAGGGCGGGCCGGGGGACGTGGGCGGTGTCCGCCGGGCCGTCCTGGACGCCGAGGCGGCCGCGCGGGAGGTGCTCGCGCTCGTCGAGGGCCGCGGCGGGGACGACGTGCGGCTGGCGGCGCGGGCCGCCGAGGCGCGGGCGATCCTCGCCGAGCTGGCCGGGCTCACCGGGGACGCGCAACGGGCGGCGGAGCTGTTCCGGCGGGCCGCCGGCGCGTACGTGTCCACCGGGCTCCCCTGGTTCGCCGTCGAGTACGAGGTACAGGTCGCCGCTCTGGCCCACCAGGCAGGTGACCCGGCCGGAGCCGAGCGGGCACTGCGGGCGGCCCTGGAGCACGGCGGGCCGTACGTCGAGCCGGTCGGGCGGGCCCAGCTGCACCTCCAGCTCGCCGAGGTGCTGGGCGGCCGGGACGCGACCGGTGAGGCGGCCGGACACGCGCTGGAGGCCGCGCACTGGGCCGACGAGGCCGGCGAGAGCGGCACCCTGGGCGCCTGGGCGCGGCAGCAGCTCGGCGGGTTCCTGCTGCGGCAGGGGCGGTACGCGGAGGCCGCCGAGGTGCTGGAGTCCGCGCTGGCCGACCTGAGTGCCGGCACGCACGGCGACGGGGTGGTCGTCCAGGCCCGCTGGTGGCTCGGGGACTGCCTGGGCGAGCTGGGCGAGCACAGGGCCGCCGCCGAGCAGCGCCTGAAGGCCGCCGAACTGGCCCGGCACTGGCCCGAGCAGCAGGACCACGCCACGCTCGCCCACCTGGCCGCCGAATCGCTGGCCGGCGCCGGCCTGACGGAGGAGGCGGAGCGGGCCTACGCGCGCGCGGGTGGCCTGTGGCGGGCGCTGGGCAACGCCCAGTTCCTCGTCCGCTCGCTGCGGGCCCGCGCCTGGCTGGCGCTGGACCGGGAAGCCGGTGCGGCGGACGCGCGCGCCCTGATGGGGCAGGCGGTACAGGAGTGCGAGAGGGCGCTCACGGCGGCCGGCCCGGCGGACCGGGAGGAGCTCGCCGTGGAGCTCGGCGGCACCCACCGCCAGTTCGCGGAGCTGCTGACGCGCTCGGCGTCGGAGGAGACCGAGGACGCGGCGATCCGGGCCGCGTTCGAGGCGGCGCTGGAGCGGATGACCCGGGCCGTCGCGGTGTTCGCCGCGCTCGGTGCGGCCGCGCTGCACGAACGCACCGGCGCGGAACTGGCCGCGGGCCGGCTGGAGGCGGACCTGGGCCTCCCCGCGCGGGCGGCGGCCCGCGCGCGTGCCGTGCTCACGGCCTACCGGGATGCCGACGGCGACGAGGACTGCGGCGACGGCGGGACCGTCCACGCACGGCGGACGGAGGCGACCCGGCTGCTGGAGGCGGCACGGGAGGCGGGAGCGCCGGAGGAACGCGGGTGACGGAGAGACCGCGACTGCCGAAAGAGACGGACCCGACCAAGGACACGGGACCGCCGTAGCGGTGGGACCGCCGTAGCGGTGGGACCGCCGTAGCGGTGGGACCGCCGTAGGAGGCGGGACCGCCGTAGGAGGCGGGACCGCCCTGGGAAGCGCGAGGAACCGGGAAGCGGGAGAGGCCGAGGAAGCGCGGGGGGCCAAGAGATCAGGGCCCACCGAAGACGCACGGGTGGCCGGAGAAGCGCGAGCGACCAGGAAGCGAGAGCGGCCGAGCTGGCAGGCCCGACCGAAGAAGCGCGAACGGGCAAGGAAGCACGAGAAACCGGGAAGCGAAAGTGGCCGAGGAAGCGCGGGGGCCGAGTTCGCAGGGCCGACCGAAGAAGCGCCAGCGGACACCGTGACGGAAGTGGTCGGGGAAACGGGTGTGACGCCGACCTCCCCCGGGACGCACCGCGCCCGTCACTCCCGCCAGCGGACACCGTGACGGGACTGGTCGGGTAAGCGAGTGTGGCGGCGGTCTCCCCCGGGACGCACCACGCCCGTCACTCCCGCCAGCGGACACCGTGACGGGACTGGTCGGGGAAGCGGGTGGGACGCCGACCTCCCCCCGGGACGCACCGCGGCCGTCACTCCCGCCAGCGGACACCGTGACGGAAGTGGTCGGGGAAACGGGTGTGGCGGCGGTCTCCCCCGGGGCGTACCGCGGGCGTCACTCCACCCCGATGAGCAGCAGCGCGCCCTGTCGGCCGCCGCGGTACACCACCGTGTCCACGGCCAGGTAGGACTCCCGTACGCGGGCCTCCAGGTGCGCGGCGGTGGTCTCGGGCGCCTCGTCTCCGACGACGAGCGTGACCAGCTCGCCGCCTGCCTGGAGCATGCGGTCCAGCACGGTCCGCGCGGTGGCGGTGACGTCCGCGCCGATCACCGCCACGTCGCCGTCGATCAGACCGAGCACGTCCCCGGCCTGGCAGATGCCGGCCGTCGTCCAGGACCGGTGCTCGGCCACGACGACCTCGGCGTGACGGGTGGCGCCCGCCGCCGAGGTCATCTGGACGACGTCCTCGTCGAACCGGCGCCCCGGCTCGTGCACGGCGAGCGCGGCGATGCCCTGGACCGCGGAGCGGGTCGGGATCAGGGCCACGCGGATGCCCTCGGTGCGGGCCTGTTCCGCCGCCGCGGCGGCCGTGTGGCGCAGCTCGGCGTCGTTGGGCAGCAGGACGACCTCGCGCGCGTGGGCACGCCGTACCGCCTGCACCAGCTCCCCGCTGGCCGGCGGCTCTCCGGGACGGGCCAGGACAGGGGTGGCGCCCGCCTCGGCGTACAGCCCGGCCAGTCCCTCGCCGGGTACGACGGCGACGACCGCCCGCTGGACGCGCTCGCGGGGAGCGCGCCCACGGCCGGCGTGCGCGTCGCCGAGACCGAAGTGCGTGATCCGGATCCGGTACGGCCGTCCCGCCTCCACTCCGGCCTCCACGGCCGCACCGGCGTCGTCGACGTGCACGTGCACGTTCCACAGGCCGTCGCCGCCGACCACGACCAGGGAGTCACCGAGGGCGTCGAGCCGCGCGCGCAGCCGGGCGACGGCCGCGTCGTCGGCCTCCAGCAGATAGATCACCTCGAACGCGGGGCCGCCGGTGTCGGCCGCGTCGGCGGCACAGGGGTCGGCCTCGCAGGGCGCGGTACCGGAAACGCTCCCTGCCGTGCCCTCCACGCGCGCGCGAGGAACGGAACCCGCCTCCCCGTCCGCGTGCCGGCCGGCCCCCGCCGCCACCTGCCCGCGGCCGTCCACGTCCCCGCCGGACCCCGCTGCCGCCGCCCCGCGACCGCCCAGATCCGTCCCGTCCGCCACCCCACGCCCGCGCCCGTGCCCGCCGGAATCCGTCCCGTCCGCCGCCCCACGCCCGCGCCCGCGACCGCCGGAATCCGTCCCGTCGGCCACCCCACGCCCGTGCGCGGTCCCCCGCAGCGGAGCCTCTCGGGGCGTCTCCCCCGTGAACGCCTCCACCAGTGCCCCCAGCACCGCCACCAGCCCCCGTCCGCCCGCGTCGACCACGCCGGCCCGCTCCAGCACGGCCAGCTGGCCCGGGGTCGCCGCCAGGGCCGTCCGCGCGCCCTCGTAGGCGGCCCGCGCGACCGTCCCGCAGTCACCCTCGGTCCCCTCGGCGGCCTCCGCGGCGGCCGAGGCGACGGTGAGCACCGTGCCCTCGACGGGGTGGGCGACGGCCTGCCGGGCGGAGTCGGCGGCCCGGCGCAGGGCCAGCCGCAGTCCCGGGCCGTCGATGCGCGCGGCGTCACCCGGCTCCGCGAGCACCTGCGCCATGCCGCGCAGCAGCTGCGCCAGGATCGTCCCGGAGTTGCCGCGGGCGCCGATGAGCGCGCCGTGCGCCATGGCCCGTACCGCGTCCGCCAGGGAAGGTTCCGCGCAGCCGGTCCCGTGGCCCGCGAAGACCGCCTCCACGGCCGTCGCCGCCGACTCCAGGGTCAGGTACAGGTTGGTCCCCGTGTCGCCGTCCGCCACCGGATAGACGTTGATCGCGTCGATCTCCTCACGGGCCCGCCCCAGTGCCCGGAGCGCCAGACCGCACCAGGTGCGCACCGCGAGAGCATCGAAGAATGTCTGCGGCACCTGCGGCACCTGCGCCTCCCTTGAGCTGGCTGGACGTGGACGCAGCGTAGACCCCGGACGGGCGTCCTCCGGAAGAGGGCCGGGAGCGGGGCCCTGAGCTGCCATGGTAGTTTCGTGGAACGGGAGCAGCCGTTGTATGCTGCTCCGGTTGCCCGATCCGATCGGGCTGTTCCCCTGGCAACGCCACTCAAGATCTCAGGTCTTAGATCTCGATCCCGGCCTGCCGGGATTAACCGTAAGTGCATCTGAAGTCTTTGGAGTGACCCGTGGCTGCCAACTGCGACGTCTGCGGCAAGGGGCCGGGCTTCGGCAACAACATCTCGCACTCGCACCGCCGTACGTCCCGCCGCTGGAACCCGAACATCCAGCGTGTGCGTACCGTGGTGAGCGGGACGCCGAAGCGCGTGAACGCTTGCACCTCGTGCATCAAGGCCGGCAAGGTTTCGCGCTGACGCTACCTCCCCCACTCTCGACCACGGTCGAGCCGGGGGACCCCCATCCGCGCGCGGCCACTGCCTGGCTCGCTGCACTGAGCCGGTCCACCTCACGGTGGGCCGGCTTTTTGCCGTACCCGGGGGCGGTGGGCGCCCCCGGCCTCAGGGGGTGCCGCGCCTGAGCGCCCAGCCGTGGTCCACGGGGCCGATGCCGGCGCCGAGGGCGAACCCGGCGGCGATCGCACCGGTGACGTACTCCTTGGCGGCCGTGACGGCCTCCGGCACCGGACGCCCCAGCGCCAGGCCGCAGGCGATCGCGGAGGCGAGCGTGCAGCCGGTGCCGTGAGTGTGCCGGTTGTCGTGGCGGGGGGCCCTGAGCACGAGCTCCTCGGAGCCGTCGGTGAGCAGGTCCACGGCCTCCCCGGACAGGTGGCCCCCCTTGATCAGCACCCATCGCGGCCCGTACTCGAGCACGGCCGCCGCGGCCCGCCGCAGGTCGTCCTCGGACCGCACGCGCACCCCGGTGAGCTGGGCCACCTCGTCGAGGTTCGGGGTGGCCACGGTGGCCACCGGCAGCAGCCTGGTCCGCACCGAGTCCAGGGCGGAGGCGGCCAGCAGCGGGTCGCCGTGCTTGGAGACGCCCACCGGGTCGACCACGGCCGGCGCGTCCGTGCCGGAGATCAACTCGGCGACCGTCTCGACCAGTTCCGCGGAGGACAGCATGCCGGTCTTCACGGCCTGCACGCCGATGTCGTCGACCACGCTGCGGTACTGGGCCCGGACCGCCGCCACGGGCAGTTCCCAGGCTCCCTGGACGCCCAGGGAGTTCTGCGCGGTCACCGCGGTGAGCACGCTCATGCCGTGGACGCCGAGCGCGAGCATCGTCTTCAGGTCGGCCTGGATGCCGGCGCCGCCGCCGGAGTCGGAACCGGCCACGGTCAGTACGCGGGGAGGCACCCGCTCGGCGCTCATGACTCGATGTCCCCGAAGTGGTCCCAGCCACCCTTGCTGGTCCAGGGCGCCCCGTCGACGGTGACCTGGGGCAGCGCGGACGGGTTGAGGACCTCGCCGATGACCTTCCAGCGGGCCGGGAGCTTGGTGTCGGACGGGAAGGTCGCCACGATCGCGTGGTCCTCTCCCCCGGTCAGCACCCACTGGAGCGGATCGACCCCGACGGCCTGCCCGATGTCGTTCATCTGGGTCGGGATGTCGATCGCGCCGGAGCGGATGTCGATGCGGACCTTGCTGGCCTCGGCGATGTGCCCGAGGTCGGCGATCAGGCCGTCGCTCACGTCGCACATGGCGGTGGCACCGAGTCCGGCGGCGGCCGGGCCCGCGTGGTAGGGCGGCTCGGGCCTCCGGTGGGCCTCCACGAAGGCGCGCGGTGAGCGGAAGCCGCGGACGAGCACCGCGTAACCGGCCGCGGACCAGCCCAGCCAGCCGGTGACGGCCACGAGGTCGCCGGGCTGGGCACCCGCGCGCGTGACCGGTTCGTGGTTGCGCAGATCGCCGAGCGCCGTGATCGACACCATGATCGTGTCGCCGCGTACGACGTCCCCGCCGACCACGGAGGCGCCGGCGACCTGGCACTCGTCGCGCAGGCCGTCCATCAGCTCGGTGGGCCAGGTGACCGGCAGTTCCGCCGGGACGACCAGGCCGAGCAGCAGCGCGGTCGGTACGGCGCCCATCGCGGCGATGTCCGCGAGGTTCTGCGCGGCGGCCTTGCGGCCGACGTCGTAGGCCGTGGACCAGTCACGGCGGAAGTGCCGGCCCTCCAGCAGGATGTCGGTGCTCGCCACCACCCGGCGGTCGGGCGCGGCGACCACCGCGGCGTCGTCACCGGGGCCGACCCGGACCGCCGGGGTGGTGGTGAGACGGGAGGTGAGCTCCCTGATGAGCCCGAACTCCCCGAGCTCACCAACAGTGCCCTTCATGTCCCTTGCTCCCCTTCTCTGCCTTGCCGTGCCCGTTCTCTGCCTTGCCGTGCCCGGTCGCGCGTCATCAGTGTCCCCGATACGGTCGAGGTGTCCGTCGTCGCGGTCGTGACGACCCACGACGCGGCCGTGCCGGCCGTCGGATACCGTCCAGGTGACCGTCAACGTCCGCGGTGCCTGCACCCTGGCGCGCAAGCCCGGTCCTCGCAGGTCTCCCCGCGGGGAGCGGCGACGCGATACCGTGGCGTTCCTTTCCCCCACATGATCCTCGTGGCCGCTCTGGAGGTTCCGTGGTACAGGCGTACATCCTGATCCAGACGGAGGTCGGCAAGGCGTCGACCGTCGCCGAGACGATCAGCAAGATCCCTGGCGTACTCCAGGCCGAGGACGTGACGGGTCCGTACGATGTCATCGTGCGCGCCCAGGCCGAGACGGTCGACGAACTCGGCCGCATGGTGGTCGCGAAGGTCCAGCAGGTGGACGGCATCACGCGCACCCTGACCTGTCCGGTCGTGCATCTGTAGCCCCCGTCTACGCTTGGCCGGTGAACTTCTTCCGTCACCGGCCTCTCGGCCTGCTCGCACCGGCCCTGCTCATCGCGGTCGCGGGCTGTTCCACGGCAGACGACAGCGACGCCGTGGCGGTCCCCACCCCCGACGGGAAGACCGCCCCGCTCTGCCGGGACCTGGACAAGGTTCTGCCGCGCACGGTGGACGGACAGAGCCGCCGGGACCCCGAACCCCGGTCCGCCTACACGGCGGGCTGGGGAAGCCCGGCGATCATACTGCGCTGCGGCATCGTCCGGCCGCCGAAGATGGTCGATCCCAAGGTGGCGCAGGGTGAGGACCCGAACGCGATCGGCGGCGGGGTCAACGGCGTCGACTGGCTGATGGAGAAGGAGGACGGCGGGACGTGGCGTTTCACCACGTCCGGCCGGCTCGCGTATGTGCAGGTGACGCTGCCGAAGAAGCTGTCCGGGTCGGACCACAGCGCCCAGGTGCTGATGGACCTGGCGGGGGCCGTCAAGAAGGCGGTCCCGGAAGGGCTCGCCTCCATGCGGTACTGACCCGCCAGACGGTCAGCGCAGGCCCGTCGGGCGGCGCAGCGCCGCCTGCACCAGGCGGTCGACCAGCTCGGGATAGCCGATGCCGGTCGCCTCCCACATCTTCGGGTACATCGAGATCGGCGTGAAGCCGGGCATGGTGTTGATCTCGTTGATCACGAACTCGCCGTCCTCGGTGAGGAAGAAGTCCGCGCGGACCAGGCCCTCGCAGGAGGCCGCCTCGAACGCCTCGACCGCGAGCCCGCGCACCTCGGCGGTCTGCTCCTCGGTGAGCGGCGCCGGGACGACACCGGGCGTGGAGTCGATGTACTTGGCCTCGAAGTCGTAGTACGCGTGGGCGTCCGGCGGCGGGATCTCGGCCGGGACGGAGGCGCGCGGACCGTCCTCGAACTCCAGGACGCCGCACTCGATCTCGCGGCCCCGCAGCGCCGCCTCGACCAGGATCTTCGGGTCGTGGCGCTGCGCCTCGGCGATCGCCTCGTCCAGTCCGGACAGGTCGTCGACCTTGGTGATGCCGATCGACGAACCCGCGCGCGCGGGCTTCACGAACAGCGGCCAGCCGTGCTCGCCCGCGAACTCGACGATCTTCTTGCGGGCGGCGGACTCGTCGCGTGCCCACTCGCGCGGCCGGATCACCACGTACGGGCCCACCTTGAGCCCGAAGGAGGTGAACACCCGCTTCATGTACTCCTTGTCCTGGCCGACGGCCGAGGCGAGCACGCCGGCGCCCACGTACGGCACTCCGGACAGCTCCAGCAGGCCCTGGAGGGTGCCGTCCTCGCCGTAGGGGCCGTGCAGCACCGGGAAGACGACGTCGACCTCGCCGAGCGCCTTGGGCACGGAGCCGGGCTCGCTGTAGACGACCTCGCGGCTGGCCGGGTCGACGGGGAGCACCACGCCGCCCTCGCTCGACTCCGCCAGGTCCTCCACGCTGGGGGTGCGGCGGTCGGTGATGGCCATCCGCTCCGGCTCGTCGGCCGTCAGCGCCCAGCGGCCGTCCGTGGTGATGCCGATCGGCAGGACGTCGTACTTCGTCCGGTCGATGGCCTTGAGGACGGCGCCCGCGGTGACCACGGAGATCCCGTGTTCGGAACTGCGCCCGCCGAACACGACGGCCACGCGCGGCTTGCGCGACGGCTGCTCAGGGCTCTGGGGAAGGTTCTCGGTGCTCATATCGCGTTGAGAGTACCCGGAGGTAGCGGCCAAGTCAGCGCGCGTCCCCGGGCCGTCGCTCAGCGTCGCGCGGACGGTCGCACAGCGTTGCGCGGCGGGCCCGGGACGGTGCCTCGCGGGCCGCCGTCAGCGCCGCTCGGGCTTGGCGCTGCGGGCCATCAGCTCCTTGAGCGCGACGACCGGCGACTTGCCCTCGTGCACGATGCTGACGACCGTCTCCGTGATGGGCATGTCGACGTCGTGCCGGCGGGCCAGGTCGAGCACGGACTCGCAGGACTTGACGCCCTCGGCGGTCTGCCGGGTGACCGCGATGGTCTCCTCCAGGGTCATGCCCTTGCCGAGGTTGGTGCCGAAGGTGTGGTTGCGGGACAGCGGCGAGGAGCAGGTGGCCACCAGGTCGCCCAGGCCCGCGAGTCCGGAGAAGGTCAGCGGGTCGGCGCCCATGGCGAGGCCGAGCCGGGTGGTCTCGGCGAGGCCGCGGGTGATCAGCGAGCCCTTGGCGTTGTCGCCGAGTCCCATGCCGTCGGCGATGCCCACCGCGAGCCCGATGACGTTCTTGACCGCGCCCGCGAGTTCGCAGCCCACCACGTCGGTGTTGGTGTACGGCCGGAAGTACGGCGTGTGGCAGGCGGCCTGGAGCCGCTGGGCCACCCGCTCGTCGGTGCAGGCCACGACGGCGAGGGCGGGCATGCGGGCGGCGATCTCGCGGGCCAGGTTGGGCCCGGTGACCACCGCGACGCGGTCGGCGCCGACCTTGGCGACGTCCTCGATGACCTCGCTCATCCGCATGGTGGAGCCGAGTTCGACGCCCTTCATCAGGGAGACCAGGACGGTGTCGGGCGCGAGCAGCGGGGTCCACTCGGCGAGGTTGGCGCGCAGTGTCTGGGAGGGGACCGCGAGGACCGTGAAGTCCGCCTCGCGCAGCGCCTCGGCCGCGTCGGCGGTGGCGCGCAGGTTCTCCGGGAGTTCCACGCCGGGCAGGTAGTCGGGGTTGGTCCGGGTGGAGTTGACCGCCTCGGCCAGCTCCGGCCGGCGGGCCCACAGGGTCACGTCACAGCCGGCGTCGGCGAGCACCATGCCGAAGGCGGTGCCCCACGAACCGGTGCCCATGACGGCCGCCCGCACAGGCTTGCTCACTTGCTCTGCCCTTCCGCTTGCCTGTCCCGCGTCTGCGCCTGCGTGCGGCGCCGCTGCTCGATCCGCTCACGGCGCGGGTCGTACGGCGTCGCGGGCGCCTTCTCCCCGCGGATGTCCTCCAGCCGGCGGGTGATGGCCGCCATGATGACCTCGGTGGCCTCCTTCAGCACGTCCGGGGTCATCTCCCGGCCGTAGAACCGGGAGAGGTCGACGGGCGGGCCGGCGAGTACGTGGTGGGTCTTGCGCGGGAAGAGGCTCGGCTTCTTGGCGTACGGCGGCAGCAGTTCGTTGGCGCCCCACTGGGCGACCGGGATGACCGGGCACCTGGTCTGCAGGGCGACCCGGGCGGCGCCGGTCTTGCCGGTCATGGGCCAGCCGTCCGGGTCGCGGGTCAGGGTGCCCTCGGGGTAGAACGCCACGCACTCGCCGCGCTCCACGGCGTCGATCGCGGCCCGGAAGGCGCTGAGCGCGTCCGTGGACTCGCGGTAGACGGGGATCTGCCCGGTGCCGCGCATGGCGGCGCCGACGAATCCCTTCTTGAAAAGCCCGCTCTTCGCCAGGAATCGCGGGACCCGTCCGGTGTTGTACTGATAGTGCGCGTACGCGAAGGGGTCCACGTGGGAATTGTGGTTCACCACGGTGATAAAGCCGCCCTCGGCCGGAATGTGCTCCATTCCACGCCAGTCCCGCTTGATCAGAACCACCAGCGGCGGTTTGCAGATCACCGCGGCGAAGCGGTACCAGAAGCCGATTCTGCGGCGGGGCACAAGGACACCTTCCTCTAGGACTGCCACCCCGGCGGGGGCCGCACAAGTCTGGCCCCGGGCCGCCGGTCTGTCGAGAACACCGTACGCCCGCCCGTCACCGGCCCCCACCCTCGCAAGGCGCTTCGCACGCCTGCCGATACCCGCGGCGGCGGACGGCCCGGGTGACAATGAGCGGGACGAGAGAGGGACGGTACGCCGGTGCAGTGGACCTTGGTCATCCCCGTGAAGCCCCTGACGCGGGCCAAGAGCAGGCTCGCGGACACCGCCGGCGACGGGGTGCGCCCGGGGCTGGCGCTGGCGTTCGCGCAGGACACGGTGGGCGCGGCGCTGGCCTGCGCGGCGGTGTCCGATGTGGCGGTCGTCACGGACGACGAGCTGGCCGGCCGGGAGCTGGCGGCCCTGGGCGCGCGCATCGTCCCGGACCCCCCCGGCGGCGGCCTGAACGCCGCTGTGGCCCATGGTGCCGCCGCCGTACGGGAAATGCGTCCCGGTGCCCCGGTGGCGGCCCTGAACGCCGATCTTCCGGCGCTGCGTCCGGCGGAACTCTTCCGGGTACTGGCCGCCGCCGAGGAATTCCCGCGGGCGTTTCTCGCGGATACGGCGGAGCGGGGCACGACTTTGCTGGCGGCGGCCGGCGACCGCGCATTGCGGCCGGCGTTCGGCATTGATTCCCGCTCCCGGCACCGGGCCTCGGGAGCGGTGGAACTCCTGCTCGCGGGGGTCGATTCGGTACGGCAGGACGTGGACACCGGCGCCGACCTGCGCGCGGCCCTGGCGCTGGGGGTGGGGCGGTACACGGCGGCGGCGTCGGCGGGACTGCTGGAGGCGACCGGGGAGGGCACCTCCGCCCGCGGCTGAGCGGCGCCCGGGAAAGCGGCCGGACCCGCGGACGCCCCCGCGTTTCGAAAAGGGCACTACGCTGGCTCACATGCAGGCCACCGCGTACACGTACGACCCGGAAACCCGCAGCGGGCAGGTACTCCTCGACGACGGGACCCCCGTGCCCTTCGGCACCGCGGCGTTCGACGCGGGCGGGCTGCGGCTGCTCCGGCCCGGTCAGCGCGTGCGGATCGAGACCGAGGGTGCCGGGACCGGCCTGCGGATCACCCTCGTAACCCTTCAGACCCTGTAACTGCCCTTACACACGCCGCGGGCCGGGCTCCCCTGGGGAGTCCGGCCCGGCGCGTGTGGCCGCTTGGGCTGCCTTACGACGTCGCCTTGCGGGCGGTGGCCTTCTTGGCGGTGGTCTTGCGGGCCGTCGACTTCTTGGCCGGGGCCTTCTTGGCGGTGACCTTCTTCGCCGGGGCCTTCTTGGCCGTCGTCTTCTTGGCGGTGGTCTTCTTCGCCGCGGTGGTCTTGGCGGTCGCCGTGGTCTTCTTCGCCGGCGTCGCCTTCTTCGCCGCGGCCTTCTTCGTGGTGGCGGCCGTGGTCTTCTTCGCCGGCGTCGCCTTCTTCGCCGTGGTCTTCTTCGCGGCGGCCTTGGTGGTCTTCTTGGCGGCGGCCTTCTTGACCGTCGCCGCGGCGCCGCCGGTCAGGCTGCCCTTGGGCGCCTTCTTGACCGACACCTCGCCGCCGCGGGGCAGCTTCTTCGAGCCGCTCACCAGGTCCTTGAAGCCCTGACCGGCGCGGAAGCGCGGCACGGAGGTCTTCTTGACCCGAACCCGCTCGCCCGTCTGAGGGTTGCGGGCGTAACGGGCGGGGCGGTCCACCTTCTCGAAGGACCCGAAGCCGGTGACCGAGACCCGCTCGCCCGCGACGACCGCGCGGACGATGGCGTCCAGGACATGATCGACAGCCTCGGCGGCCTGCTGGCGGCCACCTACCTTGTCGGCAATCGCTTCTACGAGCTGCGCCTTGTTCACGTCTTCCCCTTCGGAGACCTCGCCAGAACGAAAGTGTTCAAGCTTTTTCGCACGTTAGGCAGATATATACCGCAAATCAAACACGAAACGGGCTTATCACCCTTGTGCCGCAACGGACTCGGCGGTCCCGGGCTGTTCAGCGGTCCTCGTCGGGGATCCGACCCTCGTCGAGGTCCGCGCCGAACCGCTCGAGCCGCCTTGCCGCAGCGGCCGGATCGTGCTTGGCCGCGGCCGTAATGACCAGCAGCTTCCGGGTCAGCGCCATCCGTACGCCCTCCGGGACTTGCAGTGCGCGCACTCTTGCGTGCGCTTCCTTGAGCTGGTTCGCGACCGCCGTATAGAGCTGGAGTTGGCCGTCGTGTTCCATGCACAGATTGTGCCATCTGGGGCGAGTTGTCGCCTGCGCAGGGGGCAACTGCCGCCTCAAATGGCCTTCCAGGCACTTGCGGGGGCCGCGAACACGGCACTCACCTACCCGCACAACATGCTTCGTAACGTGGGCAGTTGAGCGGCTCCGCACCGGACGGCAGGTCCGTTCGGGTGCAGACATGGCTGTACCCCCAATCGTGGCGACCGGGGGTACAGAGGGGGTGTGGAGGTGGCCGAAACCCGACCCGTGAAGGCGGGCCGGGCCCGGCTCGGGTCAGACCTGGAGCGTCCGCGGCTTGTGAGCGGGCCGCTTGCCTTCGTAGGCGGCGATGTCGGGCTCGTTCCGGAGCGTGATGGAGATGTCGTCCAGGCCGTTCAGCAGCCGCCAGCGGGAGTTCTCGTCCAGCTCGAAGGGGGCGGTGAGGTCCCCGGCGCGCACCTCGCGCGCTTCGAGGTCCACCGTGACCTCGGCCGTGGGGTCGGCCTCGGTCAGCTCCCACAGCGCGTCCACGATCTTCTGCTCCAGGACCACCGTGAGCAGGCCGTTCTTCAGCGAGTTGCCCCGGAAGATGTCGGCGAAGCGCGAGGAGATCACGGCCTTGAAGCCGTAGTTCTGCAGCGCCCAGACGGCGTGCTCCCGGGAGGAGCCGGTGCCGAAGTCGGGGCCGGCGACCAGGACGGTCGCACCCTGCCGCTCGGGCCGGTTGAGGACGAAGGACCCGTCCTTGCGCCAGGCCTCGAACAACCCGTCCTCGAAACCGTCGCGGGTGACCTTCTTGAGCCAGTGAGCAGGGATGATCTGGTCGGTGTCGACGTTGCTGCGGCGCAGCGGGACGGCCCGGCCGGTGTGGGTGGTGAAGGCTTCCATGGTTATCGGGCTCCAGCGGGCGCGGGGACGTCGGTCAGGTCGGCGGGCGAGGCCAGGTGGCCGAGGACGGCGGTGGCCGCCGCGACCTGCGGCGACACCAGGTGGGTACGGCCGCCCTTGCCCTGTCGGCCCTCGAAGTTGCGGTTGGAGGTGGAGGCGGAGCGCTCGCCCGGGGCCAGCTGGTCGGGGTTCATGCCGAGGCACATCGAGCAGCCCGCGTGGCGCCATTCGGCGCCGGCCTCCTTGAAGACCACGTCGAGGCCCTCGGAGACGGCCTGCAGACCGACCCGCGCGGAGCCGGGGACGACCAGCATCCGTACACCGTCGGCGACTTTGCGGTCCCGCAGGATGTCGGCGGCGGCGCGCAGGTCCTCGATGCGGCCGTTGGTGCAGGAACCTACGAAGACGGTGTCCACACCGATGGAGCGCAGCGGCTGTCCGGCCTCCAACCCCATGTACTCCAGGGCCTTTTCGGCGGCGAAGCGCTCCGATGCGTCTTCGTACGAAGCCGGGTCGGGGACGGCCGCCGAAAGGGGTGCGCCCTGCCCCGGGTTGGTACCCCAGGTGACGAACGGCGACAGCTCGGCGGCGTCGATGACGACCTCGGCGTCGAAGACGGCGTCCTCGTCGGTCCTCAGGGTCGACCAGTAGGCGACGGCGGCGTCCCAGTCGGCACCCTCGGGGGCGTGCGGGCGGCCCTTGAGGTAGTCGAAGGTGGTCGCGTCCGGGGCGATCATGCCCGCGCGGGCGCCGGCCTCGATCGACATGTTGCAGATGGTCATCCGGGCCTCCATCGAGAGCTTCTCGATGGCGGAGCCGCGGTACTCCAGCACGTACCCCTGGCCGCCGCCCGTACCGATCCTGGCGATGATCGCCAGGATGAGGTCCTTGGCGGTCACCCCGTCGGGCAGCTCGCCCTCGACCGTGATGGCCATGGTCTTCGGGCGGGCCATCGGCAGCGTCTGGGTGGCCAGCACGTGCTCCACCTGGGAGGTGCCGATACCGAACGCCAGGGCACCGAAGGCACCGTGCGTGGAGGTGTGGGAGTCGCCGCAGACGACGGTCGTGCCGGGCTGGGTCAGGCCCAGCTGCGGGCCGACGACGTGCACGACGCCCTGCTCGACGTCGCCCAGCGGGTGCAGCCGCACACCGAACTCGGCGCAGTTCTTCCGCAGGGTCTCCAGCTGGGCGCGGGAGACCGGGTCGGCGATGGGCTTGTCGATGTCGAGGGTCGGGGTGTTGTGGTCCTCGGTCGCGATGGTGAGGTCGAGGCGGCGCACGGTGCGGCCGCTCTTGCGGAGCCCGTCGAAGGCCTGGGGGCTGGTCACCTCGTGCAGCAGGTGCAGATCGATGTAGAGGAGGTCGGGCTCGCCCTCGGCGCGCCGGACGACATGGTCGTCCCAGACCTTCTCCGCGAGTGTCCTACCCATCGCTTTCCCTCCGGCCGGCAGACGTGCGCCGACCCAACTAGAGATCCTGGGATGCGGTGGCTGCCCTTCTCGGGGCCCCTGAAAGTCGTGATTCCGGGCGTCCACCGCCGGGCCCGTTGGTCCGCGGGCCGCTGTGTGATTCCAGGGTGGCGCGTTCCACCGAAAATTGAACTTGCGTTTCACAGAGTGAGACGTGAGTATCGTTGCATGGACAACAGTAGCGGCGTCGGCGTTCTGGACAAGGCGGCCCTCGTCCTGAGCGCTCTGGAGTCCGGTCCGGCCACCCTCGCGGGTCTGGTCGGGGCCACCGGACTGGCACGACCCACGGCTCACCGCCTGGCCGTGGCTCTGGAACACCACCGCATGGTGGCACGCGACATGCAGGGCCGCTTCATCCTCGGCCCGCGTCTCGCGGAGCTCGCGGCGGCGGCGGGCGAGGACCGCCTGCTCGCGACGGCGGGCCCCGTGCTCACCCACCTCCGTGATGTCACCGGCGAGAGTGCGCAGCTCTACCGCCGCCAGGGTGACATGCGGATCTGCGTGGCCGCGGCGGAACGCCTGTCCGGCCTGCGGGACACCGTCCCGGTCGGCTCCACGCTCACCATGAAGGCGGGCTCCTCGGCACAGATCCTGATGGCCTGGGAGGAGCCGGAGCGCCTGCACCGGGGCCTGCAGGGCGCCCGCTTCACGGCGACGGCCCTGTCCGGGGTGCGGCGGCGCGGCTGGGCGCAGTCCATCGGTGAGCGCGAGCCGGGCGTCGCGTCCGTCTCCGCGCCCGTGCGCGGCCCCTCCAACCGCGTGGTGGCCGCCGTGTCCGTCTCCGGCCCCATCGAGCGCCTGACCCGCCACCCGGGACGTATGCACGCCCAGGCGGTCATCGACGCCGCGGCCCGCCTCTCCGAGGCCCTGCGCCGCTCGGGCTGAGCCCGGCTTCCGCGACACCGGGAGGGCCTGCCCCAGCGCCGCGGCAGGCCCTCCGCGCGTGTCCCGGCACCCGTGCGCGCCGCCCGCGGTCAGGAGGCGCGCAGGCGGTCGGCGGCCCGTTCGCCGCGGCGGCCGACGGGGACGGCCCCGGTGGCGGCGGCCAGCCCGTACGCGGGCATGTTCACGTACACCGACTCATGGGCCCCGGCCGGCACGGCGTACGTCTCGTGCCAGAAGCCCACCTTGCCCCTCCCCTCCCGCAGGCGCCGGTTGTAGGCCGCCCAGGCCGGGCGGTGGCGGCGGTCCGGCGCCGAGGCGTAGGCGAGCAGCTTCTCCGTCGACTCCCAGTACTGCACGACGTACACCTCGCGCAGCCCGCCCCGCAGCACCTTGAAGCCCAGCAGGCCGCTGTCCCGGTCCCGGCGGAGTTCCGCGAGCATCGGTCCCATCGCCCGCGCGACCGGCCACCAACTGCGCACCGCCGCGAAGCTGTTCACGCGCATCCCGATGAGGAAGACGACGACCCCGCCCTCCCGTGCGGCGGTGGTGCGCCCCTCGACGACAGTCCGTCCCATGAGTCCCCCTCGGCTCGATCGGATAGCGGTGCTATCCATGGTTGGATAGTGGCACTCCCCAACAGGGAGCGCAAGAGGAAGGGACGGGAACGCGGAATGCGACTTGCGGAGCTGAGCGCACGCAGCGGGGTCTCCGTGGCGACGATCAAGTACTACCTGCGCGAGGGGCTGCTGCACCCGGGACGGCGGGTCACCGCCACCCAGGCCGAGTACGACGAGGAGCATCTGCGCCGGCTCCGGCTGGTGCGGGCGCTGATCCAGGTGGGCCGGGTCCCGGTGAGTTCGGCCCGGGAGGTGCTCGCCGCCCTGCAGGAGGAGGGACTCAGCCGGAACCGGCAGCTGGGCACGGCGGTGTGGGCGCTGCCGCACGGCCCCGACCCCGACGACACCGACCCGGCCACCGCGTCCGCCCGGCGGACGGCCGACGAGCTGCTCGGACGCCTGGGCTGGGCTGACGACGACGCTCCCGAGGCCACCCGGTCCGCACCCCCGTACCGGATGCTGGTGACCGCGCTCACGACGCTCGCCCGGCTCGGATATCCCTGTTCGGTCACCGACTTGGAGCCGTACGCCCACGCCATGGCGCGGATCGCCGTCGACGATCTGGACCTGGTGGAGCGCCACGCGCCGGACGAGCAGGTGGAGGCGGCCGTGGCGCTGACCGTCCTGTACGAACCGGTGCTGCTCGGGCTGCGCCGGCTGGCGCACGCCCAGGAGTCGCGCCGGCGGTACGAGGAGGGCTGATCCCGGGTACGCGAAAGGCCCCCCACCGAGGTGGAGGGCCTTTCCTGTGCGTACCCCCGACCGGATTCGAACCGGCGCTACCGCCTTGAGAGGGCGGCGTGCTAGGCCGCTACACAACGGGGGCC
>NZ_WWJT01000300.1 GCF_009865385.1 Streptomyces sp. SID486 | reverse complement strand
TACGAGGCCGGGCCGGGCGAGGGCCAGCCGGGCGCGCAGCACGTCCGGTCCGGCCCCCGGGTCGAGGACCGCGGCCCGGGCGCCGAGCCGGTGCACCGCGAGCAGGACGGCCAGTGCCCGCGGTCCGGGCCGTACGGCGACACCGACGGTGCTGTCACGGCCGACGCCCCGCGCGTGCAGGGCCGCCGCGTAGCGGTCGGTGAGGTCGGCCAGGTCCCCGCAGGTGGCCTTGACGCGCACGGCCCCGGTCCGGGTGGTGCCGAGCACGGCGGGCCGGCCGGGACGGGTGCGCAGGGTGTGGGTGAGTGCGTCGAGCATCAGCGCGGGTCCTCCCCGTGACGGCCCGCACCCTTGTCGAGGTACCAGCGGGCGGTGCCGACGATGCCGTAGGCACGCAGCCGCCGGGTGGAGTTCTCCACGATCATGTCGCGGGCGTGGACGACGGCGGTGGTGTGCCGGCGCACACGGTTGAGGAAGAGCCGGTCGGTGGGGGAGGGGCGGCGCGGCATCCCGCCCACCGTCTCGTACAGCGCCGCGGTGATCGCCATGTTGTTGCCCGCGTGCATCCGGTACGGGGCGAGGAAGCCGTGCCGGCGCCGGTGGGCCGGGCGTATCCGGCCGAACAGGGCCGCGAGACGCACCAGTCCCCGGAACACCGCCCGGCCCAGCGGCCCGTGTTCGTCCCGGCGTGCCTCGACGCGTCCGCACACGAGGCCCGCACCCCGCTCCAGGGCGGCCCGGGCGGCGGCCGTCCAGCCGGGCAGGGGCAGACAGTCGGCGTCGGTTCGGGCGAGCAGCCCCGCACCGCGCGCGATGGCGTACCGGAAGCCCGTGTCCACCGCGCAGCCCACACCCTTCTCCTCCTCACGCAGCACGTGCACCGGGAAGGGCGCCCAGCGGGCGAACTCGTGCGCGAGGGCGGCGGTGGCGTCGGTGGAGGCGTTGTCCACGACGACGAGGGCGAAGTCCCGGTCGTGCTGGGCCGCGAGCGCCTCCAGCGTCGCGCCGATCCGCGCGGCCTCCTGATGGGCGGGCACCACCACCCACAGGGCACTCATGCCTTCTCCCAGACCATCGTCATGATGCTCACACCGCCGCCGAGGCCCACGAAGAGGACCCGGTCCCCGGAACGCAGCCCTCCGTGCACCCGGTCGAGCTGCACGCCCAGCGTGGCGCTGGCCAGGTTGCCCAGCTCCGGGACCGTGACGACGAGCCGCTCCCGGGGTATGCCGGTGAGTTCCACGAACCGCTCCAGGTACGGCACGGTGACCTGGTGCACCAGGATGTGGCGGAAGTCGGTCCAGTCCAGGCCGGTGCGCTCCCGCATCCGGTCCAGGACCGAGGTCCCGACCTTCTCGAACACCTCACGCAGCTCGGTCCCGTCGCCCCGGAAGTAGGTGTGCTCGTCCCCCCGAGGGTGCCGGGAGCCGCCGCCGAATATCCCGCCGACCGCCCAGTGTTCGGAGTGCGTCTCGGTGTCCACGTCGAGGATGCCGCCCCGCTCCACCCCCTCCAGCACGACCGCCGCCCCCGCGTCGCCGAAGGTGTAGCCCGCGAAGCCGTCCCTGAGCTGCTGGGCGCCGGACGGCGCGTACCGGACGGCCCGGCTCGGGGTCTCCCCGGTCACCACGAGAGCCTTCCGGGCCCGGCCCGCCACGATCATGGAGCGCGCCAGGTCGATGCCGTTGACGAAGCTGTTGCACGCGTTGGTCACGTCCAGGGCGTGCGCCCGCGACCCCAGTTCGGCCTGGACGACATGGGCGGTCGCCGGTTCGACCATGTCCCGGGTGGCGGAGGCGAACACCAGCAGGTCGACGTCGTACGGCGTGAGCGCGGCCCGGGTCAGCGCCGTACGGGCCGCCCGTACGGCGAGCGTCGAGGCGTACTCGCCCTCGCCCACGGCACGGCGCGAGACGATGCCGGTGACCCGTTCCAGGGTGCGCGCCGGCAGGGACAGCCCGGAGGCCGCGGTGATGTGCTCCTGCAGACGCCGGGACGTCACCGCGGACTCGGGCAGGCAGGACGCCACCGCGGTGATGCCGACGCGGACCGTCCGGCCCCGTGCAGCGTGGTCTGTGTGCATGGGCGAGACGCTACGAGCCGTTCCGGCCCGGCTGCCTGAGCACGCGTACTCAGGGGACGTGAGTGCAGGGCCGGGTACGTGTACGCAGCGCGGGCGCGGCCGGCACCCATCCATCGGTGTCATCGGGGTCATCGGGTACGCGCCTACGGGTCCACGACGGCCCCCTTCCCCGACGGCCACGCTCCCCGGTTCCCGGCGCGGCGCGCGGAGACACGAAAGGACGCAACGGCCGCCGAAGCGGGCAGTGTCTCCCGCGCGCTGCGACAATCGGCCTGCCCGGTGAGCGAGGAGGAAACCCGTGTGCCGCCTGTTCGGCCTCAGCAGCGCCCCGAACCGTACCCACGCGACCTTCTGGCTCCTCGACGCACCCGACAGCCTCAGCCGGCAGAGCCGTTCCGACCCCGACGGCACCGGCCTGGGATACTTCACCGCCGACGGCACCCCACGCGTCGACAGGGCCCCCATCGCGGCCTACGAGGACCGCGCCTTCGCCGAGGACGCCCGGCAGGTGCGCTCCGCCACCTTCCTCGCGCACGTGCGGTTCGCCTCGACGGGCGGCCTGGACGCCCGCAACACGCATCCGTTCCAGCAGGACGGGCGGCTGTTCGCGCACAACGGTGTCATCGAAGGGCTCGACCGGCTCGACGACCACCTGGGTGACGACCGGTCACTGGTCGGGGGCGACACCGACTCCGAACGGTTCTTCGCCCTGATCACCAGGGAGACACGCGGGCACGGCGGTGACGTCACCGCCGGGATCCAGAGTGCCGCCCACTGGATCGCACGCAACCTGCCCGTCTTCGCCCTGAACCTGATCCTGATCACCCCCGACCAGCTGTGGGCGCTGCGTTACCCGGAGACCCATGACCTGTACGTCCTGGAGCGGCAGGCGGGCGGCGAGCACGGGAACCGCCATCTGGACCACAGCGGCAGCCACGGCCGCATGCGTGTCCACTCCGACCACCTGGCCGAGCAGCCCGCCGTCGTCGTCGCCAGCGAACGGATGGACGACAACCCCCACTGGCGCCTGATGGAGCCCGGCGAACTCCTCCACGTCGGTCCTGGTCTGCGCACCGACCGCCGGGTCATCCTGCCCGGCCCCCCGTCGCACCGGCTCACCCTCGACGACCTCCGCCCCGAGGCCGCGGCCTCCCAGAAAGCCGCGTAGCCCCCGCCGGCCGCCGCCCGCGTCCGCCGCCCGCGTCCGCCGCCCGCGCCCGCGGCCCGGAGGACCGGCAGGCGTGCGATCGATAACGATCTCGCCCGGGCCCTTGTCGGAAGCGTGATCCGTTCTAGCCTCCGGCCATGGGATTCCTTTCAAGCCGCCGCAAACGAGCCCGTCTCGCGCCGGAACTCGACGACCAGGAACTGGGCAGGCTGCTGAAGTCCCTGCTGGCGACGACCAGGACAGGCACCATCGCCACCACCGACCTGTGCACGGCGCAGATGACCCGGCTCCTGGACCAGGACCCGGGCGACTGGGACCGCCGGACCCACCGCATCGGCGTCCTGGCCGACTTCCTCTCCGCGTCCCATCTGCCCAAGTCGTGGGCCGCACGCCAGCCCCGCAACGCCACCGCCCTCGTCCTTCACGCGTGGACCCAGGTCGCTCAGGCCGGCGCACACGACCAGGGGGGCGACACGTCCGACGCCACCCAGATCTGCCTACGCGCCGCCGAACTCGCGCCGGACGACCCCACCCCCTGGGTTGCCCTGCTCAAGGTGGCGCGCCGGGAACGCTGGAGGCAGCCCCAGGTGTTCGGCGTGTGGAACGAGGTGCTCGCCCGGGACCGCTGGAACCGCGAGGCGTACATGAACATGCTGGCCTATCTCACTCCCGAGGAAGGGGGCTCCCGGCTGCAGGTCCTGGACTTCGTCGACGCGCTGGTGGCCCGGGTGCCCGCCAACGCCCCGTGCGTGGCGACGGAACTCACCGCCCAGGTCTTCCAGTACCGGGCCATCCTCGGCCGCGGCGGCTACGAGGCGCTGGTGGCACGGACCCACTGGTCCCAGGGGATGGCCGCGCAGGCACTCGACCGCGTGGCGCACACCTGGGCGCAGCCGGGGTTCCTCCGCCACGCCGGGGCGCTCGCTGACCTGAACCTCCTCGCCTACGCGCTGATGGCAGGCGACCGCCGCGTCGAGGCCCGCGCGCTGTTCGAGTCGATCGGCGGGGTCGTCACCGCCTGGCCCTGGCAGATCGGCGGCGACCCCCTGACCGAGTTCGAACAGGCGCAGCGCAGGGCCACCGTCGGCATGTGAGCCGCCGCCGCGGCGGCGCACCTCGCGAGCACGGCGGCGGCCGCGTACCTCACGAGCACCGCCTCGGCCGCGCACCTCGCGAGCACCGCTGCGGGAGGGCCCGGCGCGCGCTCGCGGCACGGCTCGGCGACGCTGGTGCCGTGACAGCGCGTGCCGTGGTGTATGAGCCCGCCGAGGACGGCGGCCGTCGTGTGCGTCTGGGCGACCGCTTCCTGGGCATGGCCTACACGCTGCTCGACGTCGCCGAGTTCTTGCGCGGGGCGGGCCTGGGGGAGGTGGAACCGGAGGAGGTGGCGGGAGCGGACTGGGTCGAATGGCGGGGCGGCGGGCCGGGCGTGTGGCGGCCGTGACAGGTGAGTTCCCCGTGGAGGGGGTGCCGCGGTCGGTCCCCGAGTACGGCCGTGGCACCCCGGGGCTCGACGCGGGCGCGGGCGCGGAAGCGGGCTTACGCCGGGGCCGCCGCGCCGGGCCCGGGGCCGCTCAGACGGTGACGTGCGGCTGAGCCGCGCTCAGGTAGGACACCTGGGTCCGCCCGGAGTGCGGCAGGAGAAGGCCCCGGAGTTCCTCTGCGGCCGTCTCGAGCAGGCGGCCGTCATCCGTGGCGTGGAGGGTTTCGAGGGCGAAGACGACCTGGGCGGAGTCCTCGGTGACGCGGGTGCGATGGGCGTCGCGGTGGTTCCAGTGCCGGGTCAGGACCCCCACGGCGTCGGCGTAGACGACCTCGCCGGGGCCGGGGTGCTCGACGGTGCCGGGTTCGCCGAGCGGAGTGAAGGTCTCACTGCCGTCCGCGTGGCGGATCTCTACGTCGCCGCTGACCCGGTCGAGGTCGAAGGCACCGGCGGGCAGCGCATGGCGGACGGAGACCGTGTTGTACGAATCGACGGCCGGGTTGATGCGCGGCAGCGTGCCCCTCTTGGCCAGGCGGCGGCCGAGGGCGTCGACGCTGGGGCGGACACGGCGGGGGTTGGTACCGAAGGAACGGTAGGCGGTGTGCCACGCCTCGATGCGCCGGTCGGTCTCGTCGGCGGGCCGCCAACTGCCGTCGGCCAGCCGCTGCTCCAGCTCCGCCATGGCCGCGACGGTGCCGGGCCACGGTTCGCGGCCGCGCAGGCCGGTGGCGGTGACCAGGGCGATGCGGGTGTCCGGGAAGGCGTCGGCTACGGCGGGGCCGATGCGGAAGGAGGTCATGGGTGAGGTCCTGTTCGTGCGATGCGGGGTGTTCGTCGCTGCGGGGCCGTTCAGTCGCTGCGGGGCCGTTCAGGTGAGGGCGAGGAGGCCGACGGCGACCGCGGCGGCCCCCAGGCCGACGAGCTGCCCGCGGTGGACGCGTTCGCCGAGGACAGCGCGGGCGAGCAGGACCGTGCCGGCCGGGTAGAGGGCGGTGATCACGGCGACGACGGTGAGGTCACCGCTGCGGGCGGCGAGCAGGAACAGGAGGTTCGCCACCGAGTCCAGCGCCCCGGCGGTGGCCGAGACCGCGTACGCGGGCCTCTCCGGGCCGAGTGCGCGGTACATCACCGCGGCCGCGACCAGGGTGACGGCCGAGGAGACCGCGCGTCCGATGATCAGCGGGGCCACACCGCTGTCGGACGGTGCCTGGTGCAGGAAGACCAGCTGGAGGGCGATGGCGGCTCCGGCGCCGAAGGCCAGCAGCAGTGCCGTACGCGACGGACGCGCCGAGTCCGCACCGTGCCCGGCGCTGACCAGCAGCACCGCCACCAGCGCGAGCGGCAGACCGAGCAGGCCGGCCGGCCCGGGACGCTCGCCCTGCAGCAGGCCCACGGCCACCGGCAGCGCGGCCGACACCAGCGCGGTCACCGGTGAGAGCACGTTCATCGGGCCGATGGCGAGGGTCTTGTAGAGCAGCGCGAACGCGGCGGCCGAAGCGACACCGGAGGCGGCTCCCCAGCCCACGGCGGCCGGGCTGAACGACGCACCGAGGACGGGCCACAGCAGCAGCTCGACGACGAGACTGGCCGGGGCGGCGACCAGCACGGTACGCAGGACGTGGGCCCGGCGGGCGCCGAGACCCCCGAGGAAGTCGGCACAGCCGTAGGCGAGGGAGCTGCCCAGGGCCAGCAGAAGAGCGAACACGGCACTGTCCTTGGAATTTCACAACGGAACGACTCGACCGTACAATGAAACGACCGCCTCATGTCAACCAGCCGACCGACCGGGCGGTGTACTGGAGTGGACCGCTCGAACGGGGACGGTGATCAGGTGGCCGAGACAGAGGCGGCCCTGCGTACGCTCGCGCAGAACGTCAGGGCGGCCCGGACCCGCGCGGGTCTGTCCCTGGACGAGCTGGGCCGCCGGGCCAGGGTCAGCAAGGGTGCCCTGGTCGGGCTGGAGAAGGCTCAGGGCAACCCGAACTTCGCCACCCTGGTCCGGCTCGCCGACACCCTCGGCGTCTCGGTGTCCGCCCTCATGGAGGGGCCGGCCGAGGGCCGGGTCCGCGTGGTGTCCGCCGACTCGGTGACGCCCCTGTGGGCGGGGGAGCGGGGCGGCGAGGCCCGGCTCATGCTCACGACCTCCGGGCCGGCGCCCGTCGAGGTGTGGCGCTGGCGGCTGCAGCCTGGCGAGGAATACCCCAGCCATCCCCACCAGGGTGGCGTCGTCGAAACCGTCAGCGTCACGGCCGGGCGCATGTCACTGCTCGTCGACGGGGTCGAGCACTCCGTCGAGGCAGGCCAGACCGCCACCTTCGACGGCGACCTCCCGCACACCTACCGGGGCGCGGGCGACGAGACATGCCACCTGATCATGACCGTCCACCTGCCGCCCGCGCGAACCGCGTGACAGCCGAGGGCCGGGCTGCCGACGGCGGGGCGACCCCCCTCACTCCTCCAGGAGCGTGACTCCGGCCGCGAGGCGGCGCGCGTAGGCGGCGTCGACCCCGTCCGGACGGAACAGGATGCGGTACGTCAGGGGCGCGACGACGCGGTCCATGACCGTCTCGGTGTCCGGCGGGCTCTCGCCGCGTCCGGAAGCACGGCTGAGGATGACGTCGATCTGGCGGGCCGCGTGGGCGGAGCACCGGCCGGCGTTGCCGCCGTCCGGGTCGCCGAGCAGGGCGTCCCGGAGGTGGGCGCGACCGGCGGGGGAGGACATCTCGTCGAGGAACTGCTCGGCCCAGGCCGTCAGGTCGGCCGACAGGGTGCCGTGGTCGGCGGGCGCGGCGTCGGGGCGCAGGCGTTCCACCGCCACGTCCGACAGCAGCTCCCGCAGGTCGCCCCAGCGGCGGTAGACCGTCGACGGAGTCACACCCGCCCGCCGGGCGATCAGCGGCACCGTCAGGGCATCGCGGCCCAGCTCGGCGGTGAGTTCGCGTACGGCGGCGTGCACGGCCGCCTGGACCCGCGCGCTCCGCCCGCCGGGGCGGGCCATCTGCCTGCTCATACCGGGCACCCTAAGGACTCCCGACGCTTTAAGGCCAATCGTTTGCTTTAACCGGCCGCCGGAGCCTAGGTTGCTTAAAGCGAATGGATTGCTTTTGGTGCCTCCCAGGGAGCGACCGATCATGAGCACTGCACCGGCCGTCGAGCCGACCGGCGGCCCCGCCTGGACCGTGGGCGACGTCATCGTCCACCGCATCGACGAGATCCCCCTGCCGGCCGCCACCGGAGCGTGGCTGCTCCCGGCCGCCACCCCCGACGTCGTCATGGCCCAGGACTGGCTGCGCCCCTCCTTCGCCGACGACGAGGGGCTCCTGCGCATCGACAGCCACAGCTTCGCGTTCAGCCTCCGTGGCCGGCGAGTCCTGGTGGACACCGGCATCGGCAACGGCAAGCGGCGGGCCAACCCCGCCTGGCACGACCTGGACACCGACTACCTTCGGCGTCTGACCGCAGCGGGTTTCCCGCCGGACACGGTCGACCTCGTGATCCTCACACACCTGCACGCCGATCACGTCGGCTGGAACACCCGCGAGGTGAACGGGGCATGGGTCCCCACCTTCCCCAACGCCCGCTACGTCACCTCCCGCACCGAGCGGGAGTTCTGGGCCGGGTACGCCATGGACGAGGCACGTGCGCAGATGTTCCGGGACTCCGTGACCCCGGTGGAGGAAGCCGGGCTGCTCGACCTCGTCGACGTGCCCGCCGCGGGCGCCGGTGTCGCCCCGGGCCTGCGCCTGCTCCCCACCCCCGGCCACACTCCCGGACACGTCGCCGTCGAGCTGACCGCTCGCGGCCGGACGGCGGTGATCACCGGTGACTGCGTCCACCACCCGGTGCAGCTCGCCCACCCCGCCGTCGGCGCCTGCGTCGACATCGACCCCGAACGCTCGGAGTCCTCCCGCCGCGCCCTGCTCGGCGCACTGGCCGACACGCACACCCTGCTCCTGGGGACCCACTTCGCCCCGCCCACGGCCGGCCGCGTCGTCTCCCGAGAGGGCGCCTACCGGCTCGCCCCCGTCCCCGCCGGCGTCCACTGACCCGACGGACCGTGCCCGGCCGGGCGGTGGGTCGTCGGCTCGTGGCCGGGCGTCCCCGGTCGTACGGTGGAAGCAGCAGGAGGCGCGCCTCCGCAGCATCTTGGCGGCGGTGTACGTCTCGCCACAGGCCGCCCACATCCTGCCGGCCGCTCCCGTGGAGCGGCCCAGCGGGCGCGTGCCGTGGGCGGCTCCCCGCGACCCCTCCCTAAGGGGAACCCTCATGCGTTCCAAGAGCCATCGAATCCGCTGTGTCTGCGCCGTCGTCGGTACGGCCCCGCTGCTCCTGCTGGGCGGCACCGCCACGGCCGGCGCCGCTCCGGCGGCGCCGACCACGGTCTCGGGTCCCGTCACCCGCGCCGTCCAGGAGTCGTCGCCGGGGGAGATCCTCTCCCTGGTCAACGCGGAACGGGCCAAGGCCGGTTGCGAGCCGCTGAAGGAGGACCCCCGCCTGATGCAGGCCGCCCAGGCCCACGCCGACGACATGGAGGCGAACGGCCTCACCGGCCACGATGGATCGGACGGGTCCACCGCCCTGTCCCGGATGGAGAAGGCCGGTTACTCGCCCGCCGGGCCGTCCTCGGAGAACGTCTCCGGGCCCGGCCACGACTCCGCCAAATCCCATGTCGACGGCTGGATGTCCAGCAGCCGCGGCCACCGGGCGGCCATCTTGAACTGCGAGTTCAAGGAGACAGGCATCGGCACGAAGGGGCAGTTCGCCGTCGAGATCTTCGCCGTCAGGTCGAGGTGAGCTCCACGGCCCCCGGCGCCCAGGAAGGGCGGGAGCCCTCGCCGAGCGCGGCTCGGCACTGTCTCGCCCGGGTACGGCACAGCCAGGGCCGGACCCGCGGCACGTCTCCGGAAGGCAGGTGCGTCCCATGCGCACGTCGACCCGTATCGCCGGTGCCCTCACCGGACTGACCCTCACGCTCGGCGGCGCGGCTCTCGCGGCACCCGCCGCCCACGCGGACATCCCGGCCTGCGTCAGCCAGGTGGAACGCGAGCTGCAAGGTGGTGAGGCCCCGGACTCCGTCCGGATGGCGTGCTACTTCGGACTGACCGGCAACCACGAGCAGTGCGTGTCCGCTCTGACCCAGGCCGGTGTCACCGACCGCACCGCGGGGAGCGCCTGCCGGGCGGCCCCCGAGTAGGGGTGGACGCGATCCGGGGGCGGCCCGGGACACGGGCCGCCCCCGGGGCGGGTGTTCTCGCTCGCGTCAGTGTCGGCCGGTGTCCTTCAGGGACTCCTTGGCCTCGCGGGCGTCACCTGCGGCCTCCGCCGCGCGCCCCTTCGCGATCAGCTTCTGGTTGCCCGTGGCGCGTCCGGCTGCCTGGGCGGCCTTGCCGACTGCCTGTTCGGCCTTGGCGCGGGCCTTCTCACTGGCGGCCATGCCGTTCACCTTCCTCGGTTGCCGGTATCGGTTGCTGGTTGTGCGCATGACCTCTCACGGCGTCCGCAAACACAGGAGACGCACGCCGTGCCCGGGAACGGACGCCGGGGCGGAAAGGCGGCGTGGCGCACGGGGACGAGGGAACGGCGCGCGGCGCGCACATGCCCTTCGTCGTGCGGAAGTAACGCGCGTTCCCTGGGCTTGTCCGGATGGAGCAGGGGCATTCGCTGGCCAGGAGGTCGATGACAATGGTTCCCCTGCTTCTTGTTCTTCTGCTGGCTCTGGTCCTCTTCGGTGCGGGTTTCGCGCTGAAGGCACTGTGGTGGATCGCGGTCATCGTGCTGGTGTTGTGGCTGCTGGGCTTCGTGGTCCGGCCTGCGAGCAGCGGCGGCCGCAAGGGCCGCTGGTACCGGTGGTGATCACCGGCGTCCGGTGGTGAGGCGCACGACGCGCGCGATCGGGTGGGGCCCGGCCGGTGACGGCCGGGCCCCACCCGTGTGTGCACGGCGGCACTCTGCCGAGGTGGCTGGGAAGGATCGGGCGTATCGGACGCACCGGAGGGTATGTGACCACTGCGGCGGTCCGTGGAATCAGCAGTGGAACCTGCGCCTCCAGTTTCCACGGGCCGCTGCGTCCTGTCCGTCGGCAGGCCCGCCCCCCGGCACCGGACAGCCATCGGGCCCGCCCCCCGGCACCGAACAGCCATCAGGCCCGCCCCCCGGCACCGAACAGCCCTGTCGCGCGGGGCGACCCGGTGGCGGTCAGGTTGTGGTCGGTGAAACGCTCGGGGCGCAGCGGGGTCGGCACAGTCCCGCGATGAGGAGTCCGACCAGCCGGCGGGCGTCGTAACGGGGATCGCTGTCCGCGCCGATGCAGAGGTTGCCGACCCCGCGCATGAGCTCGTAGGCGTCGACGTCGGTGCGGATCTCCCCGGCGGTGGCCGCGGCGTCGAGCAGCTCGGCGCACACGGGCACGAGGCGGTCGAGGAAGTAGGTGTGCAGCGCCTCGAAGCCCGTGCTGTCGGGCTGCAGTACGGCGGCGAGCCCGTGCTTGGTGACCAGGAAGTCGACGAAGAGGTCCACCCACAGTCCCAGCGCGGTGTGCGGTGTCGCGCTGGACGCCAGCAGGGCCGGCCCGGCCTCGGCGCAGGCGTCGACCTGGTGCCGGTAGACGGCGATGATGAGGTCCGCCCGGGTCGGGAAGTGGCGGTAGATCGTGCCGAGTCCGACGCCCGCCCTGGCCGCGATGTCGCGTACCGGCGCATCCACGCCCGACGTGACGAACACCGCGGCAGCCGCGTCGAGCAGCGTCTCCTTGTTGCGCCGGGCGTCCTTGCGCCTGGAGGGGGTCGCGCGCCCGGCGCCCTCGTCGCTGTCGCTCACCGCTCATCTCCTTTCCTCGTGACCGCTCTTGCTAAAACGGAACACTGTTCCGTATCGTTCCGGAACGAGGTTCCGTTTCATCATCATGGCAGAGGCGCGACCGGCGTCCAAGCCATGCGCGACACCACGTTCCCGCCCCCTTGAGGAGACACGGTCATGCAGTACCGCACCTTGGGCCACACCGGTGTGCAGGTCAGCACCCTCGCGCTCGGCGCGATGAACTTCGGCAGCATCGGACGCACCACCCAGGACGAGGCCACCGCCCTCGTCGACGCCACCCTGGAGGCGGGGATCAACCTCATCGACACCGCCGACAGGTACAGCGACGGCGAGTCGGAGGAGATGGTCGGCAAGGCCATCGCCGGCCGCCGCGACGACATCGTGCTGGCCACGAAGGCGGCCATGCCGATGGGGGACGAGCGCAACCACCGGGGCGCCTCGCGGCGCTGGCTGGTGACCGCGCTGGACGACAGCCTGCGCCGCCTCGGAGTCGACCACGTGGACCTCTACCAGATCCACCGGTGGGACCCCGCCACCAGCGACGAGGAGACGCTGTCGGCGCTGACCGACCTGCAACGCGCGGGGAAGATCCGCTACTTCGGCTCCTCCACCTTCCCCGCCCACCGCATCGTGCAGGCCCAGTGGGCCGCCCGCGAGCATCACCTCGGCCGCTACGTCACCGAACAGCCCAGCTACTCCGTCCTGCAGCGCGGGATCGAGGCCCATGTGCTGCCCGTGGCCGAGCAGTACGGGCTCGGGGTGCTCGTATGGAGCCCGCTGGCCTCGGGCTGGCTGTCCGGCGCGATCCGCGAGGGCCTGGAGATCACCACCAGCCGCTCGGCGTTCATGCCGGAACGCTTCGACACCTCCATCCCCTCGAACCGCGCCAGGCTCGACGCCGTCGAGCGGCTGGCCCGGATCGCCGACGAGGCCGGCCTCACGATGATCCAGCTCGCACTCGGCTTCGCGACGGCGCACCCCGCCGTGACGAGCGCGCTCATCGGCCCGCGCACGCCGGAGCACCTGGCCGCGCAGCTCGCCGCGGCCGACACCGTGCTCCCCGCCGACGTGCTGGACGCGATCGACACCGTCGTCGCCCCCGGCACCGACCTGGCCGCGCACGAGAAGTTCGACACCCCGCCCGCGCTGCTCGACCCGGCACTGCGACGCCGCTGACCGGTCAGGGGTGAGGGCACCCCGCACCCCGCCCGGCGCCGCCGACGGAACCCGCGCATCCCTGCCACGCGCTGCCCTGGCCCCGGTTCGGGGCCGCGCCCACCCCCGTCGGCCCCCGGGAGCTGTCGCGGACCCGGCCCGGGACAGCGTCGTCCCGGGAAGCGCACGCCTGGCTCCCGGGCGCGGCGCCGTGTCCGGGCGCCGACCGCCAGACCGTGTGATGTACGGCGTCGGCGGGGCCGCGGTGCGCAGGAGGGTCAGCGCGGTGTCGAGTGCCGCTTCCGGGTGGGTGATGCCGCCGGTGGACATCAGGATGGTCACGCCGCCCTGGACGGCGGCGACGAGTGCGGCTGCCGTCCGGCCGGCGTCCAGTCGTCGGTCCTCGCCGCCGGCCTGCATGCGCCGGATCCCGGTACGCGGGGCCCGGTGTCGTCCCGCCGGGCCGGAACGCGCCGGCCCCGGCGGTCAGGCGAGGTCCGTCAGCTCCTCCGCGAAGACCTGCGACAGGGGCTGCGGGCCCACGTACTGCTGGCAGTTGCACTCGCCGGCTTCGTAGCGAAGCGGCTTCTTGTTCTCGTCCCAAGCCGTCGGCACCTCGACACGTTCGTGGCACCGGCCCTGCTTGTCGTGCTTGGCGAGATGATGGGTGCACCCGCACACCGGCTCCGGCGGCTTCTGTGCCGCTTCGACGGCCAGGCGCTCCTGCTTCGCCGCCTCCAGCAACTGCAGCTTGCGCTCGTGCCGATTGCGCAGCGCGGTGCGGACGTTGTCGGCCGCCCAGGCGAAGCCGCCCGTCCAGAAGACGATGAGAACCCACCAGAACCAGTCCATCGACCGCCCCTTCCCCCTGACCTGCCGAAGGGCCAGCATAGACGGGCTCACCGGCAGCGGCTCCGCCTTGCCGGGCCGTGTTCCGGGCCCCTCGCGCCATGTTGGACGCGCAGGCAGAAGGCCGTCGCAGAGGGCGACGCCCCTCCGAGGGGGCACGCAAGGCGACGCTCCCGCGGGGGAGGGGTGCGAGAGGAGTCAGGCGATCCAGCTGCCGGTGAGGTTCTGCACCGCGGAGCCGTCGGTGTCGCGCAGCTTCGTGCCGACGAAACCGCGGGCCCAGTCGGTCGTCTGGAGCCGGAAGGCGGGCCGGTCGGAGTCGAGGGCCTCCATGACCGCCTCCGCCGCTCCGGCCGGGGTCTGGGCGCTGCCGTCCAGGAACTGCTCGGCGGTGCGGTCGATGTAGCTGTGCAGAGCGGCGGTGTACGGGCCGGCGTCGATGTCCGAGGCGAGGTCGACACCGATGTTGTTCACGAACTCGGTGGCCACGGCACCCGGTTCCACGACCGACACGCCGACACCGAGGCTCCGCGCGACGGGGGCGAGGCTCTCCATGTATCCCTCGACGGCGAACTTGGCGGCGCAGTAAGCCTCGTTGAACGGCTGGCCGACGACGCCGCCGACGCTGGTGACGGTGATCAGGCGTCCGCCGGTGGCGCGCAGGTGCGGAAGCGCGGCCTTGGAGACGGTCAGCACGCCGAAGAAATTGACCTCCATGACCTTGCGGATGTCGTCCATGGCGTCGTTCTCCAGGGTGCCCAGATGACCGGCGCCCGCGTTGTTGACGACGGCGTCCAGGCGGCCGTGGTCGGCCAGCACCCCGTTCACGGCGGCGGTCACGGACGCCTCGTCGGTCACGTCGAGCTGCCGGATGTCCAGCTCGACGCCCGCTTCGGCGGCGGCCCGGCGCAGCGCACCGGCCCGCTCGGTGTCACGGAGGGTGGCGACCGTACGCCAGCCCGCCCGGGCGGCGGCGACCGCGGCGGCGAGGCCGATTCCGGAGGAGGTGCCGGTGATGAGAACAGTGCGGGGGGTGCCGGAGGCGGTGGTGGACATGGCGGGGCCTTCCCATGGGGCTTTATGTGCGTGCACACACAACATAGCTTTCAGTGTGTGCACACGCAACCCGCATATAATCGCTCCATGCCGAAGAAGCTCCCGCAAGCCGAGATGCCCGCAGCGGACTACGCCTTCTACGGGCTGGTCTGGGCGGGCACGGTGATGACCGAACGCGTGGACCGGGCCCTGGTGAAGGCGCACGACCTGCCGGTGTCGTGGTTCGAGGTGATGCTGTGGCTGGCGTCCAGCCCCGACCCGGTGCCCGCGTCCGTCCTCGGCAACAGCACCATGCTCAGCCGCAGCCAGGTCTCCCGGGTGGTGGACGCGCTGCAGGGCCGGGGGCTGGTGGCCCGTACGCCGTCGGCGCGCGACGCCCGGTCGGTCGAGGTCTCGCTCACCGCCGAGGGCCGCCGCGTCTTCGAGCAGGCCGACGCCACCCGGCGTGAGGCACTGGCGCCGGTCTTCACCGAGCTCCTCGACGACCACGACATCGAGGCCCTCGGCACGGTGTGGCGCAAGCTCAAGGCGGAGAAGGAGAAGCTGGGGGCGGACCCGGACCCCGGGCCCACCCGGTCGGCTCGGTGAGCCGGCGCGGGGGGCGCCGACGGTCCGCCACCGGCCGTGATCAGCCCTGCTCGCGCAGCCCCCTGCGCCGACGGTCCGCCCCCCGCCGTGATCAGCCCTGCTCGCGCAGCCCCCAGGGCGAGCCGTAGTCGACGAGCAGGTCGAGGAAGGGGCGGGGCGGAAGTGCCTCGGGGCCGAGGACACCCCGGCCGGACCAGACGCCGGTGGCGATGAGTTCGAGGGCCACGACCGGGTTGACGGCCGTCTGCCAGACCACCGCCTGGGAGCCGTACTCGCGCATCGACCACTGGTTGTCGACCACGTGGTAGAGGTACACCTCGCGCGGAACGCCGTCCTTCGTCCCCTTCACCCAGGTGCCCGCACAGGTCTTGCCGGTCATCCGTTCACCGAGCGTGGCCGGGTCGGGCAGGCAGGCGGCGACCACGTCGCGCGGGGACACGCGCACGGGACCCTCCGCACCGGGGACGGTGACCTTCGCGGTGGAGTCCAGGCCCAGTTCGTGCAGGGTCTTCAGCTTGGCGATGAAGTCGTCGCCCAGGCCGTACTTGAAGGTCACCCGGCGGGCGTCCACCCAGCGGGGGATCAGCAGCACCTCCTCGTGCTCCACGTTCACGCACTCGACCGGGCCGATGCCCTCGGGGAAGTCGAAGACCTCCGGTTCGCTGAACGGGGCGGTGGTGAACCAGCCCCGGTCCTTCTCGTAGACCACCGGAGGGTTCAGACACTCCTCGATGGTGGTCCAGATGCTGAAGGAAGGGGCGAAGTCGTAGCCCTCCACCGTCAGGTCGGCCCCGTCGCGGACACCGATCTCCTCGATCTCGTCGAACAGCTCGTCCGCGGCGTACCGGGCGAAGACGTCGGACAGACCGGGTTCCACCCCCATGCCGACCAGAGCCAGCCGGCCGGACTCCGCCCACCGGTGTGCCAGCTCGAACTGGCCGTCGCCGAGTTTGACCCCGCACTCCTCGTAGGGGCGCTCCGGGTGGGGTGCGGACAGGGACATCGCCATGTCCAGGTAGTGCGCACCCGCCGCGAGCGCCGCGCGGAACAGGGGCATCACGAACCGCGGGTCGGTCGCGTTCAGCAGCACGTCGCAGCGCTCCTCGGTGAGCAGCCTGCGCACCGCCCCCTCGTCCGAGGCGTCCAGGCGCCGCGCGCTGAACCGGTCGCCGGGTTCCTCCAGCGCGGCGACGGCGGCCTCGGCCCGGGACAGGTCGTAGTCGGCCACGATCATGCGGGTCAGGAAGCCGCGACGGGCAGCGATCCGGGTGACGGCGGTTCCGACCCCGCCCGCGCCCACGAGCAGTACTCGCATGTCACACACCTCTCTCCTCAAGCACACGTCTACGAGACGCCCCGATGCAACGGCACGGCTCCCTGTAGAGTCAACTGTGTTGGCATAAGGGCGCAGGCCCGGACGACGAACGGGAGAGGTCCGCATGGCCAAGGAAGTGGTGCCGGAACCGGCGCGGCGCAGACGCCGGCCGACCCGGCAGGGCACGGTGCTGTCCGAGCGGCTCATCGTGCACACCGCGCTGCGGGTGCTGCGGGAGCACGGCAGCGCGGGGCTCACCGCACGCCGGCTGGGCACCGCCCTGGGCGCCGACCCCAGCACCCTCTACCGCTACTTCGCCGGCATGGACGACCTCACCCGGGCCATCGGCGAGGAGCTGATGGGGCAGGCGCTGGACAGCTGGACCGCCACCGGTGAGTGGCGGGCCGACCTGCGTGCCCTCGGGCTCGCCATCCACTCGTCGTACCTCGCCCATCCGCAGGCCGCCACCCTGACCGCGAGCCGGGTCACCGGCCGCCCCCGGGAGATCGCGGTCGACGAGACGATCCTCGGCATCCTGCGCACCGCCGGATTCCCGGACGCCGCCGCGGTCCGCCTCTACCACGCCTTCATCGACCTGAGCCTCGCCTTCGCGGCCCTCGACGCCGGAGCGCTCGCCCTGGCGGAGGAGGCCCGCGCGACGGACGAGGAGATGTGGACGTCCACCTACGCCAGACTCCCGGCCCAGTCCTACCCGCACATCGCCGCGACCGCCCCCCTGCTGGCCGCCCGGATGCCCCACAGCGCCTACCCGTTCGTCCTGGACACCCTCCTGGACAGCGCCGCCGCCCGACTGACCGCCCCGCACACCGCTGTCCCATGCGACGAGGCGTCCGCATGATGCCGGTGTCAGGGCGCCCCGGCCGGGAAGTCGGCGACCGAGCTCCGCTGGATCGGCCTCAACGTCAGCTCGAACATCGCGTCCGGGTCGAACATGTCGTAAAGGATCACCGGGACCGGCCGTCGCAGCGCCCGGACGATCCGGCCACTGTCGTGCAGGTGCCGGGCCGCGCCCACGCACACCTCGTCGAACCACGCGGCCAGCCGCTCGTCGCGACCGTCCGGCTCCTCGTGTCCTCGTACCGCAGGCCCCGTGACCCGGCCTCCCGCCGGTGCGACCCCGCTCCTTCCGGGTCACGCCCGACGCTCTCGACCCCTTCGAGTCCCGTCCGCGGGAAGAACGCGTAACTCCAGCGCCTCCCCTCGTTCAGGGCGAGTTCGTAGGTGACGCGTGCGGGTCGGGGTCGGTCGCGAGACGGGCGTGCAGATGGCAGTCGCGGAACGCGTCCCGGCGGTCGGCCTCCCACATCGCGCCGCGTAGTGTCCCCTCGTAGCGGAAACCGCACCGCTCGGCGACCTTGCACGAGATCTCGTGGCCGACGGCGTGGTCGAGTTCCAGCCGGTGCAGGCGCAGTTCCGTGAACACCCAGTCGGCGGTCAGGGCCAGGGCGCGGGTCGCGACGCCCCGGCCGCGTGCCTCGGGCAGCACCCAGTAGCCGACGCAGGCCGACCGCAGCACGCGGTCGATCCGGCTGACGCCGACGTGCCCCAGCGGCGAACCGCTGTCCGCCTCCTCCACGCAGAACGACGCCCCGGTACCGGACTTGGCCGCCGCCGACTTGCTGTGCAGCGTGGCGCGGGCGGTGGCCGGATCCGTGATGGGGCGCAGCGGAGTGTTCCAGCGCCGGAACTCCGGGTCGGAGCAGCCGCGGAGAAACGTCTCGACGTCGGCCTCGTCGCCGGGATCCCACGGACGAAGTCGCAGGCCACGGCCGGATATGAGCGGGGTGAGGGTGGGGGAGGAGGTGCTCGGCGTCATTCGGACATTGAACATCAAGCATGGAGGACCGGAGTGCCGGGTCGTCTCGGAGGTCCGGCCGCAGGGCGAACTCGTCGGCCGGCGAACCGGACGCACCACGGTGTCGGCCGACCCGAACGGCGCGCCCCCTCCACCGGGCGGAGTCGTCGTCCCCGGTGACACCCGGCCGTTCCACCCTCCGCGTCGACACCACCTCCACCAGGGCTACGGCTACGAGGTGCGGCGCACCGGACGGCTCCCGCACCGGGCGGACCGACGAACACGCCATCGGTCCGCCCCGGCAGCGGCCGCGGACTCCCCAGAGGCACGCGCGCGTAAGGGATCCTGGAGCATGCGCCCGGACGACTGGCACCTCACCGAAGACCTCGACGAATTCCTCGCCCACACCGACGCCTTCCTGCGCTCACGCCCCACGCTGCACAACACGCCACTGACCACGATCGAGAAACTGCGCAGGCGGGCAGCGGAGGCGCCCGACGCCGGACCCACCGTGTTCGGCCGTCTCGAATCGGGGGGTGAGGTCCGCGCCGTCTTCTATCGTCTGGCGTCCAGCGGCCGCGTGACCCTCACCCCCCTCTCCGCGGAAGAGGCCGACACCCTCGCCGCCCGGCTGGCCGGACCCGGTCCGACCCCCTCCGGTGTCATCGCGGACCACGACACCGCCACCGCCTTCGCCCAGGCGTGGCAGCGGCACACGGGCTCGGTGCCGGTACGCGACTGGTGGGGCCGCCTCCACCGTCTCGGGACCCTCACCCCGCCGGAGCCACGGCCGGAGGGCCGGGGCCGCATCGCGGCTGAGGCGGACCAGGAGCAAGTCATCCGCTGGTGTGCCGAGTTCGCCGCCGACGTCGGAGAGGCCCCGGCCCTGGACGCCGCCGCCTGGGCCGGCACCCGTTTCGCGGACAAGCGCTTCACGTTCTGGGAGACACCGGACGGCAGTCCCGTCTCCATGGCGGGCTCGACCCCGATGCTGGCCGGCATGATCCGGGTGGACCCCGTTTACACCCCGGCCCACCTACGCGGCCGCGGGTACGCGGGCGCCGTGACGGTCCAGGTGAGCAGGGCCGCGCTGGAAGCGGGCGCGACGGACGTCGTCCTGTTCACGAACCCGGTCAACCGCACCAGCAACGCCCTCTACCGGCGCATCGGATACGTCCCGGTCACGGACTTCATGGGGTACGACCTGTCACGTGCCGCCCCGGAAGCCGGCCGGCCACGGTCGAGGCCGCGCTCGCCCGGCGCCACGCGTCCCGTGCGGGGCGGCCGTTAGAGGGAGTCGAGGCCCAGCTCGTGGTTCTTGACCGCCTCGCGGACGGCACCCACGAAACCGTTCCAGAAGTGGTCGGCGTCGGGGCTGGCGGTGCTCGGCACGCCGGCCGTCGCCCTGCGCTTGGCCGCGCCGGAGAAGTCACCGAACATCGCCTGGCGCAGCGCCGTGGACAGTTCCAGCTGGGCACCGGCGCCGGTGCGGGTACGGTTGGCGATGTTGGCCGGGTCGTCCCCGTTGATGGGGTCGGTGGCGCCCGCGAAGACGACCGTCACGTTCCAGGCGGTCTGGGCCGCGGGCGAGGTCAGGCCGTACTTGGTGAAGGCCGCCAGCAGGTTGCGCTTGAGCCGCTCGTCCCGGCCGCCGATGATGATCTTCTTCGTGGTCGTGTCGTCGAAACCGTGCAGGGAGACGGCGTACAGGTTGTTGGCACAGACGGCGAGGGCGGCCGGGTCGTCGCAGTGGGTGGCCGTGACGTGCTGCGCGGAGGAGTTGGCGATCGCCTCGAACATCCAGTAGTCGCGCTGCGGTTCGCCGGGCACCGCGGCGTCGGCCGGGTCGGTGTTGGCGTCGAACGGCGTGTAACCGGCGACGGCCAGACACAGCTCGCTCGTACCCGCCTCGATCCCGCCGCCGTGCGGCGCTATCACCGCCGTGCTGCCGACGGGACTGCTCGTGCCGCGGACGTTGTCCGTGAGCTGTACCGGAGCACCGATGCGGAATCGGCGCATCCAGTCGATGCCCTCCTTGGCGGCGGTGCGTGTGTACAGGTCGGTGTTGGAGGTGTACTGGTCGGCTGCGGCCGCCGGGGTGGCGCCGTTGCCCATAACGGCGTTGAGCGTGGGCAGTCCGGCGGCCACGGCGGCGGCGGAGGCGAGAAGGGAACGTCTGCTCGTGTTGTTCATGCAGCGATCTTGCATCATGGCTCACCGCCCCTTTCTCTCGGGCCCCTGCCTCCCGGGCGCCACCGACCTCCCTGTGCCTAGGCCGACCCTTGGTCCGGTGTGGTGTGGGTGATCAGGTGATCGACGACATCGAGAAGGCTGGAGCGCCGCTGGTGGACGAAGCGCTGGCGGTCGGCGCCGTTGCCGTCGGCGCGCAGCCGCCTCCACGCCGTGCGGACCAGTTCCAGGTCGCCGTGGTCCCGCAGGGCGGGGGCGACCTCCGCCAGACACTGTTCGACACCGGCGCGGGAGGGGCCGAGGGTGTTCGTGACCGGGTCCAGGCTGTGTCCGGCCAGGCCGTCGCGGGCGGCCCGCCAGCATGCGGCGCGCAGGACTTCCGGCCGGGGCCGCGGCGCCGGCTCACCGTCGGCGACGGCCTTCAGCGCGGTCGCGGCCATGGCCCTGACCACGGCGCACAGCAGGAGGGTCTCCTCGGCGGTGGTGACGGCGTCGGCGACCCTGACCTCCAGGGTGGGGACGTGGTGCGAGGGCCTGATGTCCCAGTACAGGCCACCCCGGTCGAGGAGGGCGCCACCCTGCAGCAGACTGCCGACCAGGTCCTCGAAGTGGGCGCACGACGCGAAGTACGGCGGCGGTCCGGCCACCGGCCAGCGCGCCCAGGTCATGGTGCGCCAGCTGGCGTACCCGGTGTCCCTGCCCAGCCAGTAGGGGGAGTTGGCCGACAAGGCGATGAGGACGGGCAGTCTGCAGCGCAGGTGGTTGCTGACCTGAAGCGCCCGGTCGAGGTCCGGCATGCCGATGTGGACGTGCAGGGCGCAGGCGGTCTGTTCGTCGTCGAGGGCGCGGAAGGTCGCGGCGCTCAGGGCGTACCGGGACCCCCGTGACAGGGGCGGGGGAGCGGCCGGGCCGAGGACGGGGGACCCGCTGGAGACGATCCGCAGGCCCAGCTGTGCGGCGGAGTCCGCGACGGTGGCTCGCATCGCCCGCACCTGCTCGCCCAGGTCCTTCGACTCGACCTGCGGGTCGGTCCGTGCCTCGACCTGGTATCGGGTCAGCTCCTGGGCCACACGGTCGCCGAGGCCGGCCGAGGAGGCCAGGGCGACGACCTGGTCACCGGCCGGGTGCACCTCCCGCGTGACGGGGTCGACCAGCAGGTACTCCTCTTCCACACCCATGGTCAGCAGGCCCTGGGCCGTGGTGGGGGAGGACAGCCGGCCGGCGGCCGGCCGATCGTTCGCGCGCGTGGTGCCGTCGTTTCCACTGGTCACGGTAACCATCCTGTCGCGGTGTCTGGTCGCCGCGTCGACGAGCGGCGGACCCTTGGGCAGGCCGAGCAGGGATCGAGCACGAGTGAGACGACGCAGATGCCGTGCACCGGCGCGGGACCCGAGCACGCGGCGACCGAGCCGGTACCGCCCATTCTGGAGGCAACCGGCGCCGGGGAGGTGGCCCGGTGGCCGGGATTCGTCCCGGGGACGGGCGCGTTCCACGGGCGGAGTGGCCAGGATCGGCCCCTGATGTACGGGGACCGCGACCTGCCTTGCCCGGGGGCCCGCCGAGGGCGCCGCGAGACACCGGCCGGGCCGTGGGGCGGTGGGGCGGCCGGGCGGTGCGGCGGAGGGTGCCGTGACCGTGAGGGGCGGACGCGGGTTTCGTGCTCCGCTGTCCGCGTCAAGGGTGCTTCGAGATCGTGACCGCCCGGGGCCGGGCCGCCCCGGCAGTGGACCTGCCGGGGGCGCCCGGGGCGGAAGCCGAGCCGCCGGGGACGTGGGGCGGCTCGCGGGGTGGACCGTACGATCCGGTGCGTGGCCCCGCCGGGTGTGTCAGTGAGGTACGCAGCCGAACCAGTTCACCGTGTCCTTGCTGGTGGTGTAACCCAGGCACCTGATGGTGCGGTCGTGCAGGGTCCCGGTGCGGTCGACGCCGCCGTCCAGGTAGTCCGACTTGTAGTGGGGCTGAACCAGGGTGTCGATCTCGACGATGTGCCAGCGGTGGTCGCTGTCCGGCAGGCTGCAGCGGTGGGCGGTCACGTTACGGCTGGGCCCCTCGCTCCATATCGGCCGTTCGGCGCGGTCGCAGTGGGCTCTCTCGGTGGCGCCGGCGGTGCCGGCGCCGGTACCGAGCAGCGCTGTGGCGCCGGCGGCCACCGCCGTGGCGGTGCCGAGCAGGCGCTTGAGGGTGGGGTTCATCGATCGTTCCTCCTGCCGGATGGCGTGACGTCGGGCGTTGCCCTGTCACCGTGAAGCGATAGTCACACTTATCCGGCGAATCCGGCCTGGCGATAGGCGGTGCAATCCCTCGACCCGGTGACATACGTGATGCCAATGCAGCAGACACGGTCCCGCCCCGGTCGGCAGACGCGGGATCAGGGGATGGCGGGATCGTCGAAACCCGGGACGGCGGGATGACCGGATCGAGGGACGGCGGGATGCCGGATCGCGGGACGGGGGATCGCCGGATCGAGGGACGGCATCGCCTGGGCGGCGTCGGGATGCCGGATCGCGGGACGGCGAGATCGTCGATGCACGGCGTCACGGCGTCACGGCGTCAGGGCGTCAGGGCGTCACGGGGTCGCGGGCTCACGGGACGGCGGGGTCGCGGGTCGGCGGGTCGCGGCCGGGGGCGGAGCTCGGGCGGCGGGGGCCGGCCCGCGGGTGGCGACACTCGGAACTCGCCTCCGTCGAGCGGTGTCAGCGCCTGTCCGCGTTGGGCCGTGAGGTCGTCTTGCGTGCCGGCCGGTGGATGAGGTCGTCGTCTCCCTCCTGGCGGGGGACGTACGAGAAGCCCTCTTCGGTGTCGGGGTCGTAGTGGACCACCGCGTTCTGCTCCGTCAGCATCTGCTTCCAGGACCTCAGCCGGTCCTGCTCGTTGTCGGTGAGGTCGCGCCCGTCCCGCAGCCGGGCCTCGACGCGGAGCATGGCGACCGGGTACTTCCAGCGGTGGGCCTCGCTGACCTCCCACGGGATCAGGTCGTCGTTGCGGGTGATGCGCCGGTCGAGCCCGCGACGCCGTCTGAAGTTGCCCCACATGGAGGTGACGGTCTCGATGCCGTACTTGCGCTTGTACTCGTCGATCATCCACTGGTACGTCCTGCCTTCCTGGAACCAGCGGATCACCTCTTGCTCGTCCTGGATCTTCCTCTTCGCCATGTGATTCCCCACCCGTCGATGATCTTAAATGTAAGCTACATTTACACACCGTTGTGCAGGCGTCAACCAGTGGCCGCCGCCTGCGGCGACGGCGCCCGTGTCCGCGGTGACAGGGCGTTCCGGATGAAGCACATGGACATCGCCGGCCTCGGTGACGAGAATGGTCCGCTCGACGACACACTGGATTTCTGCCCGGTGACGGAGCCGGTGCGGGGCGCGTGCCCCCACTCCGCGCCGACACTGGACGGTTCCAGGCGGCGACCACGGGTCGGTCCATCGGGCACCGGCGACCCGGGGAGTCGTCCCGCCGGGCAGCGAAAGGGACTCGCCGTGCCATCGGCGAACTACCGTTCCCTGCTGCGCGCACCGGGCGCCGCGGCCTTCTTCCTTCCGGCATCGCTGGGGCGCATGGGCATCGCGATGACCAGCCTCGGCATCGTCTGGCTCGTGCACAGCCACACCGGCACCTTCTCCGCGGCCGGCCTCGTCAGCGGCGCATTCGCGGTGGCCGACGCGCTCGCGGCGCCACAACTGGCCCGGCTCGTGGACCGGTTCGGGCAGACCCGGGTCCTGCCGCCCGCACTCCTTGCCCACGGTCTCGCGATGACCGCCCTGGTGTCCCTGGTCACCGCCGACGCCCCCGACGCCCTCCTGACACTGGGCGGTGCGCTGGTGGGGGCCAGCCTCCCCCAGCTCAGCGCGATGTCCGCGGCACGCTGGGTCGCACTGCTCCGCACCGACCGGCCGGCGGAACTGCCCACAGCCTTCGCACTGGAGGCGATCAGCAACGCGGTGGCCTATCTCGTCGGCCCGATCGTGGTCAGCGCACTCGCCGCGGCCGGCCATCCCGTCGTCGGTACGGTGCTGGCCGCCTCCGCGACGGTCGCCGGCGGCCTGCTCCTCGCGGCCCAGCCCGGCAGCGCGCCCTCGCCGGCGGCCGACAGCGCCCTGGAGGCCCGGGCGGACCGGTCGCTGCTGCGGAGCGGGGTCCTCCTGCTGATGGGTCTCAACCTCGCCCTCGGGGTGTTCTTCGGTGCCATGCAGGTGTCGGTGGCCGCCTTCGTGGTCGAGCACGGCGCACCGGGTGCCGCGGCCCCGATCTTCGCGGTCTCCAGCTGCAGCGGCCTGCTGGCCGGGTGGGTCTACGGGCTGCGCCGGTGGCAAGTCACAGCGCCGGTCCAACTGCTCGCGGCGAGCGGTGCCCTGATGGCCGGTGCTCTGCTGCTGCTCACGGTCGGCTCACCGCTCGGGCTCGGCCTGGTCGTCGTCCTCACCGGTGCCACGATCCCGCCCCTTCTCGCGCTCTTCCCCGTGCTCACCGAGTCGACGGTCCATCGGAGCGTCCTCACCCAGGCGTTCTCCTGGCTCGGATCCGCCGGAGCGGCGGGCTCGGCCGGGGCGGCGGCGGTCGCCGGCTGGGCCGTCGACTCGCTCGGCGCACGCGGCGGCTTCGCCGTCACCGCCATCGCCGCGACCGCGATGACCCTCCAGAGCCTCGCCGGCCCACGAGTGCTGAGCACAGCCGAGGGGCGGCCGACCGGCCGGGCGCAGATGCCGAGCCGAGGCACGGGCCGCGAGGCCGAGCATCGAAGGAAAGGGGCGGCGGAGTGAGCGCCGAAGGAAGGCGGTGACGGAGTGAGCGCCGAAGGAAGGGGCGACGGAGTGAGTCGGAGGAAGGTGGCGGCGACTGAGCGCCGGAGGAAGGCGGCGACGGAGTGAGCGCCGAACGAACGGACCGGGGGCGCGTACTGAAGGCGAGGACGTCACGGTCCGGGCCGCCCGGTACGGTGCACCACCCCCGTCACGGCCGGGGCGCCGATGGGTCGCCCGTCACGGCCGGCTGTCGATCGGTCGCCCGTCACGGCCGGCTGCCGATCGGTCGTCTACGTCGCCGACAGGCCGTCCACGGGGATGCCCAGGCGGTCGGCCACGGTGGTGAGGGTCGATCCCAGCGGGAGCGCGACGCGGGCGCGGGCGTGCGCGTCGCCCCGGGTCGCATCGCGGTTGACGATCAGCACCGGCTTTCCGGCCTGGGCGGCCTGACGGACGAACCGGAGCCCGGACATCACCGTCAGCGAGGAGCCCAGTACCAGCAGTGACGTCGCTCCGTGCACCAGCTCGCGGCAGTGCTCCACCCGCTGCGGCGGTACGGCTTCGCCGAAGAACACCACGTCCGGCTTGAGGATGCCGCCGCAGACCGTGCAGGGCAGGACGCGGAAGTCGCCGACCTGTTCGTCCGTGAGGTCGGCGTCCCCGTCCGGGTTGATCGTGGCGGAGACCGGTGCGAACCCCGGATTGGCCGCGTCGAGCCGCCGGGCGAGTTCGTGGCGGGGGCTCATGGCGCCGCAGGAGAGACAGCGCACCCGTTCCAGGCTGCCGTGGAGTTCCACGACGCCTTCGCTGTCGGCGGCCTGGTGCAGGCCGTCGACGTTCTGGGTGATCAGCCCCGAGAGCATGCCGTGCCGCCCGAACGCGGCCACGGCCCGGTGCCCGGCGTTGGGGCGGGCGCGGCCGAAGGTGCGCCAGCCGAGGTGGCTGCGTGCCCAGTACCGGCGCCGGGCCTGGGCGCTTGCGGTGAAGTCCTGGTAGGTCATCGGGGTGTGCCGGCTCAGGCTGCCGCCCTCGCCGCGGTAGTCGGGGATGCCGGACTCCGTGGAGATGCCCGCCCCGCTGAGCACCAGCACGCCACCGGCGCTCAGCGCGTCGGCAACCGGACCGACGTCCGTGGTGCCTGGTGGCAGGTCCGCGGTGGGGGTCCAGCTCAGAGTGGGACGCATGCGCATGCCGCCAGGGTACGGAATGCCGGTTCCCTCCGGTCGTCCGCGCAGGTCCGGAGCGTTCACGGCCAGGGCGGCATGGGAGCGCCGCAGACCGGCCCGTCGCCCGCCCGTGCCCGTCGCCCGCCCGTGCCGGTCGCCCGACCGGGCCGCCGGACGGTCCGGGACAAGGCCGTGGGCCCTGACCGCTCGTCGCGGTCCGGGCCCACGGCCTGGGTGCCTTCAAGTCGTCCCGGTGTCGTCAGACCGTGGGGGCTCCACCGGCGTACCGCACCTCGGACAGCGCCTTCTTGATGGTGACCTTCGCGAAGTAGCCGGCGCCGAAGAATATGCACTGGACGACGTACCAGAACTTCTCGGCCCCGGTCATCTCGACCAGCCCGTACTCGGCCAGCGCCTTCTTCACCGGGACCTTCTGGAAGTAGGCGGCACCGAAGTAGATGCAACCCAGGACGTACCAGAACTTCTCCCAGGAGGTGTTGGTGCCCTGCCCGAGGTACTGCCGCTCTGCCATGATGTTCTCTGCCTTCCGATGACCGTGAGGATCCGGGGAAACGCGCCCATCAGGACCCTTGCGGGCAGCCTCGAGCAGCATGCGCGCGCAGGCGTGGACGCCCGACGGCATGCCGAAGCACGAGTGGAGATGGTGTGGGGATGCGCACTTGTCGCGGTTCCGGCCGTCATACCGGCCGACCGCCCCCCGGATGTGCAAGCCGCAGCATAGGGCAAGTGGCCTTGATCGTCACCTTGGATGTCTCAAGGCCCGGGACGAGCCCGTGAGCTGGGCCGGAACACCCGGTGAGCCCGGTGGGAGCCGCTGACCGGAGCCGGACCGGCGAGGGCTGTCCCGGGCTGCCCGACGTCGAGTTCGTGGCACCGGGCAACCGCCCTCGGCGCCGGTCGGAAAACTCGGTGCCGGTCGGGGAACTCGGCGCCGGTCGGGGAACCCGTCGTCAGCAGCGCGTTCCTACCGATCACTTGGCCGATCGCCTCGACCTCCGCCAGGTCGCCTGCCTTCGCGCCCAGGTCCGTACTCATCCAGGCGACCGGCCCGTTGGCCTTCAGCATGGGGACGGCGAACGGCGACAGCTCCTCGTGGGGATCCTGCCAACGAGTGGAGGGCAGAGCAGGGTACGGGTCGACCGATGCCGAGGCGGGATGCTGTTCTGTTCCCACGACTTGCCTCGCGGTGAGCGAACACGTCGGCATGCTCGGACAGCGCCCGGCCCGGCACGCCGGGTTCCACCCAGGGCTGCCGGGTGCGGATCGCCGCCGTGCGCCCCGCAGAACGCTCAGGGCGCGGTGAACAGGGCCGGAAAACGCGGCGCCAGCCACGGCCGCGGACCCCAGGCGAGGACCTGTCCCCGGGCGATGGCGCGCCAGGGGTTCAGCCGTCCCAGCGCGATGAGCAGGAACGCCACGGGTTCCAGCAGGATCGTGCAGGCCGCACGCTCCGCAGGCGCCCCGGGGGTGACCTGCACGGCGCCACCGGCCAGGGACACACCGAAGGACTCACCCCCGCGCAGCCGTATCCGGTAGTGGGCCGTGAGCCCGGCCGTGGTCGCGGGGTTCGCGACGCGCGGCATGACCGAGAGCATGAACGGCATGCACAGGCCCACCCGCGCCCGGTCGAGCATGTGCGGACGCCTCAGGGCGCGTGCCAGGTCGTAGCCATGACCGAGCATGTGCGTGAGCAGGTACGACGCGAGCACGTTCCGGCTCATCCGCCCCATGGGCGTGGCGGGCGCCGGGCCGTCTGCCGCACCGCGCGACAGAGCGGCCAGGAACGCCCCGGCCTGCTCGGTGATCATCGTCGCGAGAGGTTCCGCCCGGCGTTCCGTGAAGACGCCGAGCGACTGCGCGTTGGCCTCGGCGAGACTCCCGGGCGTTCCGTCGCCGTAGGGCCGCTCCCGCCCCGCTGCCAGGTCGGCCATCAGTTCATTGGCCAGGGCCAGGTGGGCGGCCACCTCGCCGACGGTCCAGTCCGATCCCGGCACGGCACGGGCCATGCCCCCGGCGTCCCCGGCGTCCCGCACCAGCGCGGCGATCGCCTCGGCCGTGTCCCGGATCGCCTGGTCGAGCCCGTCGGGCACCGGCTGCGTGCCGTCCTGCCGAACCGTCGTGTGCACGTTGCTCGCTCCACTTCCCAGCAGGCCGGTACGCCCGACGCGTCGGCGGCGCTGGTACCCAACCAGACGCCGGAGCGCACGGCAAGCCTTCCCACCCCGCTCCTCGCGCCGGGCGACAACGGGGGCTCGTCGCGGCGCCTGCTACGAGGTGGCATCGGCCCACAGGTCGGTGCTGTGGGCCTCGACGAGAGCGCTGATGCGGGTGAGGACGTCACTGACCGGCTGCGGGTCGAGTCGGCGTCCGTCACGCAGGCGCAGTGCGACCCGATCGTCGGCGGCCTCCCTGGTGCCGATGACGGCTTGGTAGGGAACCAGGCGGGCCTGTCGGACACGGGCGCCCAGGCTGCCGCGGTCCGGTTCCGCGATCTCGGCCCGCAGTCCGAGACGGGCGCAACGTCGGGCGAGGGCCGAGGCGTTCGGCAGTTCGGTGTCGGAGACCGGCAGGATCACCAGCTGAGTGGGGGCGAGCCAGGCGGGGAAGGCGCCGCCGTGCTGCTCGACGAGATGGGCGACGGCTCGCTCCACACTGCCGATGATGCTGCGGTGGACCATGACCGGGCGGTGTCTGGCGCCGTCCGCGCCGGTGTAGTGCAGGCCGAACCGCTCGGGCTGGTGGAAGTCGACCTGGACGGTGGACAGGGTGGACTCCCGGCCGGCGCCGTCGGTGACCTGGACGTCGATCTTGGGGCCGTAGAACGCGGCCTCTCCTTCGGCCGCCTCGTAGGGCAGGCCGGAGCGGTCGAGGACGTCGGTCAGCAGGGCGGTGGACCGCTGCCACTTCCCGGGTGCGGCGACGTACTTGCCACCGGGTCCCGGGAGGGAGAGCCGGTAGCGGGTCGGGGTGATGCCGAGGGCCTCGTACGCCCGGCGGATCATCTCGAGCGCCGCCTGCGCCTCCGCAGCGACCTGGTCCAGGGTGCAGAAGATGTGCGCGTCGTTGAGCTGGATGGCCCGCACCCGGCTCAGGCCGCCGAGCACGCCCGAGAGCTCGGAGCGGTACATGCCTCCCAGCTCGGCCATGCGCAGGGGCAGTTCGCGGTAACTGCGGGACCGGGAGCGGTAGATCAGCGCGTGATGGGGGCACAGGCTCGGCCGCAGGACGACCTGCTCACCGCCGAGGTCCATCGGGGGGAACATGTCGTCGCTGTAGTGCGCCCAGTGCCCGGAGATCTCGTACAGCTCCCGCTTGCCGAGAACCGGGGAGTACACGTGACGGTACCCCGCTCGCCGCTCAGCGGCACGGATGTACTCCTCCAGGGTGTGCCGTACGGTCGCGCCGTCGGGCAGCCAGTACGGCAGGCCGGCGCCGATGAGCGGATCGGTGTCGAACAGGCCCAGTTCACGCCCGAGCTTGCGGTGGTCGTGCATGGCGGTCTCCTCACGGACATCGGGCGAGTGACCGCAAGACGAAGCCCCGGGGCACTCGCCCCGGGGCTTCGGATCAAGACATCTGTCAGCGCGCCGGGACACTCTCCGGCGTCGTCGTCATGGCAGCGCGCTTCATGCCGGAGACGTTAGCAGGCCACAGTGACGTCGGCACGGTCATTCCTCGAGACCACCGGGACCACCGAGGACACCGAAGCGACAGAGGACACCGAAGCCACCGAGGACAGCGAAGCCACCGAGGACAGCGAGGAAGGCGGGCGGGACTTCCTGGTAGAGGGCGGTACACGGGTGGGCGGGCGGCAGGCATGGACACCGACACGTCCCGTGAACCGGGACCCGACCGACGCCCCCCCGACGGCACCTCACGGCGGCGGTGGCAGCGGCTGACGCCGGTCAGCGGGCCGCCGTTTTGCCGGACCGGCAACAGCAGTGGCGTGCCCGGGAGGCGATGAGCGACGGTGGCCCCGTGACTGACAACATCGCATCCCCGCCGTCCGGCACCCCTTCGCCCACCGACGGACCTGACGCATACGTCGGCGACCCCGCAGTGCGCGCGGAGTGGGACGACCGGTACACCGACCGCCCGCAGTTGTGGAGCGGCCGGCCCAATGGCGCCCTCGTGGCCGAGGTCGCCGGCCTCACCCCGGGACAGGCGCTCGACGTCGGCTGCGGCGAGGGCGCGGACGCCGTGTGGCTCGCGCGTGGCGGCTGGGACGTCACCGCTGTGGAGGTCTCGGGCGTGGCGCTGGAGCGGGCGGCCGCGCACGCGCGGGACGCGGGAGTCGCCGTGCGCTGGGTCCACGCCGGGCTCGCCGAGGCGGCGCTCCCGCCGGCCTCCTTCGACCTGGTCTCCGCGCAGTACCCGGCGTTGCTGCGGACCCCCGACGCGGCGGCCGAGCGGGCGCTGCTCGCGGCGGTCGCGCCCGGCGGCGTGCTGCTGCTCGTCCATCACGCGGGGATGGAAACCCACCATGCGCACGACAGCGAGTTCGATCCCGTCGACTATGTCTGGCCCTCGATGGTCGCGGCCCTCCTCGACGACGACTGGGAGGTGGAGGTGGACGAGCAGCGGCCCCGTGTGGCACCTGAGGGCGGTGCCGGAGCGCACCACACCGACGACGTGGTGCTGCGCGTACGTCGACTGCGCTGACTCCCGGCCGCACCGGTGACCCGACCCCGGTGCGGAGATGGCTCGGAAGTGCCCGGATCGGCACCCCGTGGTCACCCCGCATCGCCGCACCCGCCGCCGACAGCGGCGACGACGCCCTCGCCCACCGCGACAGCGCGCCGGGCGGGCTATCGCCGCGGATCCGGCGGCGGTCGGCACGGGGCACTGGCGGCGGTCGGCACGGGGCACCGGCGGCGGTCGGCACGAGGCACCGGCCTCGGATGCCGGGGTGCCCAGGGTGCTGCCGGGCGCGTCGTGGCCGCGCCGCTGGATAAGGTCGGGGCGTGGAGCGCAGCAGCAGGCAGCCGGACGGAGCGTTCGCCGGGCGAGCCCGGGCAGAACCGCCGCCACGGGCGGTCCGGGCCTTGTGGTGGGGGTCGGCCGGCCTCGTGCTCGCCGTGCTCGGCACCTCCGTGCTCGTCGCCGGCGCGGGGCGCGGTGGACGGCTGCCCGTGGCCCTGGCCCTCGTGGTGGTGCAGGTGTGCGCACTCAGGTGGCAGCTGCGCGCCCCGGCCGTCGTGCTGGCCGCGAACGCGATCACGGGGCTCGCCGTGTGGGCGCTGCTGCCCGCGGTGACCTTGACGGGAGCGCTGCTCGCGGCGCAGGTGTCCTTGTGCGTGCTGTCGGCCACCACACCACGGCGCGTGTCGGTGGCGGCGCTCGCGGCGATGTGCCTGCCCGCACCGGCGGCGTTCGGGACGGGCGGCTCCGCCGGCCTGGCGGTGTACCTGCTGACCGTGGTCCTGGCGTGGACCGCCGGACAGTGGCGCAAGGCACAGCGGGCGCGGACCCGGGAGGAGATGCGCCGGGCCGTGCTGGAGGAGCGTGCGCGGATCGCGCGCGAGGTGCACGACGTCGTGGCGCACACCCTGTCGGTGCTGGTCGTACAAGCCGCCGCCGCCGACGACGTGTTCACCGAACGCCCCGAACAGTCCCGGCAGGCGCTGCGTGCCATCGAGACGAGCGCCCGCTCCGCGCTCGGCGAACTACGTCTGCTGCTGCGCGCGTTCCGTCCCGAAGCGGAGGAGCCCGGGGCGGAGGAGTACGGGGCGGAGGAGTACGGCACGCGAGGGGACGATGTCGAAAAGGGCGGAACGCAAGGGTACGGAGCGGGGGAGCGGCGACTGGGTGAGCGGCACGCCGGGGAGCAGCGGGAGCCGGTGCCCACGCTCGCCCGCCTGGACGAGCTGGCCGACGCGGTGCGCGCGACCGGGATGACCGTGCACCTGCATCGCGAGGGCGCCACCGACGGGCTGCCCGCCGCGGTGGACCTGGCGGCGTACCGGATCGTCCAGGAGGCACTCACCAACACGCTGCGCCACGCGGCCGGTGCCGGCGAGGTGAGCGTGCGCGTGACGGTGGAAGAGGGGTGCGTGACGGTGACAGTGGTCGATGACGGGCGGATGTCGCAGGGCAGTGGTCCGGGCTGGCCGGGGGCCGGGCGTGGCCTGGTGGGGATGAGGGAGCGCGTCCGGCTCGTGGGCGGCAGTCTGCGCGCGGGTCCGTCGCCGGGAGGCGGGTTCGAGGTCTCCGCGCGGCTGCCGACGGAGCGCGCGTCATGACACTCCGTGTGGTGGTGGCCGACGACCAGACCCTGGTCCGTACCGGCTTCCGGATGATCATCGACGCCCGGGACGACCTGGAGGTGGTCGGTGAGGCGTCCGACGGGCGGGAGGCGGTCCGGCTGACCCGGGAGCTCACGCCCGACGTGGTGCTGATGGACGTACGCATGCCGGTCGTGGACGGCATCGAGGCGACCCGGCAGATCGCGGAGAGCGGCAGTCGGGCCCGGGTACTCGTGCTGACCACGTGGGACGTGGACGCGCACGTCGTCGCCGCCCTGCGGGCCGGAGCGAGCGGCTTCCTGCTGAAGGACATCCGCCCCGCCGAACTCGTCGACGCGATCCGCCTCACGGCACGCGGCGACGCGCTGCTGGCGCCGACGGTGCTGAGCCGCGTCCTCGAACGGTTCCTGCGCACCACACCCGACCCGGCGCCGCCGCCCTCCCTCGCGAACCTGTCCGCCCGCGAGCGCGAGGTGCTCACCCTGATCGGGCAGGCGCTGTCGAACGCGGAGATCGCCGAGCGGCTGCGGCTGTCGGAGGCCACCGTGAAGAACCATGTCACCTCGGTGCTGCGCAAACTGGAGCTGCGCGACCGCGTCCAGGCCGTCGTCGCCGCGTACGACCACGGCCTCGTCCGGCCACGCCGTACGTGACGGCGCCGTCGTCTCCTCCTCAGGGAGGAGACGGGCCCGCGGTCCTCCTGTGCTCCTAATGCCGGTCCGTCCTCCGGGCCGATCCGGCACCGGGGTGGGCGGCCGTAGCGTCGAGGTGTGATCGACGACCTTCCCTGCCTCACGTATCTGCTCGCCTACGACGACGCGGCCGACGGCTTGTACGACCGTTCCCGCACCGAGCTGCTCGTCCGTGCCGCCGCCCTGATCGACCTCGCGCTGCGCGGTCGGCTGGGGGAGGACGGCGGCACGGTCACCGTCTCCGGCACGGAACCGACCGGCGTCGCCGTCCTGGACGCCGTTCTGCGCGACGCCGCCGGGCACGGTTGGCGGACTCTCGTGCGCCGCCACCGCAAGCGGACCCTGACGGCGGTCGAGGACCGACTCGCCGCGGCGGGAGTCCTCGCCGTGCACGCGCCCCGCACCCTCCTGGGCACGCGGCGGGTGACCGTCACGGACCGCGCCGTGCCCGCCGAGGTCCGCGCCCGCGTGTCCGCGGCGCTGCACGGGGACGGTCCCGTACGGGAGATCCCCGCCGCCGACGCCGTGCTGCTGGCGCTGGCCGCGGCGGGCGGCATCCACGCGGTCGTGTCCCGGCAGGACGGGAAGACCCGCCGGGACCGGATCGACGCCTGCACGGGGCGCCTTGCCGTCCTCGCGCCCGGCATGGAGAAAGCCGTACGCGCTCTGCCGACGACCATGATCGCCGCGCAGGGCGGCATGGGCGGAAGCTGACCCGACGTGGAGAGGAACGGGGACATGCACGGGGACGTGAACGGCAACACGAACGGGGAAGTGACGCACATGCGGCGTGTCCTGACCAGCATGGGCTGTGCCCTGGCCGCCGTGCTCGCGACGGCCGGTTCCGCGGCGCCACCGGCGAGGACACCTCCGGCCGGCACCGCGACGGTCCGCACGCACGAGGGGCTGGTCCGGGGGGCCGTCCATGACGGCTACCGCACCTTCGAAGGCGTCCCCTACGCGGCACCCCCGGTCGGCGCTCTGCGCTGGGCACCGCCCCGCCCCGCCACCCCCTGGACCGGGGTACGGGAAGCGACCCGGCCGGCGAGCGCGTGCCCGCAGACGCCCGGCGAGGTGCCCGGCGGCAGCACCGACGAGGACTGCCTCCACCTGAACATCACCGTTCCCGGGAGCGCGGACCGGGCACGGTCCAGGCCGGTGATCGTGTGGCTGCACGGCGGCGGGTTCACCACCGGCGCGGGCAGCTCGTACGACGCCCACCGCATGGCCGTCCGCGGGGACGTCGTGGTCGTCACCGTCGACTACCGCCTCGGCGCCCTCGGTTTCCTCGCGCACGCCGGGCTGCCCGGCTCCGGCACCTTCGGCCTGGCCGACCAGCAGGCGGCACTGCGCTGGGTCCGCTCCGAGATCGGCGCCTTCGGCGGTGACGCCCACGACGTGACGCTGGCGGGCGAGTCGGCGGGCGGCTACAGCGTCTGTGCCCAGCTCGCCTCGCCCACCGCCGTGGGGCTCTTCGACCGTGCGATCATCCAGAGCGGTCCGTGCACCGGCCGCCCCGACCGGCCGTTCGCCCCGTCCTCCGTGCCTCTGTCCACGGCGCGGGCCACAGGCGCGGGCCTCGCGTCGAAGGTCGGCTGCGGCTCCGTCCGTGACGTCGTGAGCTGCCTGCGGCGCGTGGACGTCTCCCGGCTGCTCGCGGCCCAGGACACCGACCAACAGCCCGCCCACGCCACCCCGTTGCTGCCCACCGACCCCGCCGAGGCGATCGCCGCCGGCCACTTCCACCGCGTCCCCGTGCTCATCGGCAACAACCACGACGAGGGCAACGGCTGGGCCGCCGGGATCGTCCAAGCCGGTTATCCCGTCACCCCCGACACCTGGCCCGACGTCGTGGCCGCCTTCTTCGCGCCGCCGGAGCAGGCGAAGGCGATCGTCCGCGAGTACCCGGTACACCGCACCGACGGCGGCCCGGTCTTCGGCGCGGCCATCGGCGACGCGGACTTCGCCTGCCCGACGGCGCGCACCGACGAGCTTCTGGCGGCCCATGTGCCGGTGTGGCGCTACGAGTTCGCCGACGAGCACGCACCGCCGCTCACCTCGGGCACACCACCGTTCCCGCTGGGCGCCCCGCACGCGAGCGAGCTGCCCTACCTGTTCGACCTGGGCGGCCGCCCGCGCGACCTCACCGCGGCACAGCACCGGCTCGCCGACACCATGATCGACTACTGGACACACTTCGCCCGCACCGCGGACCCGAACGGCCCGTCTGCGGACCCGAACGGCCCGTCTCCGGACCCGAACGGCCCGTCTCCGGACCCGAACGGCCCGTCTCCGGACCCGGACGGCACGCCGTCGCCGCACTGGCCGCGGCAGACGGTGCTGTCCCTGGTACCGGACCACGTCGCCCCCACCCGCACGGCCCGACACCGCCACCACTGCGCGTTCTGGGACTCCATCGGCTGACCACGGAGCCGGCGACTTCCACAGAGCGCTTGAGCCGACGATGCACGGGAGTGCCCGCCAGGGTCACGGCCCACTGTCCACATGGCGGGCCCTCGCCCAATGTCCCTCGAACTCGCTTCGGCTGATCTCCTGGTCCACGAGCACCGGGTCGAAGAGATCCACGACCGGTGGGTTGAACACCCAGTCATCGGGGCCGCTGCGCAGGGCGGTTCCGTCCGCGGCAAGCTCCACCTGGCGAGTCCGGCGGCCGTCGGAGTCCACTTCCATCAGGTAGACGACCGGTTCCGCATCCTCTTCGTCCCAGCGGCGCCGCAGATGCACGACGTTGCGGCCCGCCATCGCCCCGAAACCTACGCGCCCGCGCTGCGCGGCACGCTCGGCGCGCAGCTCAGCCAGTCCAGGAGGCATCCGAGGAGCGTCGATGTCGACCTCCGCACCCCGCTCGCTCTCGAACCGGGCCATGGTCTCGGGGTCGGTGACCACTTCCACCCAGGCGAACGTCTCGAGGATCTCCCGCTCGGAGCGCGCCCGGACCCACCACCACGAGCCGCCCATGCCGTAGTCGTGCAAAGTGAGGAAGGATCGCTTGGGAGCGGCGTCGACACCAGTCATGAACGTCGAGCTTAAGACGTCGTTTCCGTCACATCGGTCGCTTCATCGGGCCGGGCCGAGTACCTCGTCGGCGCTGCGGGGCTCTGTGCGCGGCTGCTCGTTGAGTTTGTGGCGTGCGATGGAGGAGTGCCGGTAGACCTCCTTGCGGGCCCGCATGATGTTGCCGAGGGGAGCGTGCTCGGCGGTGACCCGCCAGGGCGTGAAGGACAGCGCGTCCATCTTCGCCAGGTTCTCCGGGCTGGAAATGTCCTGCTGTGGCAGCCGCAGTCTGGCCACCGTCACGGACGGCGAGAGCTTCTCGGGCCACTCCACGGTGAGGTCCTCCACCGGCATGCGCTCCAGGTCGGTGCAGAGCTGGACCTGGATGTCGAAGGCGTAGGGCCGTTCCTGCAGCTCGGCCTGCAGGGCCGGGCGGAAGACCTCCGCCGCGGAGGTCGGGTCGATGTCGCGCCTCACCACCGCGGCGGCGGCGGCCGGGTCGGGAGTGAAGCGGACCTTGGCGATGTAGTCGCCGTGCCGGACCGCGCCCATCGTCCAGTAGCTCGACAGCAGTATGTTCGCGGGAGGGGTCTTCGCCAGGCGCAGGAAGGCCAGGAACTCGTCCCACGCCCAGTCGTCCTGGTCCAGGGTCCCCTTGCCGGTGACGAAGTCGGTGAAGAAGC
>NZ_WWJT01000299.1 GCF_009865385.1 Streptomyces sp. SID486 | reverse complement strand
GGCACCCGCATGTACCGCACCGGAGACCTCGCCCGGTGGACCGCCGACGGCCGCCTGGACTACCTGGGACGCGCCGACGACCAGGTCAAGGTCCGCGGCCACCGCATCGAGCCCGGCGAGATCGAGGCCGCCCTGCTCGCCCTGCCCGGCCTCACCGCGGCCGCGGTCGTCGCCGTGCCCGACGCGCACGGCCACACCCGCCTCGCCGCCTACGTCGTCCCCGCCCCCGGCGCGCCCCGGCCCGCCCCCGCAGACCTGCGGGCCGACCTGCGCCAGGTCCTGCCCGACGCCCTGGTGCCCTCCTCCTTCACCCCGCTGGACGCACTGCCGCTGACCACCAGCGGCAAGCTGGACCGGCGTGCCCTGCCCGCCCCCGACCTCGAAGGCGGCGGCAGCGGACGGGAGTTCGTCGCCCCGCGCACCCCGGACGAGGAGACCCTCGCCGGGATCTGGGCCGAGGTGCTCGCGGTCGCCCGGGTGGGCGTCACGGACAACTTCTTCGAGCTGGGCGGCGACTCGATCCTGAGCATCCAGGCCGTCTCCCGCGCCCGCGCCGCGGGCCTGCGGATCAACTCCCAGGACGTCTTCCGGCACCAGACCGTCGCCGACCTGGCCGCCGCCGCGTCCCGGCGCACGGCCGCCGTGCCCGCGCCCCGGCGCCCGCGCGAGGACGGTCCCGCCCCGCTCACCCCGGTCCAGGAGTGGTTCTTCGCCACCCACGGCCCGCTGCGGCACTTCAGCATGTCGATGCTCGTCGACCTGCCGCGCGACCTCGACGAGCGCGCGCTGGAACAGGCCCTGGCCGCCGTCGTCGCCCAGCACCCCGCGCTGCGCACGTCGTTCACCGGCACGCCGGACGGGCTGCGGCAGCACCCCGGCACCGGACCGGCCACCGGACTCCTCACCCGCCACGGCCCCGGGACCTCGCCCGCCGAGGCCGCCGAAGCCGCCCGCGGGGCCCTGGACCCGGCCACCGGCACCCTGCTGCGCGCGGCCCTGCTCACCGGCCCGGAGCGCCCCCGGCTGTTCCTGACCGCCCACCACCTGGCCGTCGACAGCGTCTCCTGGCGCGTGCTGCTCACCGACCTGGAGCGGGCCTACCGGCAGGCCGCGGCCGGCGAGGAGGCGCGGCCGGAACCCGAGCACACCCCGTTCGCCGACTGGGCGCGCACCCTGGCCGAACGGGTAAGGAACGGCGACCTGGACGACGACCTGCCGTACTGGACCCGGGAGACGGCGCCGCCGCGCACCCCGCTCCCCGTCGACCTCCCCGGCACACCGACCGCCGGGTCCGTGCACACCGTCCGCACCCGGGTGGACCGCGCCACCACCGAGGCCCTGCTGCGCCGCGTGCCGGGCGTGTACCGCACCCAGGTCAACGACGTGCTGCTGAGCGCCCTGGGCCGGGTGCTGGCCGACTGGACGGGCGCCGACCGGGTGACCGTCGCCCTGGAGGGCCACGGCCGCGAGGAGGACCTGGCCGAGGGCGCCGACCTGTCCCGCACGGTCGGCTGGTTCACCACCCAGTACCCCGTCACCCTGACGCCGGCGGGCCCGGACGACTGGGGCGGCACGCTCAAGGCCGTCAAGGAAGGGCTGCGGGCCGTACCCCGCCGCGGCCTGAGCTACCAGGCGCTCGGGCACCTCGGCTCCCCCCGGCCGGAGGCCCGCGCCCTCGGCGAACTGCCCCTGCCACAGGTGTGCTTCACCTACCACGGCCAGTGGGAGGCGCCCGCCGGCGGAGACTTCGCCCCCGTCGCCGACGTCCCCGGCCGGGACATGGACCCCGCGGCGCCCCTGGACCACCTCCTGGACGTGTCCGCGCTGGTCACCGACGGCGAACTGGAGATCACCTGGCACTACAGCGACCAGGTGCACCGGCCCGGCACCGTCCGGGAGCTGGCCGACGGCATGGTGGCGGCCCTCGCCGCCCTCGCCGAGCACTGCGCACGGCCCGGCGCGGGCGGCCGCACCCCCTCCGACTTCCCGCTGGCCGGCCTGGACCAGGCCGGCGTGGACCGCCTCGTCGGCGACGGCCGGGACGTGGACGACCTGCTGCCGCTCACCCCCCTCCAGGAAGGCATGCTCTTCCACCGGCTGGTCGGCGGACCGGACGACGTGTACGTGGACCAGGCCGCCCTCCTCCTGGACGGCGTGACCGACCCCGACGCCCTCGCCCTGGCCTGGCAGCGCGTGACCGACCGCACCCCCGCCCTGCGCACCTCCGTGGTGTGGGAGGGCGTCCCGGTGCCCCTCCAGGTCGTCCACCGCCGTGTGGCCGTCCCCGTCGACCGGCTCGACTGGCGGGAGCTCGACGCGCGGGAGCGGGCCGAGCGGCTGGACCGGCTGCGCGCCGACGACCTCGCACGCGGCCTGGACCTCGGCACCGCCCCCCTGATGCGGCTCACCCTCGTCCGGCTGCCCGACGCCCGGCTGCACCTGCTGTGGACCTCCCACCACCTCATCCTGGACGGCTGGAGCCTGGCCCAGGTGCTCACCGAGGTGTTCGAGGAGTACACCGCCCTCACCACCGGCGCCGTGTCCCGGCCCCCGGCGCGCCGGCCGTTCGGCGACTACGTGCGCTGGCTGGCCGGCCAGGACGGCGAGGCCGCCCGCGCCCACTGGCGCACGGTGCTCGCCGGATTCGCCACCCCCACCCCGCTGCCCGCCGACCGCGCCCGGCGCCCGGGACACGAGACCCGCTCGGCGGGAGTGCACACCGCCGGGCTGTCCGAGGAGGTCTCCGCGCGGCTGGCCCGCACCGCCCGTACGGCCGGACTCACCCTCGGCACCGTGGTGCAGGGCGCCTGGGCGCTGCTGCTGTCCCGCTACAGCGCCGAGCGGGACGTGCTGTTCGGGACCACCGTCTCCGGACGCCCCGACGACCTGCCCGGCGTGGAGTCCATGGTGGGCATGTTCATCAACACCCTGCCCACCCGTGTCCGCGTGGACGGCCACCGCACCGCCGCCGCCTGGCTCGGCGAGCTGCAGGAGGCGCAGGCCGAGGCGCGGCGGTTCGCCGCGGTGTCACTGGCCGAGCTGACCTCGCTGAGCGACGTACCCGCCGGCAGCCCGCTGTTCGACAGCATGGTGGCCTTCGAGAACTACCCCTTCGACGAGGCCCGTTCGGCCGGCTCGGGGATCCGCCTCGCCGACGTCGGCGCCCGCGACGCCACCAACTACCCGCTCGTGCTGCGCGCCTACCAGGGCGAGCGGTTCGGCTTCGACCTCGCCTACGACCCTGAGCTGTTCGACGCCGCCACCGTGCGCGCCCTCGCCGACCGGCTGTGCCTGCTGCTCACCGAGCTGGCCGACGACCCGGACCGGCCCGTGCGCGCCCTCGCCTGGACGACCGCCGGGGAACGCCGGCGGATGCTCACCGACTGGAACGGCACCGAGGAGGGCCGGCCCGCCGACACCCTGGACCGCCTCTTCGCCGCACAGGCCGCCCGCACCCCCGACGCCGAGGCCGTCACCTGCGGCGACGACCGCCTCGACTACGCCACGCTGGACGCACGGGCGAGCCGCCTCGCCCACCGGCTCGCCGAACTCGGCGCCGGTCCCGAGACGTTCGTCGCGCTCGCGCTGCCCCGCTGCACCGACCTCGTGGTGGCCGTCCTCGCCGTCCTGAAGACCGGAGCCGCCTATCTGCCCATCGACCCCGGGCAGCCCGCCGAACGCCTCCGGCAGCTGCTCGCCGACGCGGCACCGGTCGCCCTGGTGACCACCACACACACCCCCGCCGGCCCGGACGTGCCCCGCATCGCACTGGACGACCCCGCGGTACGGGCCGACCTGGCCCGCCGCCCGGCCGCCGGCCCGGCCCCCGCAGCGCTGCCCGACAGCCCCGCCTACGCCATCTTCACCTCCGGCTCCACCGGCCGGCCCAAGGGCGTCGTCGTCCCGCACGCGGGCGTGGTCCGGCTGTTCACCCGCACCCGTCAGTGGTTCGGCTTCGGCCCCGACGACGTGTGGACGCTGTTCCACTCCTACGCCTTCGACTTCTCGGTGTGGGAGCTGTGGGGCCCGCTGCTGCACGGCGGTCGGCTCGTGATCGTCCCCGAGGACACCGCCCGCTCCCCGGAGGACTTCCTGCGCCTGCTCGCCGACGAACAGGTCACCGTCCTCAACCAGACGCCCTCCGCCTTCTACCCGCTGATCCGCGCCGACGCCGAACGCCCCGACGTCGGCCGCCGGCTGGCGCTGCGCACGGTGATCTTCGGCGGCGAGGCACTGGACGTGACCCGGCTCGCCGACTGGTACGCCCGCCACCCGGACACCGCGCCCCGCCTCGTGAACATGTACGGCATCACCGAGACCACCGTGCACGTCACCCACGCCGGCCTCGACGCCTCCCTGGCCCGCCCCGGCACCGCCACCCCCATCGGCACCGGCATACCCGACCTGCGGCTCTACGTCCTCGACGACACCCTCCAGCCGGTGCCGCCCGGTGCCGTCGGTGAGCTGTTCGTCGCCGGGGAGGGCCTGGCCCGCGGCTATCTCAACCGGCCCGGCCTCACCGCGGCCCGGTTCCCCGCCGACCCGTTCGGCCGGCCCGGCACCCGCATGTACCGCACCGGCGACCGGGCCCGCTGGCGGGCCGACGGCACCCTGGAGTACCTGGGCCGCGCCGACCAGCAGGTGAAGATCCGCGGCTACCGCATCGAACCCGGCGAGATCGAGGCCGCCCTGCACGCCCACCCGGGCGTCGGTGCCGCCGCCGTCGGCGTGTACGAGGACTCCGCCGGGACGCGCCGGCTGGTCGCCCACGTCGTCGGCACCGGTACCGGTGACACCGCCGCCGCACCCCCGCCCGCCGCCGAACTCCGTTCCCATCTGGCGGGGTTGCTGCCCGCACACATGGTCCCGGCCGCCTACGTGCCGATGGCCGGGCTGCCGCTCACCGTCAACGGCAAGCTCGACCGGCGTGCCCTGCCCGCGCCCGGCCCCGACGGCTTCGCCGCCGACGGCACGCGCACCCCGCCGCGCACCCCCGCCGAACGGCTGGTCGCCGCCGCCTGGACCGACGTCCTGGACACCGGCGAGATCGGCGCCGACGACGACTTCTTCGCCCTCGGCGGCGACTCCATCCTCGCCGTCCGCGTCACCTCCCGGCTGCGCGCCGCCTTCGGCCCGGACGTCTCGCCCCGGCTGCTGTTCACCCACCCCACGCTGTCCGACCTGGCGGCCGAGCTGGGCGAGCCCCGGACCGGCAGCACCGCCGACACCATCCCGGCCGCCCCGGCGGACACCCCGGCACCCCTGTCGTACGCCCAGCAACGCCTGTGGTTCCTCGACCGGTTCGAACCGGGCAGCACCGAGTTCACGACGCTGTCCGGCCTGCGGATGCGCGGCACGCTCGACATCGCCGCGCTGCGCACCGCCCTGGACGGCCTCGTCGCCCGGCACGAGGCCCTGCGCACCACGTTCGCCGAACACGACGGCCGGGCCCGGCAGATCGTGCACCCGCCCCGCCGCGTGGACCTCCCGGTGGAGGACCTCGCCGGCCCCGCGGCCCTGGACGCCCTCCTGGACCGCGAGGCCGCCACCCCCTTCGACCTCGCCGCCGGGCCCCTGCTGCGCGCCCGCCTGGCCCGGCTCGGCCCCGACGAGCACGTCCTCGTGCTCGCCGTGCACCACATCGTCACCGACGGCTGGTCCGGCGGCGTGCTCGCCCGGGACCTGGGCGAGCTGTACGCGGCGGCCCTGGCCGACCGCCGCCCCGAACTGCCCGGCCTGCCCGTCCGCTACACCGACTACGCCACCTGGCAGCGGTCCCGCGCCGACCGGGCCGAGAGCGAACTCGACCACTGGCGGCGGGTGCTGGACGGCGCGACCCCGCTGGAGCTGCCCACCGACCGGCCGCGGCCCGCCGTCCGCACCCGCGACGGCGCCCTGGTGACGTTCACCCTGCCCGCCGCGCTGACCGAGCGGCTGCGCGAGCGCGGCCGGGAGGCCGACGCCACCCTCTACATGACGCTGGTGGCCGCCTGCCAGGTCCTGCTCGCCCGCTGGGCGGGCCAGGAGGACGTCACCGTCGGCACGGTCACCGCCGGCCGGGACCGGCCCGAACTCCACGACGTGATCGGCATGTTCGTCAACACGCTGGTCCTGCGCACCCGGGTCCGCGCCGGCCTGCCGTTCCGGGAGCTGCTGGCCGAGGTGCGCACCACCGTCCTGGAGGCCTTCGCCCACCAGGAGGTGCCCTTCGAGCGCGTGGTGGACGCCCTCCAGCCCGAACGGGACACCAGCCGCACACCGCTCTTCCAGGTCATGGTCGCCCTGCACAACCTCGGTGCCGAGCCGCCCCGGCTGCCCGGCCTCGCCGTGGAGCCGGTGACCCCGCCGGTCCGCAACGCCACCTTCGACCTGGCCTTCGACTTCGTGGCCGGCGACGACGGCCTCACCGGATACCTGGAGTACAACACCGGCCTGTTCGACGCCGACACCGCCGAACGCCTCGCCGCCCGGCTGCGCGTCCTGCTGGAGGCCGCCGCCGACGACCCCGGGCAGCCCGTGGGCGCCCTGCCGCTGATGACCGGCGGCGAACGGCGGCAGGTGCTCCACTGGGCGGAGGGCGCCCGTCTGCCCGAGCCGGACACCACCTTCCCCGCCCTGTTCGAGGCCCAGGCCGCCCGCACACCGCACCACACCGCCCTGGCCGCCCGCGACGCCACCCTGGACTTCAGGGCGCTGAACGAACGCGCCAACCGGCTCGCCCACCACCTGATCGCCCTGGGCGCCGGCCCCGACGACGTGGTCGCCGTCCGGCTCCCCCGCACCTGCGAGCTGGTCGTGGCGCTGCTCGCGGTCCTCAAGGCGGGCGCGGCCCTGCTCTGCCTGGACCCGGAACTCCCGGCGGAACGCGCCGACTTCCTCGTCCGGGACGCCCGGCCGCACACCCTGCTGACCGACCTCGGCGCGGTGCCCTGGGACCGGCTTCCCGCCCACGACCCGACCGACGCCGACCGCGTCCGCCCCCTGCGGCCCCGGCACACCGCCTACGTCGTCTACACCTCCGGCTCCACCGGCCGCCCCAAGGGCGTCGCCGTCGAACACCGGCAGCTGGTCAACCTCTGCCACGACCACCGCACGGGCCTGCTCGCCCCGCACACCACCGGCGGGCGGCGGCTGCGGGCCGCCCTCAGCGCCTCCTTCTCCTTCGACACCTCCTGGGAAGGACCGCTGCTGCTCGCCCTCGGCCACGAGGTCCACCTCATCGACGAGGACGTACGCCTGGACCCGCAGGCGTTCTGCGCCCAGGTCGCCGGCGACCGCCTCGACCTGGTGAACGTCACCCCCTCCTTCCTGCGCGAACTGACCTCCGCGGGCCTGCTCGCCCCGGGCCGCCACCACCCCCGGCTGCTGCTCGTCGGCGGCGAGGCCGTCACCCCGGCCGGCTGGCGCGAACTCGTCCGCGCCGACCGCGAGCTGGGCGTGGCGGTCTACAACATGTACGGGCCCACCGAGTGCACCGTCGACGCCGTCTACGGCCGGTGCGCCGACCGGCCCGACCACCCGGTCATCGGCCGCCCCGGCGGCAACCTGCGCGCCCACGTGCTCGACGGAGCCCTGCGCCCGGTGCCGCCCGGCGTGCCCGGCGAGCTGTACCTGGCCGGTGAGCAGGTGGCCCGCGGCTATCTCAACCGGCCCGGACTCACCGCCGCGCGCTTCCTCGCCGACCCCTTCGGAGCGCCGGGGCAGCGGATGTACCGCACCGGTGACCGCGTCCGCTGGGACCGCGACGGGCGGCTGGAGTTCCTCGGCCGGGTGGACGAGCAGGTCAAGATCCGCGGGTTCCGCATCGAGCCCGGCGAGGTGGAGGCCGCCCTCCTGGAGCACCCCGACGTCGCCGACGCCGCCGTCACCGCGCGCGAACACGCCGGCCGCCGCATGCTCGTCGGTTACGTGGTGCCCGCCGCCGACCGCGTCCCGTCCGCGGACGCCCTGCGCCTGGCGCTGCGCCGCACCCTGCCCGACCACATGGTGCCCGCCGCGTTCGTCACGCTCGCCCGCATCCCCCGCACCACCAGCGGCAAGACCGACCGGCGTGCCCTGCCCGCCCCGCCCGCGCAGCCCGACGGCGCCACCCCGTACCTCGCGCCCCGGCCCGGCACGGAGGAACGCCTGGCCGCGATCTGGGCGGAGGTGCTCGGCGTCGAACGCGTCGGCGCGCGGGACAACTTCTTCGCGCTCGGCGGCGACTCCATCCTCAGCATCCAGATCGTCTCCCGCGCCCGGCAGGCCGGCCTCGCCCTCACCACCAAAGACGTCTTCCGCCACCAGACGGTCGCCGAACTCGCGCTGCGCACAAAGGAGTCGGCGCCGCGAGCCGAGACGGCCGCCGACACCGCGCCCGGCGAGGCACCGCTCACGCCGATCCAGCACTGGTACCTGGACGGCCGCGACCCCGCGGGAAAGCTCCGCTTCACCATGACCCAGCGCCTCGAACTCGCCCCGGACGCCGACCGGCAGGCGCTCCGCGCCGCCACCGACGCCCTCGTCCGCCGGCACGCGGCCCTGCGCACCCGGTTCCGCCATGGTCCCGAAGGCTGGCGCCAGGAAGTCCTGCCCGAGGCACCGGAGGGCGTCTTCACCCGCCACGACGTCGCCGGGCAGGACGACGCGGCCCTGGAGAGCGAGGTCCAGCGGCTCACGGACGAGGCCCAGGCCGCCCTCGATCCCACCACCGGGCGGGTCCTGCGCGTCCTGCACCTCGACCGCGGCCCCGCACGGCCCGGGCAACTCGTCGTCACCGCGCACCACCTGGTCGTCGACGGCGTCTCCTGGCGCATCCTGCTGGCGGACCTGGCGAGCGCCCACCGTGCGGCGGCGGCCGGCGAGCCGGTCCGGCTGCCCGCCCCCGGCACCTCCTACGGCCACTGGGCCGCCCGGCTCGACCGGCACACCCGCTCCGGGGCCCTGGACGCCGACCTGGCGTACTGGACCCGCACCGGAACGGCCCCCGCCGAACTGCCCGCCGGACGGCCCGGCCCGAACACCCACGGCACCGCCGCCACCCTCACGGCCACCCTGGACGCCGAGACGACCGACGCCCTGCTGCGCAAGGTCCCGCAGACCTACCGCACCCAGGTCAACGACGTCCTGCTCAGCGCCCTCGGCCGCACCCTGGCCCGCTGGTGCGGGCGCGACACCGTCCTGCTCGGCATGGAGGGCCACGGCCGGGAGGACCTCTTCGAGGACGTGGACCTGTCCCGCACCGTGGGCTGGTTCACCGCCGAGTTCCCGCTCGCGCTCACCGCCGGCCCGGACGCCGGCTGGCACGACACCCTCCGCTCGGTCAAGGAACAGCTGCGCGCCGTACCGCTGCACGGCCTGAGCCACGGCGCCCTGCGCCACCTCGTGCCCGGCAGCCCCCTCGCCGGCACCTCCGCACCCCAGGTCGGCTTCAACTACCACGGGCAGTGGGACACCGGCAGCGCCGACGGCCTGTTCCGCGGCTCGCTTCCCCCGGCCGGCCGGGACACCGACCCGGACGAGCCCCGCCCCTACCTGCTGGACATCACCGGCGTGGTCCAGTCGGGCCGCCTCGAACTCGGCTGGACCTACCCGGCGGAGGTCTACGACGAGAGCACCGTCCGCCGGCTCGCCGAGGAGACCCTCACGGCCCTGCGGGACATCGTGGCGCACTGCGCCCTCCCGGAGGCGGGCGGCCGCACCCCCTCCGACTTCCCCCTCGCCGGCCTCGGCCAGGACCGCCTCGACCGGCTCGTCGGCACCGGCCGGCACGTCGAGGACGTCCTGCCGCTCACCCCGCTCCAGTCCGGCATGCTCTTCCACGGCCTGGTGGACACCGAGCACGCCTACTTCGACCGCACGGCCGTACGGCTGGCCGGCGTGGCCGACCTGGCAGCCTTCGCCACCGCCTGGCAGCAGGTCGCCGACCGCACGCCCGCCCTGCGCACCAGCGTGCACTGGCACGGCCTGCCCCACCCGGTCCAGGTGGTCCACCGGCACGCCGAACTGCCCGTCACCCACCTCGACTGGCGCACCCTCACGCCCGCACAGCGCGCGCAGGCCACCGAGCGGCTGCTCGCCGAGGACCGCGCGGCCGGCATGGACCTCGGCACCGCTCCGCTCACCCGGCTCACCCTGGCCGCCCTGCCCGGCGACGAGGTGCTGCTGGTGTGGTCCACCCACCACATCGTCCTCGACGGCTGGAGCACCGGACAGCTGCTCACCGAGGTGTGCGAACGCTACGCGGCGCTGACCGGCGGTCCGGACCCGGCGCCCCCGGCACGCCGGCCCTTCGCGGACTTCCTGCACTGGCTGCGCGAACAGGACGAGTCGGCCGCCGAGCGGCACTGGGCCGACGCACTGGCCGGGTTCACCGCCCGTACCCCGCTGCCCTACGACCGCACCCCCGCCGAGGCCCACCGCGCGAGGTCCGCCGCCGCCGTCCCGCGCGAGCTGGACGCGGACGTCTCACGACGGCTGCGGGAGACCGCGGCCCGGGCCGGGCTCACCGTCAACACCGTCGTCGAGGGCGCCTGGGCGCTGCTGCTGGCCCGCTCCAGCGGCCGGGACGACGTCGTGTTCGGCACCACCGTCTCCGGCCGTCCGGCCGAACTGCCGGGCGTCGAAGGCATGATCGGCATGTTCATCAACACCGTGCCGGCACGGGTCCGTATCCCCGCCGGACCCGTGCTGCCCTGGCTGCGCGGGCTCCAGGAGAGCCAGAGCGACGCCCGCCGCTTCGACTTCCTCGCCCTGCCCCGCATCCAGGCCGTCAGCGAAGTCCCCACCGGGGAACCGCTGTTCGACAGCATGGTGGTGTTCGAGAACTACCCCGTCGACGAGTCGGCCACCGCCCGCACGGGCGTCCGGGTCGAGGAGGTGCGCGCCGACGACGCCACCACGTTCCCCTGGTGCCTGCGCGCCCACCTGGCCGACCGGCTCGGCTTCGACCTCGCCTACGACCCCGCCCTGTTCGACCCCGCCACCGCCGAACGCGCCGCCGACCGGCTGGCCGCCCTGCTCACCACCCTCGCCGACGGGTTCGACGCCGACCTCGCCGGCCTCGACCTGCTCACCGCGGCCGACCGCGACCTGCTGGCCACCTGGAACACCACCGCCCGCCGGGCCGCCCCGAGCAGCCCCGTGGACCTGTTCACCGGACAGGCCCGGCGCACCCCGGACGCGATCGCGGTCCACGACGGCGACCGCCGGCTGACCTACCGCGACCTGAACGACTGGTCCGCGGCACTGGCCGCCCGGCTGGTGGCCGACGGGCTGGCGCCCGAGGACCGGGTGGCGCTGCTCCTGGACCGCTCCGCCGAACTCGTCGTCGCCCAGCTGGCCGTGCTCATGGCAGGCGGGGCCTACGTCCCCGTCGACACCCGGG
>NZ_WWJT01000298.1 GCF_009865385.1 Streptomyces sp. SID486 | reverse complement strand
GGCCCCCGAGACGGACGCGGAACCGCCGCTCCCGGCACTCCCCGGTACGCCGCGAGCAGCCCCCGAGACAGACGCCGAACCGCCACCCCCGGCCCACCGCGAGCGGTTCCCGAGACAGACGCGGAACCGCCCGCTCTCCCCCGGTCCACCGCGAGCGGCCCCCGAGACGGACGCGGAACCGCCGCTCCCGGCACTCCCCGGTACGCCGCGAGCAGCCCCCGAGAC
>NZ_WWJT01000297.1 GCF_009865385.1 Streptomyces sp. SID486 | reverse complement strand
CGTATCTGCGGACCGGCTGGGACCAGGCGGTCAGGAACGAGACGCGCCAGCAGGTCGCCGACCTCGCCTCGGACAGTCCCTACGAGGCCGTGCGGACCGCCGCGACCGCGGCTCTCGACGGCACCGACGAGCAGATCCGCGACTTCTACACCACCGGCCAGCACCAGGCCGCCAACGCGGACTACCGCGTCGCCGTGACCAAGCTCGCCAACGACGGCGG
>NZ_WWJT01000296.1 GCF_009865385.1 Streptomyces sp. SID486 | reverse complement strand
GGCTTGTCCATGTAGCGCAGCGGGGTGCCGTCGCCGTTGATGTCGATCTTCTCGCCGATGAGGTAGTCACCGACGTCGTTGGGGTTGTTCGCGTAGAACTCGACACCCGTGCCGAAGATGTCGCTGGTGGCCTCGTTCAGGCCGCCGGACTCGCCCGAGTAGTTCAGGCCCGCGGTGTTGGAGGTGACACCGTGGCTCATCTCGTGGCCCGCGACGTCCAGGGAGGTCAGCGGGTCGACGTTGCCGGAGCCGTCGCCGTAGGTCATGCAGAAGCAGCTGTCGTCCCAGAACGCGTTCACGTAGGCGTTGCCGTAGTGGACGCGGGAGTAGGCGCCGACGCCGTTGTTCTTGATGCCGTTGCGGCCGAAGGTGTTCTTGTAGAAGTCCCAGGTCTCCGCCGCGCCGTAGGCGGCGTCCGCGGCCGCGGTCTGGTCGGAGGAGGAGCTGGAGGCGGTGCCGGTGCCGAAGACGTTGGTGGAGCTGGACACCAGGGTGCCCGTGCCGGACGTCTTGCGGGCCAGGTTGTACGTCTTGTGGTTGCCCCGAGCGCTGTCGGTGAGCTGGTACGTCGAGCCCGACTGCACCGAGTTGAGGGTGACCGTGCCGGAGTACAGCGTCTTGCCGGTCGCGTTCTCGATGCCCTGGTACTCGTACAGCTTCTTGCCGGTGGCGGCGTCGGTGATGACGTGCAGCTGGTTGGGGGTGCCGTCGTCCTGCAGGCCGCCGACGACCGTCTCGTAGGCGAGCACGGGCTTGCCGGAGCCGGCCCAGATCACCTTGCGGGCGCCGTCCGCGGAGGACTTGGCGGAGCCGAGGGATCTGGCGGCGGAGACCGCCTGCTTCTCGGCCTTGGCGGCGGTGATCTGCGGCTTGAGCGAGGCCACCTTGATGGCCGACGTGGCCGCCTTGGTCACACCCTCGGTCCGCCCGGACTTGGCAGTGTGCACGATCAGGTCGCCGCCGAGGACCGGCAGGCCCCCGTAGGTGCGCTCGTAGCGGGTGTGGACCGTGCCGTCGACGTCCTTGACGACGTCCTTGACGACCAGCTTCTCCTTGGCGCCGAGACCTATCAGGCGGGCGGTGTCGGTGGCACCGGCCTGGGCCTGCTGGATCAGGGTGGTGCGGGCAGCGGCGGACAGCGTGGTCGGGGCGGCGGCCAGGGGCTTGGCGGCGGCGGCTCCGGCCGGGGTCTGGGCGCTCGCGCTGGTGGTCAGGCCGGTGGAGATGAGGGCTCCGGCGGCGACAGCGGTGGCGATGGCCAGAGTGGTGCGCTTGTGACGCGCGTAGAGGGGGCTCACTCAAAGCTCCTTCTTGTGGGGAGTCCGGTCAGCGTGGGGTTACTGGCCGGCTGCTATGGGGTTGAGAAGTTGCTGTGCTGCTGCGGCGGGTGGAGAGAGAGTGACACCAAGGGCGCGTACATGTCAGGCCCCTGAAGTGATGTTGGCGGAAAATCGACTGTCCGATAAACGTTTCCGGAATGTGAACGGGCGCCGCCCGAGGGTGCTGCACCCTCGGGCGACGCCGTGTTTCCGGGCCCGCGGCATGCGGTTTACGGGAAGGTCAGCTTCCAGCCGTTGATCGTTCCCGTGTCGTACGTGGCCTGATCCTGCACCCGCAACTTCCACGTGCCATTGGCCGATTCGGCCGCGGCGTTGACCGTGTAGGTCTCGTTCACGTTGTCCGCCGAGTCGGAACCGCTGAAGCTCTTCAGGCGGTACGCGGTGCCCGACGGCCCGACGAGGTCGATCACCAGGTCGCCCCGCCAGGTGTGCGTGATGTCCACGGCCACCTGGAGGTTGCTCGGCGCGTTGCCGGTCCGGCCGGAGACGGTGATGTTGGAGGTGACGGCCGGCCCGTTGTCGGGGACGGCCACCGGGGTGGTGTTCTCGTACGACGTGCCGCCGCCGCCCCCGCCGCCGGAGCGCGAGCCGACCGCGACGCCCGCCCAGGCGTCCTGCACCGCCTTGTACTCGGCGCTGGTGGTGCCGTACAGCTCGCCGGCCGCCGCGAGGGTGCCGGTGCGGGCACCCGCGTAGTTGGTGGTGGACGTCCACTTGGTGGTCAGGGCCCGGTACCAGATCTGCAGCGCCTTGTCCCGGCCGATGCCGGTGACCGGAAGGCCGTCCGCCGTCGGGGAGTTGTAGGTCACGCCGTTGATGACCTTGGTGCCGCTGCCCTCGCTGAGCAGGTAGAAGAAGTGGTTCGCCGGCCCGGACGAGTAGTGCACGTCGACGCCGCCGATGCCCGAGTACCAGCTGTCCTTGGACGCGCCGTCCTTGCTGGGCTTGTCCATGTACCGCAGCGGTGAGCCGTCGCCGTTGATGTCGATCTTCTCGCCGATGAGGTAGTCGCCGACGTCGGAGGAGTTGTTGGCGTAGAACTCCACTCCGGTGCCGAAGATGTCGCTGGTGGCCTCGTTCAGGCCGCCGGACTCGCCGCTGTAGGTGAGGTTCGCGGTGGCGGAGGTGACGCCGTGGCTCATCTCGTGCCCGGCGACGTCGATCGCGGTCAGCGGCTTGGCGTTGCCGGAGCCGTCGCCGTAGGTCATGCAGAAGCAGCTGTCGTCCCAGAAGGCGTTCACGTACGAGTTGCCGTAGTGCACGCGGGAGTAGGCGCCGACGCCGTTGTTCTTGATGCCGCTGCGGCCGAAGGTGTTCTTGTAGAAGTCCCACGTGACCGCGGCCCCGTAGTGGGCGTCCGCGCCCGCCGTGGCGGCGTTGGAGTTGGTGCCGTTGCCCCAGGTGTCGTTGGTCTGCGAGTACAGGGTGCCGGTGCCGGAGGAGCCGTGGTTCAGGTTGTACGTCTTGTGGTTGCCGCGCGCCCCGTCGTTGAGCGTGAACGTCGACCCCGACTGGGTCGTGGTCAGCGTGACCTGCCCGCTGTACTGGGTGTTGCCGATGCCGTTCTTGACGCCCTGGTACTCGTAGAGCTTCTTGCCGGTGGCGGCGTCGGTGACGACGTGCAGCCGGCTGGGGGTGCCGTCGTCCTGGAGGCCGCCGACGACCGTCTCGTAGGCCAGCACGGGCCTGCCCGTCGCCGCCCAGATCACCTTGCGGACGCTGTCCGCGGCCGACCGGGTCCCGCCCAGTGCCCTGGCCCGCTGAACGGCCTGCTTCTCCGCCGTGGCCTTCGCCACCGCCGGGGTGAGGCCGGCGACCTTCACCGTCGCGCTCGTGGCCTTGACCACGTCCATGGTCTTGCCCGACTTGGCGGTGGTCACGACCAGGTCGCCGCCGAGCACCGGCAGGCCCGCGTACGTCCGTTCGTACCGGGTGTGCAGCGTGCCGTCGGCGTCTTTGACGACGTCTTTGACGACCAGCTTCTCCTGGTCGCCCAGACCGATCTGGCGGGCGGTGGCGGCTCTGCCGGCGTCCGCGTGGCGGATCAGCTCGGCGCGCTGCGAGGGAGTGAGCCTGAGCGCCGCGTGGGCCGGGTCGGCCTTCCCGGCCTGCGGCTGCGCCGGGGCGGCGCTGGCGGCGCCGGACTGGACGGCGGCGGCGATCAGGGCGGCGACGCCGGCGAGGGCGAGGGCAGCGGTGCGGTGGTGCGGCGTGTGGGAGGTGCGTCCGCGAGAGGAACTGCTTCTCAACACTGACTCCTTCTGCGGGACCGCGGGTCGCGCGGCCGGGGGAGCCGGACGGTGGGTTGGGGCGTCCGGGCAGAACAGGGCGTTACGCGGAACCAGGTGCGGGTGCAGGTGCTGAGCCGGCCCACGCGGATGCGCAGAAGCTGTGGGGTTGCTGTGAGTCGGCCAGGGAAGAGTGGCAGGAGATCTCCCGTTCTGTCAGGACCGCGTCACGAATTTGGCCGGAAATGGTTCGTTGTCCGGATGTTCCTGTTCGGTATGCGGACCGTTGGGGGGAGGTGCGCAAGAACCCGGGGGCGCAGGTCGTAGGACCCACGACCGAGAGCGGCCCGGCCAAAACTCGCTGGGCGATGTCAGTGGCGGTCCGTACGCTCGCGATTGATGCCCACGACACGTGCAACCACCGACCGCTCCGCCGTACGCACCCTGCTCCGGCTGTGGCCGTACGTCCGCCCCGTGCGCGCACGGCTGTTCACCGCCGCGTTCGTCGCGGTGGTCGCCTCCTGCACGGGCCTGGTGATCCCGCTCGTCCTGAAGTGGATGGTCGACGGGCCGGTCGCCGACCGCGACCCGGCGGGCGTCTGGCTCGGCGCGCTGTACCTGCTGCTGCTCGGTGTCGCGGAGGCGGTCCTGTTCGGCATCCGGCGCCGGCTCGTGGCCCGGCCGCTGTCGCACGTCGAGGCGGAGATGCGGGCCGACCTCTACCGCCGTCTGCAGCGCCTGCCCGTGGCCTTCCACGACCGCTGGGCCTCCGGCCAGCTGCTCTCGCGCGGCACCACCGACCTGATGCTGCTCCGCCTGTTCCTGGCCTTCCCGCTGACGTTCCTGCTGGTCAACGGTGGGACCATCCTCGTCGGCCTGGTGATCATGCTGATGCAGGACTGGGCGCTCGGACTGGTCGTCCTCGGCCCCGCCGTCCCCGTCATGTGGACCTGCGTGGTCTTCGAGCGGCGGTACGCGCGCGTGGCGCGGCGGGCCCAGGACCAGATCGGGGACCTGACCACGCTGGTCGAGGAGAGCGTGCTCGGCATCCGCGTCGTCAAGGGCTTCGGCCGCCATCGCAGCCAGGCCCGCGCCTTCGGTGAACTCGCGGGCCGGCTGCGGGGTACGGAACTGCGCAAGGCGCGGCTGCTGGCCACCATCTGGGCCGTCATCGTGACGCTGCCTGAGGTGGCGATCGGGGCGGCGCTCGTGCTGGGCGCGGTCCGGGTGGCCGACGGCGAGCTGTCGGCGGGGACGCTGGTGGCCTTCCTGAGCACGGCGCTCGCCCTGCGCTGGCCGGTGGACTCCATCGGGTTCCTGCTGGCGATGAGCCAGGAGGCGGCCACGGCGACCGAACGGTACTTCGAGGTGATGGACGAGGCGCCGGAGGACACCGGGGCCGCCGGCCCTGCCGCCGGGCCGGCGCCCGTGGGGGAGACCGGACTGCGCTTCGAGGACGTCTCCTTCCGCTACCCCGACGCACCCCCCGGCTCCCCGCCCCTCCTCGCCCACGTCGACCTGCACATCCGGCCCGGCGAGTCCATGGCCCTCGTCGGGGCCACCGGCAGCGGCAAGACCACCCTGACCGCACTCGTCCCCCGCCTGCACGAGGTCACCTCCGGCCGGATCACGCTGGGCGGCGTGGACATCCGGGAGATGTCCCGCGAGGAACTGCGCACCAGGGTCGCCGTCGCCTTCGAGGAACCCACCCTCTTCTCGGCGACCGTCGGCGAGAACGTGCTCATGGGCGCCCCGGACGGCGCCGGAGGACCGGAGCTCGACCGGGCCCTCGCCATCGCCCAGGCGGACTTCGCCCACGCGCTCCCGCAGGGCACCGGCACCCGCGTCGGCGAGCAGGGCCTCAGCCTCTCCGGCGGCCAGCGCCAGCGCCTCGCGCTGGCCCGCGCGGTGGTCGGCAGGCCCGAGTTCCTCGTGCTGGACGACCCGCTGTCCGCCCTGGACGTGCACACGGAGGCCGCCGTGGAGGCCGCGCTGCGCCGGGTCCTCGCCGACACCACCGCGCTGATCGTGGCCCACCGACCGTCGACGGTGCTGCTCGCCGACCGGGTCGCCCTGCTCTCGGGCGGCCGGATCACCGCCGTCGGCACCCACCAGGAACTGCTGCGCCACAACGCCGAGTATGCCCACCTGATGTCCGGGGAGCAGGAGGAATCCCGTTGACCGCCACGACCGCCTCCACCCCTGCCGCCGCCGACGACGACGGACCCGCCCGCCCCGAGGACGGCGGCGACCCCTTCGACCGGGACGTCCTGCCCGCCCCGCCGGGCGCCACCGCCGCCCTGCTGCGCTCGCTCCTCGCACCCCGCAAGGGCAGGACCGCGCTCACCGCGGTCCTGCTGCTGCTCCAGCAGGCGGTGATGCAGGCGGGCCCGCTGCTCGTGGCCTACGCCATCGACACCGCCGTGCCGGCCCTGCGCGACGACCGGCACGGACCGCTCGTCGCGGTCGCCGCCTGCTACCTGCTGTGCGCGCTGGCCTCGGGCGCGCTGCAGTTCGCGTTCATCGCGACCTCCGCGCGGGTCAGCCAGGACGTGCTGCTGGACCTGCGGGGGAGGATCTTCCGGCACGCCCAGGCGCTGAGCGTCGACTTCCACGAGCGGTACACCTCGGGCCGGCTGATCTCCCGGTCCACCACGGACGTCGAGTCGCTGCGCGAACTCCTCGACGAGGGGCTCCAGGAGCTGGTGACCGTCGTCCTGTCCTTCGTCTCCATCTCGGCGCTGCTGCTCTGGCTGGACCTCGGCCTCGGGGCGGTCGCGGTGGCCTCCTTCGGGCCGCTGTACCTGCTCGTCCGGCTCTACCAGCGGCGCGCGGGACGGGTGTTCCGGGCGCGGTCCACGGCGATCGCCGCGGTCATCGTGAAGTTCGTGGAGACGATGAACGGCATCCGGCCGGTGCGCGCCTTCCGCCGGGAGGCCGCGAACGACGCCGAGTTCGCGGAGCTGAACGCACGGCACGAGCGCACCAACGGGGACGCGATGCTGGAGATGGCCCGCTACGTGGTCGGCTCACGGCTGGTGGCCAACACGGCGGTCGCGGCGATCGTGCTGTGGGGTGCCTCCCGGGTGGCGTCGGGCTCGCTGGAGCTGGGCGTGCTGGCGGCGTCGGTGCTGTACCTGCGCCGGCTGTACGACCCGATCGACCGGCTCGGCATGTTCCTCAACTCCTACCAGTCGGCCGCCGCGTCCCTGGAGAAGATCGCCGGGCTGCTGTCCCGGACCCCGTCCGTGCCGGAACCGGTCCGGCCGCGCGAGCTGCCGCCGCCACGGGGCGCCTCGCCGGGGCGCGAGGTGGTCTTCGACGGGGTCCGGTTCGGCTACCGCACCGGGGGCGAGGTGCTGCCCCGCTTCGACCTCACCCTCCCCGCCGGGCAGACGGTCGCGGTCGTCGGCTCCACCGGCGCCGGCAAGTCGACCCTGGCCAAGCTGCTCGCCCGCTTCTACGACCCCACCGCCGGGCGCGTGCTGCTGGACGGCGTGGACCTGCGCGAGCTGGCGCTGCCCGAGCTGCGGCGCGGGGTGGTCATGGTGACGCAGGAGGCGTTCCTGTTCTCCGGCACGGTCGCCGACAACATCGCCATCGGCCGGCCCGACGCCACCCGGGAGGAGATCGAGCGGGCCGCGAAGGCGATCGGCGCGGACGAGTTCATCAGCGCGCTCCCCGACGGCTACGACACCGACGTCCGCAAGCGCGGCGGCCGGATCTCCGCCGGGCAGCGCCAACTGGTCGCGTTCGCCCGGGCGCTGCTCGCCGACCCGGCGGTGCTGATCCTGGACGAGGCGACCAGCTCGCTGGACGTGCCCGGTGAACGGGCGGTGCAGCGGGCGATGTCGACGGTGCTGCGCGGCCGTACCGCCGTGGTGATCGCGCACCGGCTGTCCACCGTGGAGATCGCGGACCGGGTGCTGGTGATGGAGCACGGCCGGATCGTGGAGGACGGCCCCCCGGCGGGCCTCGTCGCGGGCACGGGCCGCTTCGCCGACCTGCACCGGGCCTGGCGGGACAGCCTGGCGTGAGGTCCGGCGTGCGGCGCCGGCCGGATCACGGCACCCCCAGTTCGAACAGGGCGTAACCGGCGTACGAGCCGGAGGCCAGCGCCGCGATGCTCAGCACCGTGCACAGCACGGGCAGGCTCAGCCGGCGCATGGCGGCCGCGAGCGGCAGGAACAGCGGGAAGCAGGGCAGCAGATAGCGGGAGATGTTGGCGACGATCTGCTGGCTGCCGAGCACCAGGGCCAGGGTGAGGACCGTGTACACGACGAGCACCGCGGGCGGGCGCAGCCGGAGCAGCAGCGGCAGCAGCGCGCAGGCGAGCAGGATGACACCGACCGAGATGACGTCCGCGAAGGGGAACGCGAACAGGTAGTCGAACTTGCCCACGGGCACGGACGTCAGCACGTCCCAGGTCTGCTTGCCGTAGTCGAAGCTGTGCGCCCAGGCGCCCGACTGGAGCTTGAAGTAGCCGCCCAGGTCGCCCATGCGGTCGCCGACCCACAGCAGATAGCCGAACAGCCCGAGCGGGGCCATGGCGATGGCGAGGACCGGCCGCAGCACGCCGTCCTCGCGGCGGCGCAGGGAGAACAGCGCGGCCACGCCGAGCGCGGCGATCAGCGCGACGGCCGTGGGCCGGTTGAGGCCGGCCGCGAAGGTGAGCACGCCGGCGGTGAGCCAGCGGCGGGTGAGGACGGCGTAGGCGGCCCAGGCGGCGAGGGCCACGTAGAGCGAGTCGGAGTAGACCGCCCACTCCACGCCCGAGCCCGGCCACACCGCCCACAGCCCGGCCGCCGCGAGGCCGGCCCGCCGGCCGCCGAACCGCTGCGCGACGGCGTGGATGCCGAGGGCGGCGGCGAAGGAGGCGGCGATCGCGACCAGCAGCCCGGCGCCGTACGAGCCGAGGCCGGTGACCGCCGAGGTCAGCCGCATCAGGGCCGGATAGAGCGGGAAGAACGCCGCCGAGTTGCCCTCCAGCGTGATCAGGCCGGTGGCGCCCGGTACCGGGACGAGCTTCGGGTCGTAGCCGTGCAGCGCTATCTGCTGGTACCACCAGCCGTCCCAGGTGGCCAGCACGTCCCAGGCGTGCGTGCCGCCGCCGAACCGGGGGTCCCGGGTGCGGTGGTCCCCGGTGGAGGACAACAGGTACATGAAGGAGCAGAATCCGGCCAGCTTCAGCGTGCCGAACAGGGCCAGGACCGGCCCGTGCCGACGTGCGGCGGCCCGCAGCCGGGCGCCGGGCGCGGACCCGGGGGCCGCGGCACGTATGCGGGGCAGGGTCGCGGTCACCGGGCCACCGGCCCGGGACGACGGCCCGCCAGGGTGCGCCGCATCCGCGCGATCCCGCGCAGGTCGGCCAGCGCGGTGGCGAGGATGTCGACGCTGCTGTCCGGGTCGTCGACCCAGTCCACCGGCACCTCGTGGATCCTCAGGCCCGCCCGCTCGGCGAGCACCAGCAGCTCGGTGTCGAAGAACCACTCCCCGTCCCGCACCAGCGGCAGCAGCCGCTCGGCGGTCTCGCGCCGGACCGCCTTGAATCCGCACTGCGCGTCGGAGAAGCCGACCGCGAGCGTGCAGCGCAGCAGCGCGTTGTAGCAGCGGGATATGACCTCCCGTCTGGTCCCGCGCACCACCCGCGCCCCGGGGGCGAGCCGGGTGCCGATGGCCAGGTCGGAATGGCCGGAGATCAGCGGGGCGACCAGCGGCAGCAGCGCGGTGAGCGAGGTGGAGAGGTCCACGTCGAGGTAGGCCAGCACCGGCGCCCGGGACGCCGACCAGGCGGCCCGCAGGGCCCGGCCGCGGCCCTTCTCGGGCAGCCGCAGCGAGGACACCTCGGGGAACTCCGCCGCGAGCCGGGCGGCGATGGCCGGGGTGCGGTCGGTGCTCGCGTTGTCGGCGACGGTGATCCGGAACGGGTAGGGGAAGGTGTCCCGCAGATGCGTGTGCAGCCGCCGGACGTTGGGCTCCAGGTCCTTCTCCTCGTTGAACACCGGCACGGTCACGTCGAGGACGGGCTCGTCCCAGGACGTCCGCAGGGGTGCCCGCCGGGGCGCCGGTGTCGCGGCGGACGGCCGACTCGGTCGGATGTATGTCATGTTGTTTCCCGTTTGTTCCGGTATTACGGGCATGGTGAGGGCCTGGACGGTGAGGTGGGGCGGAGGCGGGGCGGTGGCGTCAGCCGCGCGCGCCGACGGCCGACGAGGGCTCGTCCGACGGCTCGGCGGTCGCACTCGGCGGTGCGGCGGTGCCGGCGTCCCGGGCGGTGGCCGTGGCCGACGGCGGCCCGTCGGCGGTGGCGGTGGCGGTGGCGGTGGCGGTGGCGGTCGGCGGAACGGAGGCCGAGGTGGCCGAGCTCCCCGGGGCGGCGGGCGGTTCGGAGGTGGTCGTGGTGCCCTGGGTCGCGGAGACCGTCGGTGCCGAGGACGCCGACCGGCTCGGCGACTGCGACGGTGACGTGCTCGGCGGGGACGTCGGACCGGTCGCCGGCCGCGGGTGCGGGGCGGCGGGCCGGTTCTCGGTGCCTCCGTCCGGCCACAGGAACAGCCCCAGGGCGAGTCCGGCCACCGCGAGGACCGAACCGGCGGCCCGGCGCGCCGCGCGCACCCGCCGCCGGGCCCGGACACCCGCCCGCAGCGCCTCCCGGTGCCGGGCCTCGAAGGACGCCTGCGGCCCGTGCTGGCACATGAGCTGCGTCAGCTGTCGCTCGAAGTGATCCCTGCGATCCGTCTGATCCATGCGGTCCACGGGTCCTCCCTCACCCCACCGGCTCGATGACGTCGGCCAGCAGCCGGCGCAGCCGGGCGACCCCCCGCGAGGCGTGGGACCGGGCCGTGCCCACCGGGCAGCCCAGTGCCTCGGCGACCTGCCGGTCGGGCAGGTCCTGGTAGTAACGCAGCACGACGGCGGCCCGCTGCTGCGGACTGAGCTGTGCCAGCGCCGACTCCAGCCGGGACCGCTCGGCGACGGCCGCCGACAGGTCGCCGGCCGCCGCCGTCTCGGGCAGCTCCTCCACCGGCCGCTCACCCCACCAGCGCCGGCGCGCCGAGCGGGCCGCGGCCCGCGCCAGCACCTTGCGCACATAGGCCTCCGGCGCCTCTTCGGCGACCTTCGGCCAGACGAACCACAGCTTGACCAAGGACTCCTGCAACAGATCCTCGGCACGGTGCCGATCGCCTCCGGTGAGCAGACGGGCCAGATGGAACAACACCGACCAGCGGGCCGCCACGAACGCGTCGTACTCACCGGCCCGAGCCTGCTCCATCCTCACGGTTCCTGTCCTCGCCGGCTGTCTCTCACCAGGGGTAAGGCCCTGGACCCCCGCCCGCGCTGCACCCGGCGGACGTGATCCGCGTCACGCACAGCCGGTGCACAGGCCCGGGGATTCTCCCGCACGGCCCCGGCCGCGGGATCAGGCGACCCGGAGGAACAGCACCGCCCGCGCCGGGACCGTGATCCGGGCCCCCGCCGGATGGACCGTGCCCGGCGCCTGGGCCTGCTCCTCCACGGAGGTGTCCACCAGCACCTCGTACCGCTCGGCCCACGGCGGCCCCGGCAGCACGAAGCCGGTCGGCCGGTCACCGGCGTGCAGCACCGCGAGGAAGCTGTCGTCCACCACCGGCACCCCCCGCTCGTCCCGGCCCGGGATGTCCCGCCCGGACAGATACATGCCGAGCGTCGCCGCCGGCGCGTACCAGTCGCCCTCGGTCATCTCCGCGCCCCGCGAGGTGAACCAGGCCAGGTCCCGCAGCCCGTCCGCGGTCGCCGGCCGGCCGGAGAAGAAGGCCCGCCGGCGCAGCACCGGATGCCGGTGGCGCAGCCCGATCAGCCGCGCGGTCAGGTCGTACAGCGCCCGCCAGCCGGGGTCCTCCAGCAGGGACCAGTCCAGCCAGCTGATCTCGTTGTCCTGGCAGTAGGCGTTGTTGTTGCCGCGCTGGGTGCGGCCCAGTTCGTCGCCGGCCACCAGCATGGGCACCCCGGTGGACAGCAGCAGGGTGGTGAGGAGGTTGCGCAGCTGCCGGCGGCGCAGCGCGCGTACCCGGCCGTCCGCGCTCTCGCCCTCCGCCCCGCAGTTCCAGGAGCGGTTGTCGTCCGTGCCGTCCCGGTTGTTCTCGCCGTTGGCCTCGTTGTGCTTGGTCTCGTACGACACCAGGTCGCGCAGGGTGAAGCCGTCGTGCGCGGTGACGAAGTTGACGGAGGCGTAGGGGCGGCGGCCGCCCCAGGCGTACAGGTCGCTGGAGCCGGAGAGGCGGTAGCCCATCTCCCGCACGTCGGGCAGGGCGTGCCGCCAGAAGTCCCGCACCGCGTTGCGGTACCGGTCGTTCCACTCGGTCCACAGGGGCGGGAAGGCGCCCACCTGGTAGCCGCCGGAGCCGATGTCCCACGGCTCGGCTATCAGCTTCACCCGGCGCAGCACCGGGTCCTGGGCGATCACCGCCAGGAACGGCGAGAGCATGTCGACGTCGTGCATCGAGCGGGCCAGTGCCGCCGCGAGGTCGAACCGGAAGCCGTCCACGCCCATCTCGGTCACCCAGTACCGCAGCGAGTCGGTGATCAGCCGCAGCACCTGGGGCTGGACGACGTGCAGGGTGTTGCCGCAGCCGGTGTAGTCGGCGTACCGGCGGGCGTCGCCCTGGAGCCGGTAGTAGCCGCGGTTGTCGATGCCCTTCAGGGACAGCGTCGGGCCCAGCTCGCCGGCCTCCGCGGTGTGGTTGTAGACCACGTCGAGGATGACCTCGATGCCGGCCGCGTGCAGCGCGCGCACCATCCGCTTGAACTCGCCGACCTGCTGCCCACGGGTGCCGGAGGCCGCGTAGGCCGCGTGCGGGGCGAAGTAGCCGATGGAGTTGTAGCCCCAGTAGTTCCGCAGCCCCCGGCGCAGCAGATGGTCCTCGTGCGCGAACTGGTGCACGGGCAGCAGCTCGACGGCCGTGACGCCGAGCCCGGCCAGGTGCTCGATCGCCGCGGGGTGGGCGAGCCCGGCGTAGGTGCCGCGCAGCTCCTCGGGGATGCCGGGGTGGAGCCGGGTGAAACCGCGGACGTGCAGCTCGTAGATGACCGAGTCCGCCCAGGGCGTCTTCGGGCGGTGGTCGTCGGACCAGTCGTCGTCGTCGTGCACGACGACGCCCTTCGGGACGTACGGCGCCGAGTCCCGCTCGTCCCGCACGGTGTCGGCGACCTGCTGCTCCGGCCAGTCCCGCACGTGCCCGTACACCTCCGGCGGCAGCCCGAACTCGCCGTCCACCGCCCGGGCGTACGGGTCGAGCAGCAGCTTGGCCGGGTTCCAGCGGGCACCGGTCCACGGGTCCCAGCGGCCCTCCACCCGGTAGCCGTACCGCTGGCCCGGCATCACGCCCGGCACGAAACCGTGCCAGATCTCGTGCGTCAGCTCGGTCAGCGGAACCTGTGTCTCCCGGCCCCCCTCGTCGAACAGGCACACCCGGACCGCCTCGGCCCCGGCCGCCCACAACGCGAAGTTGGTACCGGCCACCCCGTCCGGGCCGGTGCGGAACCGGGCCCCCAGCGGGGTCGGCGCACCCGGCCACACGGCCGGGGTGGGCGGTACGGCCCGCCGGGCGCCGTTCACCGCCGCCGGTTGCCCGCTCCCGGCGGCCGGCTCCCCGGCCGGTGCCCGCTGCTCGGCTGCGCTCGTCACTGTCGGCCCTCTTCTCAGTGGCTCGCCCGAGGGGCGCGGTCGGCCGTGCGGGTGGCCGGGGTGCTTCTCGGCACCCCGGCCACCCGGCACGACCACACCCCGACGGCCGGGGGGCGCCGCCCGGATCCTGTCGGCGTCGCGTGGTCACGCGGTCCGCCCGGCTCTGCTCCTTCCAGCCGGCCCGATCCGGAAGAACACCCCCCTGACGCGGGCGCGGCGGCCCCCAACGTGTCGTCCTTCCCTGTGTTCTGCCCAGTGCGTGGCTCGCACTCACGTTTCCCCGGAGCGGGCCCGTCGTTGAGTCCCGCGTGAGGCACGTACAAGGACGCGCACGGCGCGCGGGGGCCGCGCTGGCCGCCGTACTGACATGGGCGGGGCTGCTCACGGGCTGCTCCGCGGACGGCCCGGGACCCCTGGGCATGGGCGGGGGGCTGGGCGGGCCACCCGCCCCCGAGGACGTCATCCGGGTGGCCCCCGACGACAACAGCAAGGACGTACGCCCGGACGAACGGCTGCGGATCCGGGTGCCCGGGGGGCGCCTGGAGAAGGTGACCGTCGTCCGGTCCCAGGACGCGCAGGACACGCCGGTCCCGGGCCACATCGGCGACAACGGGCTGACCTGGCTGCCCGACGAGGACCGGCTGGCGCTCGCCGCCAAGTACACCGTGGACGTGGTCGCGCTGGATTCCCAGGGCCGCCGCTCGGCCCGGCACACCACCTTCACCACCTACGTTCCCGACGAACGGTTCATCGGCTACGTCACTCCCGAGAACCGGGCCACCGTCGGCACCGGGATGATCGTCTCGCTCGCCTTCAACCGGGAGATCGCGAACCGGGCCGCCGTGGAGCGGGCCGTCCGCGTCACCGCCCGGCCACCCGTCGAGATCCGCCCGCACTGGTTCGGCAAGGACCGCCTGGACTTCCGTCCCGAGCAGTACTGGAAGCCCGGCACCGAGGTCACCGTCGACCTGCACCTGCGGGACGTCGAGGGGGCGCGCGGCATCTACGGGCTGCAGGACAAGACCTTCTCCTTCACGGTCGGCCGCAGCCAGGTCTCCCTGGTCGACGTGACCAAGCACAGCATGGACGTCCGGCGCGACGGACAGCTCCTGGCCACCGTCCCCGTCACCGCGGGCGCCCCCAAGCACCCGAGCTACAACGGCAAGATGGTGGTGATGGACATGCTGGAGGTCACCCGCATGAACAGCCAGACCGTCGGGTTCGGCGGCGAGTACGACATCCCCGACGTCCCGCACGCCATGAAGCTCACCGACTCCGGCACCTTCCTGCACGGCAACTACTGGGCGCCCGAGGCCCCGGGGGTGGCCAACGTCAGCCACGGCTGCGTGGGCCTGCGGGACGTCAAGGGGGGCGGCTCGGACACCCCGGCGGGCTGGTTCTTCGACCGCAGCCTCATCGGCGACGTCATCGAGGTGGTGCACAGCAAGGACAAGACGGTCGCGCCGGACAACGGCCTGGGCGGCTGGAACATGTCCTGGAAGGAGTGGAGCGCGGGCAGCGCGGTGAAGTGACCCGGGGAGGGGGAGCGGCGCGGGGTGCGGGTGCCAGGCGGAAGTTGCGACGGAACGGTGACATTCGCCTGACACCGCGCTCAGATCCTGACAGTTAATATGCGCGCACAAAGTGGTGGGGAGCGGGCCTGACCTGGTCCGGCGAGGGGAGAACAACTTGAACATGCGGCCTGTATCGGGGGCGTCGGCACGGGGGCGGCGGGGCCGTAGGGGACTGGCACTCATAGCCGGCTCCCTGGTGCTGTCGCTCGCCGCGTGCGGCGGGGGCGGGGACTCCGGCACCGGGGACGGGAAGGGCAAGGGCACGGGGGAAGGGCGGGGCGCGCAGTCCACGGCCGCGGTCAGCATCGCGCCCAAGTCCGGCGCCACCGGCGTCGACACCAGCGGCGCGCTCAAGGTGAGCGTCGCCAAGGGCGAGCTGACCGAGGTCACCGTCAAGGACGAGAAGGGCGCGAAGGTCCAGGGGGCCATCACCGGGGGCGGCGCGTCCTGGACGCCGTCGACCCATCTGGCCGCCGCCACCAGGTACACCGTGCACGCGGTCGCGAAGGACTCCGAGGGCCGCGAGGCCGCCGAGGACAGCACCTTCACCACGCTCACCCCGAAGAACACCTTCGTCGGCAACTTCACCCCGGAGGACGGCTCCACCGTCGGTGTCGGGATGCCGTTCTCCGTGCACTTCACGCGGGGCATCACCAGCCCGGCGGCGGTCGAGAAGGCCATCCACGTCAAGACCGAGCCGGCCGTGGACGTCGAGGGCCACTGGTTCGGCAACGACCGCCTGGACTTCCGTCCCGAGAAGTACTGGAAGGCCGGCACCAAGGTCACCGTCGACCTCGACCTGGACGGCGTCGAGGGCCGTGACGGCGTCTACGGCAAGCAGCGCAAGACCCTGACGTTCACCATCGGCCGCAACCAGGTCTCCGTCGTGGACGCCAAGAAGCACACGATGAAGGTCACCCAGGACGGCAAGGTCGTCAAGACCCTCCCGGTCACCACCGGCAAGCCCGGCTACGACACCTGGAACGGCCAGATGGTCATGAGCGAGAAGCTCGCCGTGACCCGGATGAACGGCGAGACGGTCGGCTACGGCGGCGAGTACGACATCAAGGACGTCCCGCACGCCATCCGCCTCACCACCTCCGGCACCTTCATCCACGGCAACTACTGGGGCGGCGACGTCTTCGGCAACTCCAACGCCAGCCACGGCTGCGTGGGCCTGCGCGACGTGCGCGGCGGCTACGACGGCTCCGTGCCGGCGGCCTGGTTCTTCAACCACTCGATGATCGGTGACGTGGTGGTCGTCAAGAACTCCGACGACCGCACGGTGTCGCCGGACAACGGCCTCAACGGCTGGAACATGTCCTGGGCCGACTGGAAGAAGTGAGCCCCCACCGATGTGCGGGCCCGGTGCTGTGACCTACGGCACCGGGCCCGCGGCCGTTAGTCCCCGTTAACCTGACCCCCATGACCGTCACTCTGGAAGTCGCCGAAGGCGTCGGCACCATGCGGCTGGACCGGCCGCCGATGAACGCGCTGGACATCGCCACCCAGGACCGGCTCAAGGAGCTGGCCGAGGAGGCCACACGCCGCGACGACGTGCGCGCCGTGGTCATCTACGGCGGTGAGCGGGTGTTCGCGGCGGGCGCGGACATCAAGGAGATGCAGAACATGGACCATGCCGCGATGGTCCGGCGCTCCCGCGCGCTGCAGGACGCCTTCACCGCCGTGGCCCGCATCCCCAAGCCGGTCGTCGCCGCCGTCACCGGCTACGCGCTCGGCGGCGGCTGCGAACTGGCCCTGTGCGCCGACTACCGCATCGCCGCCGACAACGCCAAGCTCGGCCAGCCCGAGATCCTGCTCGGGCTGATCCCCGGCGCCGGCGGCACCCAGCGGCTGCCCCGGCTGGTCGGGCCCTCCAAGGCCAAGGACCTGATCTTCACGGGCCGTCAGGTCCGGGCCGACGAGGCCCTGGCGATCGGCCTGGTGGACCGGGTCGTCCCGGCCGCCGAGGTGTACGAGCAGGCGCACGCCTGGGCCGCGCGGCTCGCGCAAGGCCCGGCGATCGCGCTGCGCGCGGCGAAGGAGTCCGTCGACACCGGCCTGGAGACCGACATCGACACTGGGCTCGCCGTCGAACGGAACTGGTTCGCCGGCCTGTTCGCCACCGAGGACCGCGAGCGCGGCATGCGCAGCTTCGTGGAGGAAGGGCCGGGCAAGGCCAAGTTCCTCTGATCCCCACCGGATTCCCCCGGCCGGTCAACGGCGTGACGTCCCACGACTCCCGCGAGGGGGCCGGACGTGGACGGGGCGGTCGTGGGAGTCCCCCGATGGAGCGGTTTATCGCAGCCTTAAGGCAGCCTTAAATCCGCGCTGCCGCCGACGTTCGGCGATTGCTCGGGATCGTGCCGTCGCCGCAGGTCAGCAGTGCTGCCCTGCGGGACGACATGCCCTGGGCATATGCCGAGCGACGGGCGCGGAACGGGGGCGTGCGAGGGGCGTATTCCTCCGGAACGGCCCCCAAGACGGCTCCGGACGGCCATCATGGGGGCATGGCGGGGCTGGAGGGCATCGAACAGCCGCGGGGACACAGCCGTGCGGCCGCGGCGCGCTGGTCGCCCGCGGTCGAGGACGAACAGGCGCTCAAGGCGCTCGAACTGTTCGGTGACCCGACGCAGGCCGAGGTCCCGCTGCCGTCCCGCCCCGAATCCGCGGCCACCGCCCGCCGTCTCGCCCAGGTCGTCGTCCTGCGCACCTGGCGGCTCACCCCCAAGCTGACCGAGGACGCGGTCTTACTCGTGTCGGAACTCGTCGGCAACGCCGTACGGCACACCGGGGCCCGCGTCTTCGGCCTGCGGATGCGCCGCCGCCCCGGCTGGATCCGGGTGGAGGTCCGCGATCCCTCCCGCGGGCTGCCCTGTCTGATGCCGGTCCAGGAGACGGACGTGAGCGGACGCGGGCTGTTCCTCGTGGACAAGCTCTCCGACCGGTGGGGCGTGGACCTGCTCCCGCGCGGCAAGACGACCTGGTTCGAGATGCGGGTCGCCGACCGCTAGGGCACGTGCCCTCCCGACACCGCCCTCACCCGGACACCGCCCTTACGCGGACAACGCCCGTACCCCGATACCGCCCTTGCCCGAGCGACGCCATGGGCCGCGTACCGCCATGGGCCGCGTACCGCCATGGCCGGGCACCGCGATGGGCCGGGGCGGGGGCCGGGGTTCGCGGGCCACGTGCGCGAGCCCGGGCGCGGGCCCGTGGACGCGGCG
>NZ_WWJT01000295.1 GCF_009865385.1 Streptomyces sp. SID486 | reverse complement strand
TCCAGCAGCAGCCGCTGCTGCGGGTCCATCGCGGCTGCCTCACGCGGCGAGATCCCGAAGAACGCGGGGTCGAAGGCGGCGGCGTCGTAGAGGAAGCCTCCCTGGCGGACGTACGTCTTGCCCGGGGCGTCGGGGTCGGGGTCGTAGATGCCCTCGATGTCCCAGCCGCGGTCGGTGGGCAGTCCGCCGATCGCGTCCCCGCCGGACGTGATCAGTTGCCACAGCTCGTCGGGGGAGGTCACCCCGCCGGGGTAGCGGCAGCTCATCGCGACGATCGCGACGGGATCGTCGTCGGTGGCGGGCGCCCCGGCCACGCCGGTGCCGGCCCGGGACGCGGCGTCCGCACCGTCGGCCGTCGCCGTCTCGCCTTCGAGGAGCTGCTGCTTGATGTGGTCACCGAGCGCGGCGCTGCTGGGGTAGTCGAAGATCAGGGTGGCGGGCAGTCGCAGTCCGGTGGCCGTGTTGAGCCGGTTGCGCAGCTCCACCGCCGTCAACGAGTCGAA
>NZ_WWJT01000029.1 GCF_009865385.1 Streptomyces sp. SID486 | reverse complement strand
GGACCGGGGCCCGGCGCCCGGCGGGCCCCGGTGCGTGTGGGGGGCGGTGTGCGGCCGGTCCCGGTGCCACCGCCGCTCCGCCGGGGCGTCCGTCCGCCACCACCAGGCGCAGCACCGTGCCGCACGGGCAGCCCAGTTCCGGGTGCGGCCGGTGACCGGCGCGCCCGCAGGCCGCGCACGCCACGGTGAGCCACTCGTCGTCCCAGGCGCGGTGCTCCACCACGGCCGGCTCCGCCGCCGGGTCCGGGTACGGGGCGACCGGGGCCCCGCACGCGCACGGATACTCCGGTGCGGTGTAGACGTGCGCGCGCCCGCAGACCGGACAGCGCACCGGCACGCTCTCGGGCATGGCCCCACCCCCAGGCGTCGCGTCGGGACGGCGTCGTCCATGGTGCCCCTCCCGGACCACTCCTGTCCGGCGCTTCCCGCTCTCCGGAACGCTCTTGACGACCTCCGCCCACCCTTCTACATTGCTTCCAGATAGTAGAAAGTAAGTTCCGCAATACGGAAAAGATTGCGGAGTCTGACAATCGGGAGACTGTGCTCACCGCGGGGCGCGCCGGGAGTACGCATCCGAGAAGCCGAAGCAGGAGTACTCGATGGCTCGTATGACCGCTGCCCGTGCGGCAGTTGAGATCCTCAAGCTCGAGGGCGTCACGGACGCCTTCGGTGTGCCGGGCGCGGCGATCAACCCGTTCTACAAGGCCCTCAAGGAGGGCGGCGGCGTCAACCACACCCTCGCCCGCCACGTCGAGGGCGCCTCGCACATGGCCGAGGGCTACACCCGCACCAGGCCGGGCAACATCGGCGTCTGCATCGGCACCTCCGGCCCGGCCGGCACCGACATGATCACCGGTCTGTACTCGGCCATCGGCGACTCCATCCCGATCCTGTGCATCACGGGCCAGGCGCCCACCCACGTGATCCACAAGGAGGACTTCCAGGCCGTCGACATCGCCTCGATCGCCAAGCCGGTCACGAAGATGGCGGTCACCGTCCTGGAGGCCGCGCAGGTCCCCGGCGTCTTCCAGCAGGCATTCCACCTGATGCGCTCCGGCCGTCCCGGCCCGGTCCTGATCGACCTGCCGATCGACGTCCAGCTCGCCGAGATCGAGTTCGACCCGGAGACGTACGAGCCGCTCCCGGTCTACAAGCCGGCCGCGACCCGCGCCCAGATCGAGAAGGCCATCTCCTTCCTGCTCGCCTCCGAGCGCCCCGTCATCGTCGCGGGCGGCGGTGTCATCGGTGCCGACGCCTCCGACCTGCTGGTGGAGTTCGCCGAGCTGACCCAGACCCCCGTCGTCCCCACCCTGATGGGCTGGGGCGCGCTGGCCGACGACCACGAGCTGAACGCCGGCATGGTCGGCGTGCAGACCTCGCACCGGTACGGCAACGCCAACTTCCTGGAGTCGGACTTCGTCCTCGGCATCGGCAACCGCTGGGCCAACCGCCACACCGGCTACAAGCTCGACGTCTACCGCGGCGACCGCAAGTTCGTCCACGTCGACATCGAGCCCACCCAGATCGGCAAGATCTTCCCGCCGGACTACGGTGTCGTCTCCGACGCCAAGGCCGCGCTGGAGCTGTTCGTCGAGGTGGCCAAGGAGCTGAAGGCGGCCGGCAGGCTCCCGGACCGGTCCGACTGGATCGCCTCCACCCAGGAGCGCAAGGCCACTCTGCTGCGCCGTACGCACTTCGACGACGTGCCGATGAAGCCGCAGCGCGTGTACGAGGAGATGAACAAGGCGTTCGGGCCGGACACCCGGTACGTCACCACCATCGGCCTCTCCCAGATCGCCGGCGCGCAGATGCTGCACGTCTACAAGCCGCGCCACTGGATCAACTGCGGTCAGGCCGGCCCGCTCGGCTGGACCATCCCGGCCGCGATCGGCGTCGCCAAGGCCGACCCGGACTCCCCGGTCGTCGCGCTCTCCGGCGACTACGACTTCCAGTTCCTGATCGAGGAGCTGGCGGTCGCGGCGCAGCACCGGATCCCCTACGTCCACGTGCTGGTGAACAACGCCTACCTGGGCCTGATCCGTCAGGCGCAGATCGGCCTGGACATCAACTTCCAGGTCAACCTGGAGTTCGAGAACATCAACGCGCCCGAGCTGGGCGTCTACGGCGTCGACCACGTCAAGGTCGCCGAGGGCCTGGGCTGCAAGGCCATCCGGGTCACCGAGCCGGACCAGCTGGGCGCCGCCTTCGAGCAGGCGAAGAAGCTGGCCGCCGAGTACCAGGTGCCGGTCGTCGTCGAGGCGATCCTGGAGCGGATCACGAACATCTCGATGAGCCGCACGATGGACATCAGCGACATCTCCGAGTTCGAGGATCTGGCGACGGAGCCCGGCCACGCGCCGACGTCGATCAGGACGCTGAAGGTCTGAGGACACCTGACGCACGAGGGGCGGCCCGCCCGGGGGGACGGGCCGCCCCTTCGTCATGCCCACGACCGCCCCCTCCCCGTAGGGCGCCGCTGCGCCCGGCGGCGGTGGCCGGAGCCTTCGCGGGGGGCTCCGGAGGCCGATCCGGGGGGTGCGCGGCCTGGCTCACGACCGCCGCGGTGCGCGCCGTCGTCACAGCTCGTGCTCCGACAGCCCGGGCCAGTCGTCCGGGCCGCCGCCCTGCCATTCGATCAGGTCACTCTCCTCCACCTCGATCCGGTCCAGATCGGCGAGCCGCAGGATCTCGACGACGTCGTCCAGGTGCGAGGCGAGGCCCAGGGTCACGTCCCCCTCGGTGACCCGGCGGGAGCCGTCCAGGGCCGGGGCGTGGACCACGATGTGCGGGTGGTGGATGGGATCGGCCATGGCATCAGCGTGCTGCGGATCGGGCCGGCGCGCACGCCGGGGCCGGAACGCCACGAAGCGCCCCCCGGAGACCGGGGGGCGCTTCGTGTTCACGTGGTGACCGTCCGACGGCGCGAGGCTGGGCGCGACAGGTCGTTCGCGCCGCCGGACGGGGCGGGTGGCCCCCCGTAGGGGGCTGGGTGGGACCGCGGCGGCTGCGATGGAGCCGGGTGCCCTTCCCTCTGGTCGAGAAGGGGACTCGGTCCTTGACCACCGCACTGGCTCGCACGCCGCCACGGTCCTCGCCCTGCCCGCGCCCACCGCCGTGCGACCACCCCTCATCCGGGCCGTCCGGCGGCTTGCGCGGGCCGCGTGCGGAGATCATGACCTCCCGTCAGATCCCGTACGCTGCTTGTGTGTTCCTGGGTGTCAGTCCTCGCGCAGGGCGCGGACCGCCTCCTCGACGCGCTTGCCGTACTCGGGGTCGGCGGCGTGGAAGTGGGCCAGGTTCTTCTCGATCACGTCGTCGCGGGAGACCTGCGAGAGGCCGCCGGCGATGTTGGCGATCAGGCGGGACTTCTCCTCCTGCGACATCAGGCGGTACAGCTCGCCCGCCTGGAAGAAGTGGTCGTCCTTGGTGTGCAGCGGAGCCTCGTGGCTGCCCGTGTGGCCGGCCACGGCCAGCGGCGCCGACAGCGGGCGGCCGGTCTCGGCCGGGCCGTCGTAGGAGTTCGGCTCGTAGTTCTTGGCGCCGCGGCCCTGGCCGTTGACCGCCATGAGACCGTCGCGGCCGTAGTTCTGGGCGCCGCCCGGGACCGCCTTCGGGGCGTTCACCGCGAGCAGGGTGTGGTTGACGCCCAGGCGGTAGCGGTGGGCGTCCGCGTAGGCGAACAGGCGGCCCTGGAGCATCTTGTCCGGGGACGGACCGATGCCGGGCACGAAGTTGTTCGGGGAGAACGCGGCCTGCTCGACCTCGGCGAAGACGTTGTCCGGGTTGCGGTCCAGCACCAGGCGGCCGACCCGCTGGAGCGGATAGTCCTTGTGCGGCCACACCTTGGTGAGGTCGAACGGGTTGAAGCGGTAGTCCGCTGCCTCGGCCGCCGGCATGATCTGGACGTAGAGGGTCCAGGACGGGTGCACGCCCCGCTCGATGGCCTGCAGCAGGTCCGTCTGGTGCGAGTTGGGGTCCGTACCCGCCAGCTCGGCGCCCTGCTCGGCGGAGAGGCAGCGGATGCCCTGGTTCGTCTTGAAGTGGTACTTGACGAAGAACGCCTCGCCCTGGGCGTTCGTCCACTGGTAGGTGTGCGAGCCGTAGCCGTTCATGTGGCGGTACGACGCCGGGATGCCGCGGTCACCCATCAGCCAGGTCACCTGGTGCGTGGCCTCGGGGGCGTGGGCCCAGAAGTCCCAGACGTTGTCCGGCTCCTGCTTGCCGGTGAACGGGTCCCGCTTCTGCGAGTGGATGAAGTCGGGGAATTTGATCGGGTCCTTGATGAAGAACACCGGGGTGTTGTTGCCGACGAGGTCGTAGTTGCCCTCCTCGGTGTAGAACTTCACCGCGAAGCCGCGCGGGTCGCGTACCGCGTCGGCGCCGCCGAGGGAGTCGGCGACCGTGGAGAAGCGCAGGAACACCTCGGTGCGCTTGCCGATCTCACTGAGGAAGTCGGCGTGGGTGAAGCCGGTGACGTCGTCCGTCACCTCGAAGTGGCCGTACGCGCCGGAGCCGCGGGCATGCACGACACGCTCCGGGATCCGCTCGCGGTTGAAGCGCGCGAGCTTCTCCAGGAGGTGCTGGTCCTGGATCAGGAGCGGGCCGCCGACGCCGGCGGAGGCGGAGTTCTGGTTGTCGGCGACCGGTGCGCCGGACTCTGTCGTGAGCACGCGCTTCGACATCGTGGACCTTCCGTGCGGGTGTCAGCGGAAACCTGTTTCCGCTTTGTGGAGCCTAGAAGTGTGGCGATCTGAGCGTCAACAGTTTGTTGAAGTCGATTCCGGGCCGCGGCGACGCCTGGGCGCGACAGGACAGGTGTCAGCGGCGCCGCGGCCCGGAAGCCTGGGGAGCTGTCAGACCTGGGCGCCGGACAGGCGCTCCACGGCCCGCAGCAGGGCCGAGTGGTCCAGGCCGCCGTCGCCCTGGGCGCGCAGGGACGCGACCAGCTGGGCGACCACGGCACCGACCGGCAGGGCCGCGCCGACGTTGCGGGCGGCGTCGGTGACGATGCCCATGTCCTTGTGGTGCAGGTCGATGCGGAAGCCCGGCTTGAAGTCGCGGTTGAGGAAGTTGTCCTTCTTGCGCGTCAGCACGGTGGAGCCGGCCAGGCCGCCGTTGAGGACGTCCAGGGCGGCCTGCAGGTTCACGCCCGACTTCTCCAGGAAGACCACGGCCTCGGCGCACGCCTGGATGTTCACGGCGACGATCAGCTGGTTGGCGGCCTTCACCGTCTGGCCGGAGCCGTGCGGGCCGCACAGCACGATGGTCTTGCCGAGCGCGTCGAAGATCGGCTTGGCCTGGTCGAAGTCGGCCTGTTCGCCGCCGACCATGATCGACAGCACCGCCTCGACGGCACCGGCCTCACCGCCGGACACCGGGGCGTCCAGCACCCGGATGCCCTTGTCCTTCGCGGCCTTGGCCAGGTCCACGGAGGTCTGCGGGGTGATCGAGGACATGTCGACCAGCAGGGCGCCCTGCTTCGCGTTCTCCAGGATGCCGTCCGGGCCGTAGGCGATGGCCTCGACCTGCGGGGAGGCGGGCACCATGGTGATCACCACGTCGGCGTCCCGCACGGCCTCGGCGATCGAGCCGGCCGCGGTGCCGCCGGCGGCGGCGAGCCGGTCCAGCTTGTCCTGCTCCAGGGTGAAGCCGGTGACCTGGTAACCCGCCTTGATCAGGTTCTCGGACATGGGGGAGCCCATGATGCCGAGGCCGATCCACGCGATCTTGGGAAGAGTGCTCATGTTCGGGGGTGCCTCTCTAACTGCTCTGCAAAGTCGGGGGGTTCAGCGCGCTTCGCGCGGGAGCCACTCGAAGGACTCGGCGCTCGGGCGGTCGCCGGCCTTGTACTCCAGGCCGACAAGGCCGTCGTAGCCGGCCTTCCGCAGCTGGTCGAGCAGCTCCTCCAGGGGGAGCGAACCCGTCCCGGGGGCGCCGCGGCCGGGGTTGTCGGCGATCTGGACGTGTCCGGTCTTCGCCGCGTATGCCTCGATGACCGCGGGCAGGTCCTCGTCGTTCATGGACAGGTGGTACAGGTCCATCAGGAACCTGGCGTTCCCGAGGCCCGTCGCCGCGTTGACCTTGTCCACGATCTCGATCGCCTTGGGCGCGCTCACGATCGGGCACTTCGGCGACTCGGGCCGGTTGAGCGCCTCGATCAGCAGGATGGCGCCGACCCGGTCGGCGGCGCGGGCCGCGAGGGTCAGGTTCTCCAGGGCGAGCGCGTCCTGCTCGGCCGGGTCCACGCCGTCGACGCGGTTGCCGTACAGCGCGTTCAGTGCCGTGCAGCCGAGAGAGGCGGCGAAGTCGGCCGCCACGTCGATGTTGGCGCGGAACTTCTCCGACTCCTCACCGGGGATCGACAGGGCGCCGCGGTCCGGGCCCGGCAGCTGGCCGGCGTAGAAGTTCAGGCCCGTGAGGCGGACGCCCGCGTCCTCGATCGCCTTCTTCAGGGCGTCGAGCTCGGACCGCTCGGGGGTGGGGGAGTCGACCCAGGGCCACCACAGCTCGACCGCGGAGAAGCCCGCCGCGGCGGCGGCCGCGGGACGCTCCAGGAGCGGGAGTTCCGTGAAGAGGATCGACAGGTTGACGTTGAAGCGCTGGTCTGCGAATCCCATTCGGGCCGCGCTCCCTTCCGTGGGTTGACTTTCCGCATTACGGAAGTTCGTTTCTGCTTAATGGAAGATTGCCGTCGTGTGTCGGCGCTTGTCAAGGGGGGTCCGTCACCGGCCGCCCGAAAAGCCGGGCCGGGCGTTAGGTTGAGCGCGTGCGATTGAGAGTGGAGTTCACGACCGAACCCTTCGACCTGGACGAGGCGCCCGCGCACGCCCTGGTGGCGCGTGAGGTCATCGAGACGGCCGGGCTGGACGCCGTCGACGTCGGCCCCTTCGGCAACACGGCCGAGGGCGGCGCCGACCGCGTGCTCACCGCGGTGGACGCGCTGCTGCGCAAGGCCCTGGAGGCAGGGGCCACCCGGGTCTCGCTCCAGGTCAACGTGATCGGTGACGGGATCGGGGAGGGTGATAGGTGAGCGGGGACGAGCCCTTCATCACGGCGGTGAAGCCGCTGGTCGACGCCATGGGCGGGGCGATGCTGCCGCCCGACGAGGCCGGCCCCGAGGACGTCGTCCTCGCCTGGGAGGGCGTCGACGTCGTCGCCGTACGCCTGCCCCAGCTCGCCGACTCCCTCGACCACATCCTGGCCGCCATGGAGCGCCGGGAGGGCCGGCCGCTGGCCGACCTGGACCGCAGGGCCAAACAGGAGGTCGTACGGATCCTGGAGGCGCGCGGCGCGTTCGCCGTGCGGCACGGGGTGGAGACGGTGGCGGGCGCGCTCGGTGTCAGCCGCTTCACGGTCTACAACTACCTGAACCGGGACAAGGGCGCGTAGCGCTGCGCCGCGGGGCCGCGGGGAGCCGAGGGGGAGGGCCGGGCCGCCGTCGCGCCGTCGGGGCCGGTCGCGGGGGTCGTCGCGCCTCTGTGTGGTGCCGCTGTGCCCGGGGGCGGCTTGTTACGCGGAATTTTCAACAAAGTGTTGACGGGATGTTTCCGAGGGCGTTAGCTATCGGCAGCCCGTACAGCACGACGGCCCATCGTGGCCACGGAGGCTCCCGTGACTTCGACTTCCACGCCCCCGGGTCTTGCCCGGTTCAACGACATGGAGGAGCGCGCGGCCCTCGTCGCCCTCCACGAGGCGTGCGCGTCCACCGAGTGGGGCCGGCGGCTGCTCGCCGCCCGCCCCTACGCCACCGCGGAGGACCTCTACACCGCCAGTGACGCGGCCATGGCCGAGCTGACCGCAGCGGACCTCGCGGAGGCGATGGCCGGGCACCCGCCGATCGGCCGCCCCAAGCCCGGTGACCCGACCTCCGCGCGGGAGCAGGCCGGCATGGCCGGCGCCGCCGAGGACCTCAGGGCGGAGATGCTCGAACTCAACCTGGCCTACCAGGAGAGGTTCGGGCACGTCTTCCTGATCTGCGCCACCGGCCGGACCGGCGAGCAGATGCGCGACGCGGTCAAGGAGCGGATCGGCAACGCGCCGGAGCAGGAGCGGGAGATCGTCCGCACCGAGCTGGGCAAGATCAACCGCATCCGACTGGCCCGACTCGTCGAAGAGGACGCCTGACACCATGAGCACCAGCACCACCGCCTCCGTGTCCACGCACATCCTGGACACCTCGATCGGCCGCCCCGCCGAGGGCGTCGCCGTCCACCTCTCCGCCCGCGGCGGCAGCGCGGCGGACTGGCAGGCGCTCGGCGCCTCCGCGACCGACGCCGACGGCCGGTGCAAGGACCTGCCGGCGCTGCCGGAAGGGACGACCCACGTACGGCTCGACTTCGCCGTGGAGCCGTACTTCGAAATTTCTGCGAAGAAGCAAGCCGATGCGCAGCAGGACGCCCCCGCGAACCGGGACAGCGGACCGGCGGTGTTCTTCCCGGAGGTGGCGATCACGTTCGCCGTCGTCCCGGGCGAGCACTACCACGTACCGCTGCTGCTCAACCCGTTCGGCTACTCCGTTTACCGAGGGAGCTAGCTAATGCCGACCATCCTGGGACAGAACCAGTACGGCAAGGCCGAGAACCGAGTCGTAAAGATCACGCGGGACGGCGCCACCCATCACATCAAGGACCTCAACGTGTCCGTGGCGCTGAGCGGCGACATGGAAGAGGTCCACTACTCCGGCTCCAACGCCAACGTCCTGCCGACCGACACCACCAAGAACACGGTGTACGCGTTCGCCAAGGAGTACGGCATCGAGTCCGCCGAGCAGTTCGGCATCCACCTCGCCCGGCACTTCGTCACCTCGCAGGAGCCGATCCACCAGGCCCGGATCCGGATCGAGGAGTACGCCTGGGAGCGGATCGCGACCTCCGACGCCAACTCCAAGTTCATCGGCGCGGACGAGGTCAAGCACTCCTTCGTGCGCAAGGGCCAGGAGACCCGCGTCACCCAGATCACCTACGACGGTGAGAAGTGGGAGGTCGTCTCCGGCCTGAAGGACCTGGTCGTGATGAACTCGACCAACTCCGAGTTCTGGGGCTACGTCAAGGACAAGTACACCACCCTGCAGGAGGCGTACGACCGCATCCTGGCGACCCAGGTCTCCGGCCGCTGGCGGTTCAACTGGACCGACGACGAGCAGAAGGCGCCCAACTGGGAGAAGTCCTACGAGCAGGTCAAGAAGCACATGCTCCAGGCCTTCGCCGAGACCTACTCCCTCTCGCTGCAGCAGACGCTGTACCAGATGGGCGCGCGCATCATCAACAACCGCAGCGAGATCGACGAGGTCCGCTTCTCGCTGCCGAACAAGCACCACTTCCTGGTGGACCTGGAGCCGTTCGGGCTCAAGAACGACAACGAGGTCTACTACGCCGCCGACCGCCCCTACGGCCTCATCGAGGCCACCATCCTGCGGGACGGTTGCGAGGCCCTCATCCCGGTCGACATGACCAACCTCTGACGCGGGACGCGCGCCCCCGGCCCCGCCACCCGGGCCGGGGGCGCGCAACACCGGAGGGAACGAAATGGCACAGCCTGCGAAGGGGCCCGCCACAGCCCCGTGTTCCACCCCGCCGGTGCACACCGAGGACGCCGTCACGTCCGTGCACCCGGTGGACGAGAAGCTCCACCTCTCGCGGCTCGTCCCCGCCGCACTCCAGCACATCGCCGCGATGTACGCGGGCGTTGTCACTCCTCCGCTCATCATCGGCCAGGCCTGCGGACTCGACATCGCGGCCCGCACCCGGCTGATCGCCGCGAGCCTGCTCATCGCGGGTGTCGCCACCATCCTCCAGACCATCGGCGTCAAGGGCCTCGTCGGCAACCGGCTGCCCTTCGTCAACGCCGCCTCCTCCGCCGGCATCGCCCCGATCCTCGCGATCGCCGAGACCAACGGCAAAGGGCACCAACTCCCCGCGATCTACGGCGCGGTGATGGTCGCCGGCGCCTTCTGCCTGGCGCTCGGCCCGTTCTTCGGCCGGCTGCTCCGCTTCTTCCCGCCCCTGGTCACCGGCGTCGTCATCACCCTGATCGGGGTCACGCTGATGCCCGTCCCGGTCGGCTGGGCGCAGGGCGGAGACAAGACCGCCGCCGATTTCGGCGCCATGCGGCACCTCGCGCTCGCCGGGTTCACCCTCGCCGTCATCCTGCTGATCCAGCGCTTCGGCAAGGGCTTCGTCAAGCAGGTCGCCCTGCTGTTCGGACTGCTCATCGGCACCCTGGCCGCGATGCCCTTCGGCATGGCCGACTTCAGCGGTCTGAGGTCGGCGCCGGTCGCCGCGCTGCCCACCCCGTTCGCCTTCGGCGCCCCCGAGTTCCAGCCCGCGGCCATCCTCTCGCTGTGCATCGTGATGCTGGTGCTGATGACCGAGTCGAGCGCCGGCATGCTCGCCCTCGGCGAGATCTGCCACCGCCGCGCCGACTCCGGGACCATCACCCGGGGCCTGCGCACCGACGGTATCGCCACCCTGCTCGGCCCCGTGTTCGGCGGCTTCCCCACCTCCGCCTTCGCGCAGAACGTGGGCGTCGTCTCCCTCACCCGGGTCCGCAGCCGCTACGTCGTCGCCGTCGCCGGCGCCACCCTGCTGGTCCTCGGCGCCTTCCCCGTCCTCGGGGCCGTCGTCTCCCTGGTCCCCATGCCCGTCCTCGGCGGCGCCGGCATCGTGCTCTTCGGCTCGATCGCCGTCAGCGGCATCCGTACGCTGTCCGAGGCCGGCCTGGACGACAGCTCCAACATCATCCTGGTCGCCGTGGCCCTCGGCGCCGGCATCATCCCGCTGGCCGCACCGACCTTCTACGCCGGGTTCCCGGCCTGGGCGCAGACCGTCCTCGGCTCCGGCATCAGCGCGGGCGCACTCGTCGCCGTGTCGCTCAACCTGTTCTTCCACCATCTCGGCACCCGGAGCGGCCCGGCTCAGCCCGCCCCGGCACTCAAATCCTCCTAGGGTCCTGCCGTGCCCTCCCCGCGGACACCCCTTCGGTCCACGGGCCGCCACCGACAGACAAGGAAGCACCATGGCACCATCGGCAGACCAGCGGATCGTCATCGAGAACTGCGCGATCGCCACCGTCGACGCCGGCGACACGGAGTACGCCTCCGGGTACCTCGTCCTCGCCGGCAACAGGATCGAGTCGGTCGGCGCGGGCAAGGCCCCCGAGAACCTGGAGAACGTGGTACGCCGGATCGACGCCACCGGCCATCTGGCCACGCCCGGCCTGATCAACACCCACCACCACTTCTACCAGTGGATCACCCGCGGCCTGGCCACCGACCACAACCTGTTCAACTGGCTGGTCGCGCTCTACCCGACCTGGGCGCGCATCGACGAGCAGATGACCTACGCGGCCGCGCAGGGGTCCCTCGCCATGATGGCCCGGGGCGGCGTCACCACTGCCATGGACCACCACTACGTCTTCCCGCAGGGCTCCGGCGACCTGTCCGGCTCGATCATCCGGGCCGCCTCCGAGATGGGCGTCCGCTTCACGCTGGCCCGCGGCTCGATGGACCGCAGCGAGAAGGACGGCGGCCTGCCCCCGGACTTCGCCGTCGAGACGCTGGAGGGCGCGCTCGCCGCGACCGAGGAGACCGTCAAGAAGCACCATGACGCCTCCTTCGACGCGATGACCCAGGTGGCGGTCGCCCCCTGCTCGCCGTTCTCCGTCTCCACCGAACTGCTGCGCCAGGGCGCGGAGCTGGCGCGCCGGCTCGGCGTACGGCTGCACACCCACGGCTCGGAGACGGTGGAGGAGGAGAAGTTCTGCCACGAGCTGTTCGGCATGGGCCCCACCGACTACTTCGAGTCCACCGGCTGGCTCGGTGAGGACGTGTGGATGGCGCACTCCGTCCACATGAACGACTCCGACATCGAGGCGTTCGGCCGCACCAGGACCGGTGTCGCCCACTGCCCGTCGTCCAACGCCCGCCTCGCCGCCGGCATCGCCCGCGTCCCCGACATGCTCAAGGCCGGCGTCCCGGTCGGCCTCGGCGTCGACGGCACCGCCTCCAACGAGTCCGGCGAACTCCACACCGAGCTGCGCAACGCCCTGCTGATCAACCGGCTCGGCGCCCACCGCGAGGCCGCGCTCAACGCCCGCCAGGCACTGCGGCTCGGCACCTTCGGCGGCGCCCAGGTGCTCGGCCGGGCCGGGCAGATCGGCTCCCTGGAGCCCGGCAAGCTCGCCGACGTCGTCCTGTGGAAGATGGACACGCTGGCCCACGCCTCCATCGCCGACCCGGTGACCGCGCTCGTCTTCGGCGCCGCGGCCCCGGTGACCGCCTCCTTCGTCAACGGCCGGCAGATCGTCGAGGGCGGGCGGCTGCTCACCGCCGACGAGGACGCCATCGCCCGCTCCACCCGCGAGGAGGCCCAGCGCCTGGCCCGGATCACCGCGCGGGCCTGACACACCGCCCGGTTCCACCGGGCCGACCCGTCACAGGGTCTCGAAGACTCCGGCCGGGAGGGACGGCTTCCGGCCGGGACCGTGGATCCGAGCGGGATCCACGGCAGCCGTCCCCGGGGCGCGTACGCGCGCCCCGGGGACGGTCACCCCACACCGCTCGCCCACCGCTCATCTCTCCCCCCGTCACGGTCCCGCACGACCACACGCACCACCTCCTAGAAACCCGCGTCGACGACGACGCGTTAACCGCCCGGAGGAACCGCCGTGACCGCCCATCCAGTTGATGAGAAACTCCCCGCCCTCAAAATGGCGACCAGCGGTCTGCAGCACGTGGCCGCCATGTACGCCGGAGTCGTCGCCCCGCCGCTCATCGTCGGCGCGGCCATCGGCCTGTCCGCCACCGAGCTGACCTTCCTCACCGGCGCCTGCCTGTTCACCGCCGGCCTCGCCACCTTCCTCCAGACCCTCGGCTTCTGGAAGATCGGCGCCCGGCTGCCGTTCGTCAACGGCGTCACCTTCGCCGGGGTCGCCCCCATGACCGCGATCGTCGCCTCGACCGACGACAAGTCCGACGCGCTGCCGGTGATCTTCGGCGCGGTCGTCGTCGCCGGCCTGCTCGGCTTCCTCGCGGCCCCCGTCTTCTGCAAGGCGGTCCGCTTCTTCCCGCCCGTCGTCACCGGCTCCGTCATCACCCTGATCGGCGTCTCCCTCCTCCCCGTCGCCTTCGGCTGGGCCCAGGGACCCGACCCCAAGGCCGACGACTACGGATCGACCACCTACCTCACCCTCGCCGGCGTCACCCTGCTGATCGTCCTGCTGCTGCGCCGGTTCACCCGTGGTTTCGTCAAGCAGATCGCCGTCCTGATCGGCCTCGTCGTCGGCACCCTCGTCGCGATACCGTTCGGCGTCACGGACTTCGACCCGGTCGCCCAGGCCGACGTGGTCGGTTTCCCGACGCCGTTCCACTTCGGCGCCCCCCAGTTCCAGCTCGCCGCGATCCTCTCGATGTGTGTGGTGATGGTGGTCTCGATGACCGAGTCGACCGCCGACATGCTGGCGCTCGGCGAGATCGTCGAACGTCCCGCCGACGAGAGGACCATCGCCGCCGGCCTGCGCGCCGACACCCTCGGATCCGCGCTCAGCCCGCTCTTCAACGGCTTCATGTGCAGCGCCTTCGCCCAGAACATCGGCCTGGTCGCGATGACCCGGATCCGCAGTCGTTTCGTGGTCGCCACCGGTGGCGGGTTCCTGGTCCTGATGGGCCTGTGCCCGATGGCCGCCTCGCTCATCGCGGTGGTGCCCCGCCCGGTGCTCGGCGGCGCCGGAGTCGTGCTGTTCGGCTCGGTCGCCGCGAGCGGCATCCAGACCCTGGTCCGGGCCGGCCTGGACAAGGACAACAACGTCCTGATCGTGGCCGTCTCCCTCGCGGTCGGCATCATCCCGATCACCGCGCCGGAGTTCTACCACGCGTTCCCCGAGACCGCGAAGATCGTCCTGGACTCGGGCATCTCCACGGGCTGCGTGACGGCCGTGGTGCTCAACATCCTCTTCAACCACGTCGGCAGGGGCGGCGAGGCCCAGGACGTCACCCATCCGATGGAGGCGGGCCAGGAGATCGCCGCCGTCCGCTGAGGCCTTCCGCCCGGACCGCGGGACCGCCGCAGATTCTGGCGTTCGGGCCGATCCTGGCACGCCGGTCACACCCGGCGCGGCGAGGCCAGCAGATAGCGCGTTCCGGTCCGTGGCTCGGTGTACTCGCCGGCCTGCCAGCCGGCCCGCTCCAGCACGGCCCCGCAGACGGCCAGCGTCCGCGGGTCCGGCGCGTGCACCGCGACCGCCTCCGGCTGCGGGGTCGCCCGGACCCGGTAGCCGGCCGCCTCCCGGTCCGCGGGACGCTGCCCGGCCGCCTCCAGTGCGAGCGCGGCCGCCCGCACCAGGTTGGCCCGCTCCCACCCGCACGGCCGGTCCACGGAGCCGTCGGGGTTCGTCATCCGGCGCAGTTCCAGCAGCCCCTGCCAGGCACTGTGCACCTCGCGCCGCCGGGCCGGCCCGGACGGCAGCGGCGTCTCCTCGCCGCCGGACCGGGCCGCGAACACCCCGGTGTCCGGCGGGGGTCCGGCCGGCGCCTCCGGCACGGTCTCCCGGATCCGGTGGCCCGCGGGGGTGAGGAAGTGGTCGTGGGGCGGGCGGGGGTGGCGGAAGGCGAGCCCGCGGGTCACCAGCGCGGCGAGCTGGTCGGCCGTACCGCGCAGCCGGCCGGTGACCGGGTCGGCGGCCTCGATGACGCGCCGCTGCGCGGCGGTCGGGGGTCGGGTCACGGGATGTCCTTCCGGCGCCGTCGTCCTGCCGGGCCGCCGGGCGGGCGGCCGCTTCGCAGCCTACGGCCCGGGTCCGACAACGCGTCCTACGCGCCGGGCCGGATGTTCCAGCCCGCGATCACCGGACGCCCGTGCTCGCTGCCCAGGTGGCACAGCGTCCCCGTCGCGAGCTGGAACAGGGCTCCGTCGCGGGGCGCGAGGCCGAGCCGGCGGGCGGTGAGGACCCGGAGGAAGTGGCCGTGGGCGACCAGCACGACGTCACCCCCGGTGTCGGCGAGGGCGGCGTCGGCCTTGGCCAGCATCCGGTCGGCGCGCTGCCCGACCTGCTCCGCCGTCTCACCGGGGTGGTCCGGCGGGCCGGGCACGACGCCGTCGGTGAACAGGAACCAGCCGGGCCGGTCCCGCTGGATCTCCGGCGTGGTGACGCCCTCGTACCCGCCGTAGTCCCACTCCCGCAGGTCGGCGTCGATGCGGGCGTCCGGTACACCGACGAGGCGGGCGGTCTCGCGGGCCCGCTGCAGGGGGCTGACGAAGGCGGCCCCGATCCGGTGCGCGCGGATCAGCGGGGCCAGCCGCCGCGCCTCCGCCCGCCCGTGCTCGGTGAGCGGTACGTCGGTCGAGCCGGTGTGCCGTCCGGACCGCGACCACTCGGTCTCCCCGTGCCGGACGAGAAAGAGGTCACCCATGACGGCACGGTGTCACAGGGGTGCCTCCGTGTGCAGGGCGGACTGCGCCAGACGGCCGGGGGGCGCCATGACGATGGTGTTCCCGCAGACGTCGAGCACGGCGGCCTTCCCGCGCGCGTCCCTGACGGGTACGACCACGGCGCCGCTGTCGCGCGGTGCCCGGACGACCGCCTCGCCCTGCCGTACGCACCAGGTGTCCGCGCCCTTCGCGCCGCGGGGCGTGTAGCGCAGGCCCACGGCGACGGCCGCGCCGGCCGGCAGGGGGACGGCCGCGGGGTGTCCGGGACCGGCGCCCTCGATGCTCTCCGCCTTGCCCTCGTGGATCTCAAGGACCGGGTAGCCCGTGAACACGCAGGCGGCGGGACCCTTGTTGACGGCGACGAGCCGCGCGTCGGACCGCGAGCCGCCGTGCGCCGTCCCCGCCCCGTCCCCGGCGGCGCCGCCGCCCCGGCCGCCGTCGACGAGGGACAGCGTCCACGTGAGCGAGGCGGTCCGGCAGGGCCGTGCGGTGGTCTGCGGTGTGGAGGCGGTCGGTGCGGTGGCGGGCGGTGCGGAGCCGTCGGGTGTCGCCGTCGTGGTGGTGCAGCCGGCCAGTGCCAGGCCGGCGGCCGTCAGCGTCACAGAGGCCGTGAGTGCGGTGAGGCCGCCGGCCCGTCGGGTCGTCGCGGGCATCGTTCCCCCTGGGAGTGCGTACGGAAAGCGTGGTGCACGCGTGCGGACGTGCGTGCGCGGGCCGGTGGCACCGGCCCGCGCGGGGCGGTCAGGTGCCGGGATGGACCAGGGTGTGCTCGGTGCCGAGGGTCCTGGCGCCGGTGTCGGCGTAGAGCGTGGTCTCCCCGTCGGACCAGCGCACGATGAGGTCGTCGCCGGAGCCCCCGTGGCGGAAGCCGCCGGCGGTCAGGGCCTGCGCGTGCGTCCAGGTGGTGTTCGGGCCCTGCAGCCGGGTCCTGGTGCCGAGCCCCGCGGTGGACGTGCCGGCGTAGGAGTCGAGCGAGCCGTCGGTCCAGCGCACCAGCAGGTCCGCGCCGGCCGTGCCGTCGAAGTCGCCGCCGGTCAGCAGGGCGGCCTTGGTCCAGGTGCCGCCCGCCGCGACGAGTCGCCTGCCGGTGCCGAAACCGCCGGTCCCCACCCGGGGGTACAGGGTCAGCGAGCCGTCGGCCCAGCGGACCACCAGACCGGTGCCCGGGGCGCCGCCGAACGGTCCGGCGGCGAACTGGACGGCGTTCTTCCACGCGGAGCGGGGCGCCGCCATCCGGATCTCCCGGCCCAGGCCGGTGGGGCCGGGCTGCGGGTAGAGGGTGACCTCGCCGTCGGACCAGCGCACCAGCAGGCCGGACCGGGTGCCGCCGGCGAAGGTGCCGCCGGTGACCGTCCTGGCGTGCGTCCAGGTGGAGTTGGCCTTCAGCAGCCGCTTCTCGGTGCCGAACCCGCCCCGGCCGTCGCCGGGGTGGAGGGTGACCGTGCCGTCGGGCCAGGCCACGAGCAGGTCGCCGCGCCCGTCGCCGGTGTAGTCGCCGGAGGCCATCAGCGCGGCCTTGCGCCAGCGGGCCGCACCGCCGGTCAGTGTGCCCTTCAGGCCCCGGTACGCGGGCAGGTCGGCCGGCGGTGCCTGGTCGGCGACGGCGTCGGCGAGGAGGTTGCCGGCGTCCGCGCCGAACGCGGTGGCGTAGCTGATGTAGTCGACGTTCGCGTCGTTGCCGCCGCCGTTGTAGCCGCCGAGGTTGCCGATGACGTGCCCGGTGCGGCCGTCGTCCGTGTAGTCGGTGATCCAGGGGCTGCCCGACACGCCGCCGTAGTAACCGCCGCAGGTCATCGCCAACTGCCGGAAGCCGGCGAGCTGTCGCGTGGGGACCGCGCACTTGACGGCCCGCCCGGCGCTGTTGTGCGAGTAGGAGGGGTAGCCGACGACGGTGACCCGGCGGGTGTAGCCGGCGGGCCGGGTGAAGGTCAGGCCGCCGCCCACCGCGTCCTGGAGGGACTCGCCCTGCTGGTTGGGCGCGACCCGCGCGAACGCGGTGTCCAGGTCCGAGGACACCTTCTTGGTGGTCGACGAGCCCCGGTCGGGCACGTACCGGGGGTCGATGAAGATGCGCTGGACGGGGAAGATGCCGTACGGCTGCCGGTCGGGGGCAGCGCCCTTGACGAACTTCGGGACGAAGACGTAGTCGCCCTTCATGTTCAGCGCGCAGTGGGCTGCGGTCAGGACGATGTTCCGGGCGGCGGTGTTCATCACGCTGCCCGTGCAGTGCCAGGTCGTGCCGCGCGGTCCGTCGGAGCCGAAGAACGTGCCGACCAGCCGGGTCCCCGGGAACAGGGTGCCCTTGGGCCGGGCCGCCACCGCGACCGGCGCCCCCGGCACCGGCGGCGTGTGCCGCCCGGCGTCCAGCGGCAGGGCCGCGGCCATCCGCTGCGCGGTCCAGAACCGGGCGGCCTG
>NZ_WWJT01000294.1 GCF_009865385.1 Streptomyces sp. SID486 | reverse complement strand
CTCCGTGGCGGCGCCGGCCCCCTGACCGGCCGCACCGAAGGCGCGCGGCGGGCGAGGCCGAGGGCACCGCGGCACGGGCAGCACCGTCCCCCGTCGCACCCGCCGAGACCCCGGCCGCCCCGCTCCCCCGGCCTCCCTCTCCTGCGTCCCCTCCCTCACCGCTCTCCTCGGTCGCCACCTCCGTCTCCTCCCCCACCTCCTCGTCGCTCCCCTCCCCAACCTCCTTCACCTCCTTCCTCGTTCTCCTCCCCCGTCCCCCTCCGGCTTCCGCCCGATCCGACAGCACCGCCCCGGACCATCCCCCACTCGTCCGAAGGACAGCCATGCACCACAGCTC
>NZ_WWJT01000293.1 GCF_009865385.1 Streptomyces sp. SID486 | reverse complement strand
GCGGGGCGGCGATCCGGCGAGCGCGGGGCGGCGGTCCGGCGAGGGCGCCGGAAATTCGTGGGACCTCACCCGCAACCTCGCCCGGGGTCGGGCGTCTGTCGGGGTGGAGGCCTCCACTTCGACCAGATGCCCGACCCGAGCGACCGAAGGAACCCATGTCCGCACACCGTGCTCCGCGCCCGAATCTCACCCCCAGGCTGCGCGCCGCGCTGGGGGTCTCCGCCGTAGGCGCGGCCCTGGCCGTCGCCGGCACCATGACCGCCCAGGCGGCACAGGGCGCCGGCCACCCCACGGCCCACGCCGCGCCGGACTCGGCCCGTACGCCGTCCGCCGCGCCGACGCCGGCCCCGGCGGACGCCCACCCGG
>NZ_WWJT01000292.1 GCF_009865385.1 Streptomyces sp. SID486 | reverse complement strand
AGCGGCAGCTCATCGCGACGATCGCGATCGGCTCGTCCACCGCCGTCGCCCCTCGTACGGCCGGCAGCGCCGCGCTCCGCGGAGCGCCGTCGGAGACGCCGGCCGCCGTCAGCTCCGCGAGCAGGTGACGGGCGAGCCCGGCGGCCGTGGGGTAGTCGAACACGAGCGTGGCAGGCAGCCGCAGTCCGGTGGCCGTGTTCAGCCGGTTGCGCAGCTCCACCGCCGTCAACGAGTCGAACCCGAGTTCGCGGAAAGCGCGGTCGGCCGCCACCTCGTCGCCCGGACCGTAGCCCAGAACGGCGCCCACATGGGTGCGCACCATGTCGAGCACGACCTGTTCCCGCTTCGCCTCCGGCAGTCCGGCCAGTTCGCCGGCGAGGCCGTCAGCCGCACCGGCCCCGGTCGCGGGCGCCGCCGCCGTACGCCGTGCGGCCGTACGCACAAGCCTGCGCAGCAGCGGCGGTACGGGGCCGTTCCCGCCCCGCAGCACCGTGGCGGCGAGCCGTACGGGGACCAGCAGTGCCTCCTCGGCGGCGAGAGCCGCGTCGAAGAGGGCCAGTCCTTCTTGCGACGACAGCGGTACGACGCCCCCGCGGGCCATCCTGGCGAGATCGGTGTCCGCCAGGTGGCCGGTCATCTCACTGCGTTCGGCCCAGAAGCCCCAGGCCAGCGAGACCGCGGGCAGGCCCTGGGCGTGGCGGTGCGCGGCCAGGGCGTCCAGGAAGGCGTTGGCCGCCGCGTAGTTGGCCTGTCCGGCCGCGCCGAAGGTGGCCGCGGCGGAGGAGAAGAGCACGAACGCCGACAGGTCCAGGTCGCGGGTCAGTTCGTGCAGGAGCAGGGCGGCGTCCGCCTTCGGGCGCAGCACGGCGTCCACGCGCTCGGGCGTGAGGGCGTCCACCACGCCGTCGTCCAGCACACCCGCCGTGTGCACCACACCGCGCAGGGGCATGTCCTGGGGGATGCGTGCCAGGACACCGGCCAGCGCTTCGCGGTCCGTCACGTCACAGGACTCCAACACGCTCTCCGCGCCCAGACCGGCCAGGTCCGCCGCCAGTTCCGCCGCGCCGGGAGCGGCGTCGCCCCGGCGTGACAGCAGCACGAGACGCCGCACACCGTGTTCGGCGGCCAGGTGGCGTGCGACCAAGCCGCCCAGTACGCCGCTCGCTCCGGTGATCAGGACCGTTCCGTCGGCGTTCCACGGACCGGCCGGGCCGGCCGTCGTCGGCGGGGTCACCGCCCTGGACAGCCGGGGCGCACGGAGTTCGCCCCCGCGTACGGCGATCTGGGGCTCGTCGGCGGTGAGGGCTGCCAGGGCCGCGTCGGCGGCGACGTGCCAGATGCCGGGGCCGGTGAGGGGGGCGGAGCCCGTGTCGGGCGTGGCGTCGAGGTCGACCAGGTGGAACCGGTCCGGGTGTTCCGTCTGCGCGGACCGGACCAGGCCCCACACGGCAGCCGCCGCCGGGTCCGGTACGGCCTCGCCCCGTGCGGTGGCGACCGCACCCCGGGTGACGAAGACCAGCCTCGATGACTCCGCGGACGCGTTGCCGATCCAGTCCTGGACGGCGCGCAGTGCCCGGTACGCCAGCTCGCGCGTAACGGCCGCCGGCTCCGTCGCTTCCTCCTCGTCCGTGCCGACCTGAGAGAAGCACGGCAGAAGGACGACCCGCGGGAGGGTCTGCACCGGGTCCGAGGACAGGTGGGCGAGGCACGGCACCGGCGATCCGGCCGGTCCGGGTGCGGTCTCGGTGCCCTGGGTGGCCGTGTCGAGCACCGCCCAGTCCTCCGCGGCCGCCGGCTCGGGCACGGCCCGGACCGCCTCCCAGCGGATCCCGAACAGCGACTCCGGTGTCGAACGCGTCGCGGCGTTGTCGAGCAGCTCCGGCGAGACAGGGCGACCCACCAGTGAGCCGACGGACGCCACCGGTGCGCCGGTCACGTCGGCCGCCAGCACCGACACACCATCCGCTCCGGTCCTGGACAGGCGCACCCGAAGCGTGCTCGCTCCCGTGGCATACAGGGAAACCCCGCTCCACGCGAACGGCAGCCGTGCCACGCCCGGCTCCTCGGCATCTCCGGCCTGACGTGTGTCCCGGCCGGTCGGATGACCGATGCCGGTCACGTGCAACGCGGCGTCCAGCAAAGCCGGGTGGATGCCGTAACGCTGCCCTTCCTCGCGCTGCTCCTCCGGGAGGACGATCTCGACGAACACGTCGTCGCCGCGCCGCCAGGCAGCCCGCACGCCGCGGAAGACCGGCCCGTACTCAAGTCCGAGCCCGGCCAGCCGCTCGTACAGGCTGTCCACCGTCAGGGCAGCGGAGTCGGCCGGCGGCCATTCGGCCAGCTCGCCCGCGTCCGCGGGGACTTCGGTGTCGACGGTGGTGAGTACACCTCGGGCATGACAGGTCCAGGCTTCCTCGTCATCCCCCTCGACACGGGAGTACACGCCCACATCACGGCGGTCCGGATCGTCCGTGCCTCCCACGACGACCTGCACCTGCACCGCGCCGTCCTCGGGCAACACCAGCGGTGCCTGAAGCGTCAGCTCCTCCAGACCGCGGCACCCCGCCGCGTCCGCAGCCCGCAGCGCCAGCTCCACGAAAGCGGTTCCCGGTACGACGGCCCTCCCCAGGACGAGGTGATCGGCCAGCCAGGGCTGAGCCGCGAGCGCCAACCTGCCGGTGAGTACGAGCCCGTTCGCGTCCGCCAAAGAGACCACGGCGCCCAGCAAAGGGTGATCCGCCGAACCGAGACCGACGGCGGCCACATCACCGGCACGGGAGGCGGCCGACTTGAGCCAGTAGTGCTGGTGCTGGAAGGCGTAGGTCGGCAGGTCGACGCGCTGAGCGCCCGTACCCTTGAACACCGCCGCCCAGTCGACGGCCGCGCCCCCGACGAACGCCTC
>NZ_WWJT01000291.1 GCF_009865385.1 Streptomyces sp. SID486 | reverse complement strand
CGACCCCGGCGGCCGGGCCGGGCACGGCCGGCGCCTGCGGGCGGCGCGGCAGCAGCGGGCCGTCGGCGTCCAGCCCCGCCAGGTGCCGCGTCCAGTAGGCGAGCTGCACGGCCGCCAGGGAACCGGGATCGGCCGGGGAGCCCAGCCGGTCCAGGCGTCGGCGGGCGTGCTCGGCGTACGGGACGGGGAGCGGGGCGAGACCGGCCGGGCGGCCCTGGACGCGGGCGGCGTAGGCCAGCGAGAGATCGCGGAACAGCGGTCGCAGCGACCAGCCGTCACCGGCGATGTGGTGGACGAGGACGAGCAGCGCGTGCTCGTCGGGGCGCTCGCGGAGGGTGAACAGGACGGCCCGGACGGGTGGTTCGCCGCTCAGGTCGAAGCGGTGCCGTGCCGTCTCCCGCAGGGCTGACTCCAGTTCCTCCGTGGCGACGTGCTCATGGGCGAAGGGCGGTGCGGCCCGGGTCCCGTGCAGCACCCGCCGCACCGGGACGCCGTCGCGCTCGCCGAAGAGGGTGCGCAGCACCTCGTGCCGGCCGGCGACGTCGGCCAGTGCGCCGGCGAGCGCGTCCGGGTCGACCGCGCCGCGCAGCCGGACCAGCATGGGGAGGTTGTAGGCGGCGCCCGCGCCGGTCCGGTCCAGGAACCACAGGCGCTGCTGGGCGTCGGACACCGGCAGCGGGCCCGCCTCGGTGGCGGGCTCGGGCGGCGGTACGGCGGCGGGGGCCCGGTCGACGAGCGGGGCCAGCCGGGCCGGGGTCGGCGCCTCGAAGAGCGTGCGGATGTCGAGCTCGACGCCGAGCGCGGAGCGGACACGGCCCGCCAGCCGGGCGGCGAGCAGGGAGTTGCCGCCGAGCCGGAAGAAGTCGTCGTCGGGGCCGAGGGGGGTGGAGAGGATCTCGGAGAACAGGGTGCGCAGGGCGCCGACGGTGGCGTCGGCCGCGCCGCCGGCCCGCTCGCCGGTGCCGCCGGTGCCCGCGGCGAAGGCCGGGGCGGGCAGCGCCGCCCGGTCCAGCTTGCCGCTCGGGGTGAGGGGCAGGGCGTCCAGGATCACGAAGGCGGCCGGCACCAGGTGGTCGGGCAGGGCGCCGCGGGCATGGTCGCGCAGTTCCCACGCGGTGGGCGCCGGTGTGCCGCGCGGGACGACGTACGCGGTCAGCTGCCGGTCTCCCGCCGGGTGGGGGTGGGCGACCACGGCGGCCCGGTCGACTCCCGGGTGCCCGGCCAGGAACGTCTCGATCTCGCCGGGCTCCACCCGGAAGCCGCGGATCTTGATCTGGCTGTCGGCGCGGCCGAGGTGTTCGAGGACGCCGTCGGTCCGGTGGCGGACCAGGTCACCGGTGCGGTAGAGGCGTTCGCCCGAGGGGGCGGCGACGAAGCGTTCGGCGGTCAGGGCCGCTTGGCCGGCGTACTCCCGGGCCAGCCCGGCACCGGCCGCGTACAGCTCGCCCGTGCCGCCGTCGGGGACCGGGCGCAGCCGCTCGTCGAGGACGTGCAGGCGCTTCCCGGCGAGCGGCCGGCCGATCGGCAGGGGGCCGCCGGTGCGCAGGTCCGCGGGGGTGACCGGGTGGGTGGTGAGGAAGACCATGCACTCGACGGGGCCGTAGCCGTTGCTCAGCCGGAGGCCGGGCCGGCGTGCGAGGGCGCGGGCGACGTGCGGGGGCGACAGCGCCTCGCCGCCCACGAGGAGTTCGCTCAGGCCGTCGAGGGCGTCCGGGTACTCGTCCACGACGACGTTGAACAGGGACGCCGACAGGTACATGGACGTGATGCCGTGCTCGGCGATCAGGCGGGCCATCGTGAGGGGTTCGGGGCGTCCCGGGGGGTGCAGCACGCAGGTGCCGCCGTTGGTGAGCGGACCCCACAGTTCGAGGGCGAACGCGTCCCAGGACAGCGGCGCGCACTGGAGCCAGATGGCGCCCGGGCCGAAGGAGGCGAAGTCCTGGCCGGTGAGGGTGGCCGTGACGGCCTCGTGCGGGGCGGCGACGCCCTTGGGGCGGCCGGTGGAGCCGGAGGTG
>NZ_WWJT01000290.1 GCF_009865385.1 Streptomyces sp. SID486 | reverse complement strand
GGGTGGCGGTCGGGCGGCTGGGAGACCGGCTCCCGGCGCGGGCGGCGGCCGGCGATGCCCGGGAACGGGGTTCGGCCAGGGGGGCGGGCCGGGTGGCTCGGGGCCCCGGGAGGGCCGGGGCGGGTTCGCACGGTCCGGCGGGCGGCGGGGTTGTCAGTGCCGTTTGGTAAGAATGCAAGCGTGAGCAGCGAGAACGGGGAGCCCCGGGTGGACGGGGACGGCGGGGCCGGGCAGGCGCCGCCGGAGCAGCTCGCGCTCATCCGGGAGAGCGTGCGCACGGCGAAGACGCCCCGGGCCAAGCCGCGCACCTGGCGGGGCGCGGCGATCGCCGAGCGGCTGCCCGTCGCACGGGTGCTGGTCGACAAGGGTGTGCTGCACCTCGACCGCTACTTCGACTACGCCGTACCCGAGGGGCTGGACGCCGACGCGCAGCCCGGGGTGCGGGTGCGGGTGAGGTTCGGGGCCGGACGGCACCGGGTGCGGGAGGGGCGCCGTGAGGGCGGCGGGCTCATCGACGGCTTCCTGGTCGAGCGGCGGGCCGACTCCGACTACTCCGGGCCGCTGGCCGCGCTCGCCCAGGTGGTGTCGCCGGAGCCGGTGCTGAGCGAGGAACTGCTCGGCCTCGCGCGGGCCGTCGCCGACCGGTACGCGGGCAGCCTCGCCGACGTGCTGCAGCTGGCCGTCCCCCCGCGCAGCGCCCGCGCCGAGCGGCGGCCGTCCCCGGCGCCGCTGCCCCCGCCGAAGGCGCCGGA
>NZ_WWJT01000289.1 GCF_009865385.1 Streptomyces sp. SID486 | reverse complement strand
ACGCCGAGACGCGCGGCACCGCCGACGGCCACGCCCGGGCCCGCGCGGCGAGCGCCGCCGCGATCCACGCCGCCTGGCAGTCCCTGCTCGCCGTGGGCGCCCGCCCCGACCCCACCCGGCGCGCGGTCGAACAGCTCCTCGTCCGCGCGGAGGTCGCGCTCGCCGCGCCCGCCGACACCGATCCCGCGCGGCTGCGTGCCTGGGCCCGCGGGCTGCGGGGCACCGGCCGGGTCCCGCGTGTCGCGCAGCCGCGTGAAGCCGCCGAGGAACTTATCGGCGTGGCCGCCGAACGCGCCCTGACGTCCCGGTCGCCGTGGCACCGCCTCACCCCCTGCGCGCCGATCGCCGTCCGCACCGTGCTCGGCTGCGCGTCCGCGGGATACGCCGCCCTCGCCCTCGGTGTCGGCCGCCCCTACTGGGCACTGGTGACCGCGGCCTCCCTCTACCAGGCCAACGTCACGCTCACCTGGAACCGGGGCGTGCAGCGGGTCGTGGGCAACCTCGTCGGCGTCCTCGCCTTCGCCGTCCTCGCCCCGTTCACCCACCTGCACCCCGCCCTCCTGGTGCTGTGCTGCCTCGCCCTCAGCTTCGGCGCGGAGGCGCTGATCGGCCGCAACTACTGGCTGGGCAGCGTGTGCGTCACCCCCATGGCCCTGCTCATCACCGAGTTCGCCCGCACCCAGGACACGACCGAACTGATCACCGACCGGGTGGTGGACACCCTCGTCGGCGCGCTGGTCGGCTTCGTCGCCGCCGTCGCCGTCACCAACCGGCGCGCGGGCGACCGGCTGGACCAGGCGCTGACCACGGCCGAGCGGGCCCGGGAGAGCGCCGCGCGGCTGCTCGCCGAGCCGCAGCCGGC
>NZ_WWJT01000288.1 GCF_009865385.1 Streptomyces sp. SID486 | reverse complement strand
GCAGCGCACCGCCGCGGCCCCGCGGCCGCCGGTGCCGCAGCCGGTGTTCGTCCCGGGCCTTTCGTACGCCGACGCGGCCCGGACGTCTCCGTATCGGTCCGGCCACCCCGTACCCGGACCGGCCGGCCCGGGTGCGGGGTGGCCGGACCGGCTCCCGGCACCGGGCGGCCTCACGGCGTCGGACCCGGCATCCGGGCGGACCCCCGGGGATCCGGGACGGTAGCGGTCCGGGGCGGCGGCGTCAGCCGATGTGGGCGGCGATGGTCCGGGCGCACTCCAGGGACTCGGCGCGGGTCGTGTCCACTTCGAGGTCGTACCGGACCCCCGCGTGCACCAGGTCGGCCTGGGCCGCTGCCATGCCCTCGGCCCGGTCTCCCCGGGCGATCTCCCGTCCCGCGGCGACCGCGGGCTCGCACCGGACGCCCACCCACAGCACGGCCAGGCCGCCCAGGGCCTTGCGCCACCGCTCCTGGGAGGCCGTTCCGCCGAGGAAGACGTCGTCGACGACGACCCTCGCGCCCGCGCGGACCGTCGCCGCGACGCCTTCCATCCAGGCCGCCTCCAGCGCCCGGAAGGCCGGCCCGACGTGCACGCCGCCGTCCGTGGCGAACTCGATCCCGCCGTCCGGGCCGCGCAGCTTCGGAGGCAGGGCGTCCACGAGCGAGTCGATGCCGAACGCCAGCCACGGGTCCGGCAGTACGGTCTGCAGGCAGCGCACGATCCCGGACTTTCCCGCGCTGGACCCACCGTTGAGAATGATCACCTGAGTCGTCACGGTGCCACGGTACGGAGCCTTCCGGCGCGCCGGGCAACACATGTACGCAAGCTGTACGTACGCAAGCGGTACGTGCGCAAGTCACACGTGCGCACGCCACATGTGGGTAGGGGGCGTGTGCCCCGTCGTCGGCGCGCCCGCCCGGCCCCCGGGCGCAGGGCAG
>NZ_WWJT01000287.1 GCF_009865385.1 Streptomyces sp. SID486 | reverse complement strand
GCCGGCGCCGCGGCGAGCCGCGCGCGGGCGGCCCGGGAACGCCCGGGACCCGGCACGGACCCCGGCGGCGGTGTCGCCTTCCGGAGTCCCGCACGGGCGTGGGCGGCGCGGCGGGCGGTCCGCCCGACGCCGACGGCGGACACCACAGTGGCGTGCCGGTCCGCCGCGGTCCGACCGCCGGCGCACGCGGACGTGCCGTCCATCGAGCCTCCCCGCCCTCCCGGCACGAACGGACCCCGGATCCGGCGCACCACACGGAACGGCCAGGGTAACGCAGGGTACGGGGGCCTGGCTCCGGCGGCCGTCACCGGCGCGCGCCTCACGACCGGTCCGGAAACGCGGCCGGCACCGGCGCGCGCCTCACCGCCGGTCCGGGGAATGCGGCGGTGGCCGCCGGGCATGTGCTTCTCCGGGCTCACCCAGCGGCCCGCGACCCGATGTCTACCCCAGAAGGAGAACCGGCGTGGTCCTCGACGGCATACCCGCCCCCGCCGCCCGTGACACCGCGCCGGACACGTCGGCGCGCAAGCAGCGCCTGCGCCGCCGTCTGGAGCGGCTGATCGGCGTGGCCGCCACCGAGGGGAACGATCTGGTGCCGCTGCGCAACGGCGACGAGATCTTCCCCGCGATGCTGGAGACGATCCGCTCGGCCCGGCACACCATCGACATGATGACGTTCGTGTACTGGCGGGGACAGATCGCCCGCGACTTCGCCGTCGCGCTCGCCGACCGCGCCCGCGCCGGAGTGCGGGTGCGGCTGCTGCTCGACGGCTTCGGCGCCAAGGAGATCGAACGGGACCTGCTGGACCTGATGGACACCTCCGGTGTGCAGGTGGCCTGGTTCCGCAGACCCGTCTGGCTGTCGCCGTTCAAGCAGAACCACCGCTGCCACCGCAAGGCCCTCATCGTCGACGAGCACACCGCGTTCACCGGGGGCGTCGGGATCGCGGAGGAGTGGTGCGGCGACGCCCGCGATCCCGGTGAGTGGCGGGACACCCACGTCCAGGTCCGGGGGCCGGCCGTGGACGGCATCGCGGCCGCCTTCGCGCAGAACTGGGCCGAGTGCCACGAGGAGCTGTTCGACGACCGCGACCGGTTCACCGAGCACGCCCAGGCCGGCTCGGCGGTCGTGCAGGTCGTGCGCGGCTCCGCCAGCATCGGCTGGCAGGACATGCAGACCCTCATCCGCGTCATGCTCACCTCCGCGGAGGAACGGTTCCGCCTCGCCACCGCCTACTTCGCTCCCGACACCTACTTCATCGACCTGCTGTGCCAGACCGCCCGGCGCGGCGTGCGGGTCGAGATCCTGCTGCCCGGCCCGCACACCGACCAGCGCGCCTGCCAGCTCGCCGGCCAGCACCACTACGCCCGCCTGCTGGAGGCGGGCGTGCACATCCGCCAGTTCCAGCCGACCATGATGCACGCCAAGATCATCACGGTGGACTCGGTCGCCTCCCTCATCGGGTCCACCAACTTCAACCGCCGCTCCATGGACCACGACGAGGAGGTCATGCTCGCCGTCCTGGACGAGGCGTTCACCGCGGCCCTCGACCGTGACTACGACGCGGACCTGGAGCGCAGCGTGGACATCGACCCGGCGCGGTGGCGGCGGCGGGCGCTCGCGCAGCGCGCCCGGGAGGCCCTCGTCGTCCCGGTCCGGCGCTTCCTGTGACCCGCCGGCGGCGGTGCGCTCGCCGTCCCGGCACCGGACATTCCTTAAGAAGGGACACACCGGGTAAGCGGCAAGGGTCCGACAGCAGCAACCTGTACTCGACCACGCACCGACGCACAGGAAGATCATGGCCATCCCGCTCAGGAATCAGGCGACGGATGAGCAGGACCAGACCGCGGCCTGGCGCTACGGGGCCGTCTGGGACGCTCAGGGAACGTCCGTCACGGACGCCCGGCACGCCGTACGCACCCTGCTCGCTCAGGCAGGACACCCTCCTGACCACCGGCCCAGCCAGGACGCCCAGCTCGTCGTCAGCGAACTCGTCACGAACGCGCTGCGGCACGCGCCCGGCCCCGGCGGTCTCCTCCTCGAACTGACCTCGGACCCCGCCCTGCTGCGGATCACCGTCCGCGACAGCTCGCCGCGCCCGCCGCGGCCGAGGGCCCACAATCCGCACCGCATCGGAGGCCACGGCCTGCACCTGATCACCCGCCTCTGCGACCGGTTCCAGACCGTCCTGCTCGGCCAGGGCAAACACGTCGTGGCGGAACTCGGCCTGCACAGAGCCACGCACTAGCCGGCGGGCCACAGAGCCCGGGCGGCCCCACGGCCCGCGGCCCTCACTCCGGGCGCGGCGGTGGCGCCATCGCCCAGCGGATGGTCCTGGTCAGGGCCTGCCCCGCGGGGAGTACGGCGATGTCCTCGACGACGGGGAGCCGGGGCAGCCCCAGCATGGTCCGGGCCCACGGCGGCAGCAGCGCCACGGCACTCGCGGCCAGTCCGGCGTAGAACGGCCGGGCCGCGAGCGGCAGCGGAGGGCGCAGCAGCAGGAAACGGGCGGCGGCGCGGCTGTCGGCGGTGACCCGCAGCTCGGGCCGGTAGGCCGCGAGGCGCTCGGTCAGAGCGCGGCGGTCCCCGGGCGGGTCGACGACCCCCAGGGCCTCGGCGACCCGGGCCGTGTCGGCGACGTAGGCGTCGTAGTCGGCGGCTGCCGCCGGGCGGGCGCCGTACCGTTCGTGAGCGCGCAGGAAGCACTCCGTCTCGGCCGCGTGCACCCAGCCGAGCAGATGCGGATCGGCCGCGTGATAGGTGCGCCCCTCGCCGGTCGTGCCGCGGATCCGCTCGTGGACGCCGCGCACGTGGTCGACCGCGCGCTGGGCGTCCTCGGCGGTGCCGTAGGTCGTCACGGCCAGGAACGCGCTGGTGCGCTGGAGCCGGCCCCAGGGGTCGCCGCGATAGCCGGAGTGGGCGGCGACGGCGGCCATGGCCAGCGGGTGGAGCGACTGCAGCAGCAGGGCGCTGATCCCGCCGATGAACATCGAGGCGTCCCCGTGCACGGTCCGGATGGGGCGGTCGGGGCCGAACCAGCGCGGGCCGGGTGTCTGGTGGATGCGGGCGCGGCTGACCGGTCCGTCGGGTCCCGCCACCCGGCGGAACAGCGCGCTGCCCAGTTGTCCACGGACGTCCATGCGCATCGCCGCCTCCCGCTCCCCCGTTCAGTGTCCGCCATGGCACCGTGTCCGTGCCGGTTCCCGCCGCCGGGCACGCACCGATCCGCGGGCACCGGCTCCTGGCCCGAGCCCGCGGACCGCGGCGGCGCATCGGCGGCCCGGCGCCGCGCGGAGGGGCGGCGTTCACCCGGACGGATCAATTTGGCCGCCCCGGAGGCGGCCGGGCGCATGACCGGGCCACCGCCGGTCATGCATCGGGCATGAACGAACCGAGCGCGCGCGGCCCGCTGCCGGCGCCGCGCGACCCGCCCTCGTCCGATCTCGTCTTCACCGCCGACTTCGGCTCCACGGCCCAGTGGGTCGCGGGCCGGTCCTGGGCCTATCCGGGCGGCGGCCCGGTCAATCCCGGCGACGACAAACTCGACTATCTGGTGAGCGACGCCGACCACAGCCGCTCGGGAACGTTCCGCGCCACCCGCCGGCCGGACGGACGGTGGAACACCGGGCTGCTGACCACCGAGGACAGCGAGGAGGGCTTCGCCGTACGGACGGGGGACGTGCTGGAGGCCCGTGTGCGGCTGCCCCGGGAGACCGGCGCGTGGCCGGCCATCTGGACCTGGCGCGACGGTGACCAGGAGATCGACGTCTTCGAGTACCACCCCGACAACGAGGACCTGCTGGAGTTCACCAACCACGTGCGCGGCACGAACCGCTACCACCGCGACGACGCCGTCCGGCCGGGCGCCTGGGTCGACCTGCGCACCGAGTTCGGGCGCCGCTCGGTGGTCTGGTGGCTCAACGGCACGCCGGTCTTCGCCGACGGGCGGGGGGTGGGGCGCTCCTGGCACGCCTACCTCATCGTCAACCTGTCCGTCTGCGCCGGGCGCTGGCACCCCGGCCCCCTCCCCGGGACGACCGAGATGTCCTTCGAGGTGAGCAGCCTGACCGTACGGCGCCCGTCCGGGGGCGGTGTCCCGCACGGCGCGGCCGTCGCCCACGAACCCGGTCCGGCGCCTGCGGAAGGGGACCGGGAGCCACGGCCGGCGGGCGGTGAGGACCCGCCGCCGACTCCCCGGCAGTGACCCGAACTGCTGCATTCCGGCCGTCATCCGGTCCCTTGCCGCATCCGGTGGCGGGCGTGGGCGGGAAGCGTTGACCGAGCGTCCCGTCGCGGGGCGTGCGGCCGCGAGGAGGAACGACGTGGGCAGCAGGCGGAGCGTGAACGGTTGGGACGCCGTCGTCGTGGGCGCCGGACTGGCGGGACTGGCGTGCGCCCGGGATCTGGGGGCGGCAGGGCTGCGGGTGCGCGTGCTGGAGGCCCAGGACGGGGTCGGGGGGCGGATGCGGAGCGACCTGGTGGACGGCTGTGTGGTGGACCGGGGGTTCCAGGTCTTCAACACCGCCTACCCCCAGGTGCGCCGGCGCCTGCCGCTCCGGGAGCTGCGGCTGCGCCCGTTCACGCCGGGCTTCCTGGTGCACACCGGCCGGCGGCGGCTGCGGTTCGCGGATCCGACACGGGCTCCCCGGCAGGCGCTGCGCGGGGTGGGCGGCGGGGTGGCCGGGCCGCGTGACCTGGCGGCGCTGGCCACCCTCACCGGCCGGGACATGCTCGCCCCGGCCGCGCTGGTCCGGCGGGCGCGGGACACCTCCACCCGGCGTGCCCTGGCCGCGGCCGGTTTCAGCGAGGGCTTCGTCGAACGCTTCTTCCGCCCGTTCCTGTCCGGGGTGTTCCTGGAGGAGGATCTGGCGACCTCCAGCCGGTTCTTCCACCTGGTCTGGCGGAGCATGGCGCGCGGCACGATCTGCCTGCCGGCCGCCGGCGTGGCGGCGGTGCCGGAGCTGCTGGCCTCCGCGCTGCCGCCCGGCACGCTGGCTCTGGAGTCACCCGTGACGGCCCTGACGGACGACGGGGTCGTCGTCGACGGGGGACGTGAGGTGGCGGCTCGTGCCGTGGTCGTGGCGTCGAGCCCCACGGTGGCGGCGGCGCTGCTGCCCGGCCTGCCCCTGCCGCCGTACCGCACGGTCACCACGTACTACCACCTCACGCCCCGCTCCCCGCTGCGTGAGCCGACCCTGGTGACGGACGTGCGGCGCCGATTCACGAACAGCTGTGTGCTGACCGAGGTGCAGCCCGGGCACGCGCCCCGGGGGTACGCGCTGGTGGCGACCTCCGTGCTGGGCGCGGACACCGCGGGACGGGAGCGCACGCTGCGGGACGCGCTCGCCGAGTGCTACGGCACCGACACCGGGGGCTGGGAGCTGCTGACCGCGCGTACGGTCGCCGAGGCGCTGCCCGCCATGGAACCGGGACTGCCGCTCAGCCGCCGCAGCCGCCGGGCGGCCGGACGCTACGTGTGCGGCGACCATCGGGCGACGGGGTCGGTCCAGGGCGCGCTGGCGTCGGGGGCGCGGGCGGCCCGCGAGGTGGTGGCGGACCTGGCGGGAGCGTGACCGGCGGCCGGCCGGACACGGTGGCGGTGCGCTCTCACGTCTCAGCGCCCGCCCGGTCGGAGGCCGACCACACACAGGGCAGGTCGGCCGGGACGGCGGTGCGCTCTCACGTCTCGGCCCCCGCCCGGTCGGAGGCCGGCCACACGTAGGGCAGGTCGGCCGGGACGCCCGGGAACACCTCCGCGTAGGTCTCCGGGTCCTTGCGGACGAGTGCCGAGCGGTGACTGCGGTGGAACGCCTCGTCACCGAGCCACGGGGGCAGCTCCCCGGCGGCGGCGAGCGCGGGCTGGTCGCGTACGGCGGCGTCCGTGCGGCCGGCCGCGTATCCGGCGACCAGCGACGCGGCACAGCTGTCCTGGTGCCCCCGCTCCCGCCACACCCGGCAGATCTCCAGCCCGTACCGGACGAGGGCCTCCTCGTACCCGCTCCACATGCGCACGGCCGGGTGCCTGCGCCAGCCGTACCCGGGGACGGTCAGGCCGCGCAGCACCTGAAGGGCCTCCACCCGCTGTTTGCCGAGGCGCCGCCGGTCCAGCAGCTGGGCGGAGCGCCGGAAGTCGGAGTCGGGCAGGAACGTCTGCATGGCGCCGTCCTGGGGTGGGTGGGGGATGCGGGAGGCGGCTTCGGAGCCGGTGCCGGCCGAACCTGTCGTCGCTCCGTCGCCGGGTCAGCCGGTGTGTGGCGCCGCC
>NZ_WWJT01000286.1 GCF_009865385.1 Streptomyces sp. SID486 | reverse complement strand
GTGGCCCTCCTGCTGGCCGCCCTCCGCCCGGCGGCCGCGGACGGTTCCCGGACGCCGGCTCGCGACCGGACGGCCGCCCGAGAGCCCCGCGCTCCCGCCGCCCCCGGCCCGGCTCCCCCCGGTCCGCCATGACCGGGCCGCACCGTCCGGGGCGTGCCGGTGCCGGCCGGCCGCCCTCCGACCGGGGGGCGCCACCTCGGGTGACGGTCTCGCCTGACGGCGCCGGGCAGTGTAGACATGGGCACATGGTGCGACTGCCCGGCCGGAGCACGCCCCGGCCGCCCCGATCGTCGGGGCACCCGCGCGCACCGCACAACCCGCCGCGCCCGGAACGGGGCAGGGGCCGCCGCCGGCCCGGGAGGCTCCGGTCCGCGGTCTCGGGGCGCAGCGTGGCCGGGCAGGTGTTCGTCCTGCAGGTGGTGATCGTGCTGCTTCTGGTGGTCTCGGCGGTGGTGGCCCAGGTCCTCCAGGTACGGCACGACAGCGACGTCGAGGCCGCCAACCGCTCCCTCGCCGTGGCCGAGACGTTCGCCAACGCTCCCGGCACGGCGGCGGCCCTGCGCTCGCCCGATCCGACGGCCCTGCTCCAGCCGAGTGCGGAGGCCGCCCGCAAGGCGACCGGGGTGGACTTCATCGTCGTGATGAGCACCGACGGAGTCCGCTACACGCACCCGCAGACCGACCGCATCGGCAAGAAGTTCGTCGGCGACATCGGCCCGGCCCTGGCCGGCCGTCCCGTCACCGAGCACATCACCGGCACGATCGGCCCGCTGGTGCAGGTCGTGGTGCCGGTGAAGGACCGGGCCGGCACGGTCGTGGGTCTGGTGTCCGCCGGGATCACCACCGCGCACGTGGGCGGTGCCGCCGACCAGCAGCTGCCGCTGCTGCTCGCCGCGGGAGCCGTCGCGCTCGTGCTGGCCACCGCGGGCACCGCCCTGGTCAGCAGACGGCTGCTGCGCCAGACGCACGGCCTCGGGCCGTACGAGATGACCCGGATGTACGAGCACCACGACGCGGTGCTGCACGCCGTCCGCGAGGGTGTGCTGATCGTCGGCGGTGACGGCCGGCTGCTGCTCGCCAACGACGAGGCCCACCGGCTGCTGGACCTGCCCGGGAACGCGGAGCGGCGCAGCGTGCTGGAGCTGGGCCTGGACGACGAGACGGCGGGCCTGCTGGCGTCGGGGCGCGTCGCCACGGACGAGGTGCACCTGGTCAAGGACCGTCTGCTGGCGATCAACCAGCGGCCCACGGACCTGCGCGGCGGGCCGCCCGGCAGCGTCACCACGCTCCGCGACTCCACCGAGCTGCGTGCCCTGTCGGGGCGGGCGGAGGTGGCCCGGGAACGGCTGAACATGCTGTACGACGCCGGGGTGGGCATCGGCACCAGTCTGGACGTGGCCCGCACCGCGGAGGAGCTGGCCGGCCTGGCGGTGCCCCGTTTCTCGGACTTCGCGACGGTGGACCTGTTCGACGCGGTGCTCGGCGGGGAGGAGCCGCGGCCGGGGACGGCGCTGCGCCGCACGGCCGCCGCGGGCATCCGCGAGGACGCCCCGCTGTACCCGGTCGGCGAGCGGATCCGGTTCGTGGCCACCTCGCCGCAGGCCCGCGCCCTGACGACGGGGCAGTCGGTCGTGGTGTCGGGGCTGCGCGAGGAGACGGGCTGGCGGGCGCAGAACCGCGAGCGCACCGACCGGGTGCTGGACTACGGCATCCACTCGCTGATCACCG
>NZ_WWJT01000285.1 GCF_009865385.1 Streptomyces sp. SID486 | reverse complement strand
GCACCAGCACCAGCACCAGCACCAGCACCAGCGGGATCCTCCGTCCCCGCGCCCTCGGCCGGCCACCCCGTGCCGCGTACGGGCGCGCCTTCGGCACCCGCTTCCGCCGGTGTCCGCGCCACGTCCGCCGGAGGTCCGGCATGACCGGGGGGATGCTCGCGGTCCTGGCGCTGACCGTGGCGGCGGCGGCGTTCGTCCAGGGGGCCAGCGGCCTGGGCTTCGCGCTGATCGTGGCACCGGTCGCGGGACTGCTCGACCCCGCGCTGCTGCCCGTGTTCGTGCTGACCTCGATGATCCCGCTCAACCTGTACGTCGCCTGGCGGGAGCGGCACAGCCTCGATCTGCGGGGCGCCCGGTGGATCACGGCCGCGCGCCTGACGGCGACCCCGGCTGGTCTGGCGCTGTTGTGGGTCGTACCCGAGAGCGACCTGGGGACGGTCGTCGGTGTCGCGACGGTGCTGGCGGCGGTGGTGAGCCTCGTGGTGCCCGGATTCGTCCCGGGGCGCGGCGCCTACGTGGGCGCGGGTGTCGTCACCGGGCTGACCGAGACGGCGACCGGGGTGGGCGGTCCGCCGCTCGCCCTCGTGTACCAGCACCGGCCTCCCGCCGAGCTGCGCGCGACGGTCGCCGTCTGCTTCCTGATCGGCGAAGTCGCCTCGCTGGCGCTGCTGTTCGCCACCGGCCGGGGCCGGGCGGCGGATATGGGCTGGGCGGTGCTGTTGCTGCCCGCGCTCGCGGCGGGTGCCTGGCTGAGCCGGCTGGTGCACCAGCGCGTCGACGCGAAGCGGATGCGCGCCTTCGTGCTCGCGTTCGCCCTGGTGTCCGGGGTGGTCCTGATCGCGGGCAGCTGAGCCGGCGCGCAGAGGGCTCGGCCCCACCCGCCACCTCCGCCCGCAGGACTCGGCCCCGTCCACCGCCCCACCCGCAGGACGCGGCCCCGTCCACCGCCTCCACCCGCAGGACTCGGCCCCGTCCACCGCCTCCACCCGCAGGACGCGGCCTCGTCTACCGCCTCCGCAGGGACGAGGCACGGACGACGAGCCGTGGCTCGGGGGCCGCTACCCCGTTCCCGGCCCCCTCCCCGCCCACGAAGGAACCCGCACCGGCACCCACGCCCCCACCGGCATCGGCACCCGCAGCCGCACCGGCGCCCGCACCGGCCGCGAACTCCCCGCCGCCACCGGCCGATCGCGCGCCCAGTCGGCCGAGCAGCAGCTCCACCGCGTCCGCCGCCGCCCGGTCCAGGCGCAGGTCGACCGCGGTGAGCGGGGGTTCGCAGGTGCGGGCGCGCAGACCGTCGTACCGGGTGACGACCATGACGTCGTCGGGGATGCGCCGGCCCGCGTCGTGCAACGCCCGTACCGCGCCGACGGCGAACGCGTCGACGAGCACGCACAGCGCGTCGACGTCGGGGTGCTCGGTGAGCAGGGCGGCGCAGCGGTCGTACCCCGCCTGTTCGCCGCCGTCCTCCGGCGCGGTGGCGACGAGGGGGGTCCAGCCGTGGGCCGCCGCCGTGCGTTCGTAGGCGGCGCGGGCGTCGACCGAGGAGTGGCGGGTGCCGGCGCCGACGACGAGCGCGGGGCGGCGGGCGCCCTGGACGCGCAGGTGGTCCAGGAGCAGTTCGACGACCCGGCCGCCGTGCAGGTCCACGTAGAGGGCGTCGTCGTCGGGCGCGGTGGGCCGGCCCAGCGTGACGTACGGCAGCCCCCGCTCGCGCAGTTGGGCCACCGCCGCGTCGTCGGCGGCGGGTTCGACGACGATGGCGCCGTCGATGTCGACCGTGTACAGCGCGGATCCGGACTGCACGGGCGGGATCAGCACCAGCGCGTACTCGTGCACGAGGGCACGTTCGGCCGCCGCGGCGGCCACCTCCATGTAGAACCCGAGCCGGGACGGGCCACCGGCCACCGCGAACGGCATCGAGGAGGCCAGCGCGATGGCCCGGGCCTCGCCACGGCGCAGCCGCTGGGCGCGCAGGTTGGGCCGGTACCCCAGTTCGGCGGCGATCTTCTTGATGCGCTCGCGGGTCCGCGGATCGACCTTGCCGATGCCGTTGAGGGCGTGCGACACCGTCGTCCGGGACACCGAGGCGGCCTCGGCCACATCGGCGATGGTGGGCCGGCGGGCGCCGCGGGGGATGGTCATGCGCCCATCTTCCCCGGAGCCGCGCCCGGGGAACCACCGGGTGCCCGTCGGTCGCCGGGGCGCGGGTGCGCCGGGCCCGGTCGCCATGTGCCGCCGGGGCGGGGCTGTCCGGGCCGCCGGGGCGGGGCGGTCCAGGCCGCCGGGTGATCTCCGTGGCCGTGCGCGGCGGCGCGTTCGCGGGGCGCCGGTCCGGCGGGACATCCGCTTGGTGGGCGTCGCGCGATGATGCGACGCTGGGTGGAGAGGTGTCCGCCGAGGGAGCCTGGAGGGCCCATGGGGCGTGACGTCCCGGCGCTCGTCTTCACCCGCGAGGACCGCCGCCGGTACCGGATCAAGATGCAGGAGTGCCTGGAGGCGTTCGCGCTGATGCTCCGCGAGGCGCACTTCGACGCGGAGCGGCCCCAGGTGGGCCTGGAGATCGAGCTGAACCTGGTGGACGACGACGCCGATCCGGCCATGCGCAACAGCGACGTGCTGGAGGCGATCTCCGATCCCGCGTGGTCCACCGAGCTGGGCCGGTTCAACCTGGAGATCAACGTTCCGCCCCGGCGGCTGGTCGCGGGCGGTCCGGACGCCTGGGAGTCGGAGATCCGGGCGGCGCTGAACCACGCCGAGGAGCGCGCGCGGTCGGTGGGTACCCGGCTGATCACGATCGGGATCCTGCCCACGCTCCGGCAGGATCAGATCGGTGAGGGGGCCCTGTCGGAGAACCCCCGGTACCGGCTGCTCAACGACCAGGTCTTCGCGGCCCGCGGTGAGGACCTGCGCATCGAGATCGACGGGGCGGACCGGCTGCGGACCCTGGCGGACACGATCACCCCGGAGGCAGCGTGCACCAGTACGCAGTTCCATCTCCAGGTGTCTCCCGAGGAGTTCGCCGGCTACTGGAACGCGGCGCAGGCGATCGCCGGGGTCCAGGTCGCGCTGGCCGCCAACTCTCCGTTCCTGTTCGGCAAGGAGCTGTGGCACGAGACGCGGATCCCGCTGTTCGAACAGGCCACCGACACCCGCCCGGAGGAGATCAAGGTGCAGGGCGTCCGGCCCCGGGTGTGGTTCGGGGAGCGGTGGATCACCAGCGTGTTCGACCTGTTCGAGGAGAACCTGCGCTACTTCCCCGCGCTCCTGCCCCTGTGCGACGAGGAGGACCCGGTGGCGACGCTGGGCCGCGGCGGCATCCCCGAGCTGTCCGAACTCACCCTGCACAACGGCACGATCTACCGCTGGAACCGGCCGGTCTACGCCGTCGCCGGCGGCCGGCCGCACATCCGGGTGGAGAACCGGGTGCTGCCCGCCGGGCCGACCGTCGCCGACACCCTCGCCAACGGCGCGTTCTACTACGGGCTGACGCGGGCCCTGGTGGAGGAGGACCGGCCGGTGTGGTCGCGGATGTCCTTCTCGGTCGCCGAGGACAACCTGCACGCCGCCGCCCGGAACGGCATCGAGGCGCTGCTGTACTGGCCCGGGACGGGCGAGGTCCCCGTGCCGGAGCTGGTGCTGCGGCGGCTGCTGCCGCTCGCGCACCGCGGTCTGGAGCGCTCCGGCATGGACGCGGCGTGGCGGGAGCCGCTGCTCGGCGTCATCGAGCAGCGCTGTGTGACCGCGCGCAACGGAGCGGTGTGGCAGAAGGAGATGTTCCATCACCTGGACGCCACCACAGGGGTCGGCCGGCAGGAGGCCCTGCGCCGGATGACGCAGCTCTACATCGAGTACATGCACCTCAACGCGCCGGTGCACACGTGGCCCGTCGACTGACCGGGAACAGCCGGAGCCGCGCAGGAGGCCGACCGCGCGGTCGAACGCCGAGTCGCGGTGCTGCGCGAACTCCTCCTCGGTGAAGGCCGGTCCGGGTTCGAGCGGGGTGTGCCGGGTGGGGTCGGCCGGGTCGTTGCGGGCGCGTCCGGAGAAGGCGGTGTACGGGGTACTACCGGTCAGCGGTTGTGCCGGCCGGATACCCAGGGCGCCGGAGCAGCCGCCGTTCACCCGCCGTCCGCCGTCCGGGACCCGGTGCACCGCCGGCCAGGCGACGGCTCCGGGCAGGCGCGGGCGGCGTCTAGTGCTGCCGCTCCAGGGCCGCCTCGGGGCACCCGGCTGCGTCCGGCAGGTGGGACTTCGCCCACTCCGCGAGTTCGCGCAGCGCGGGCTCCAGGGCCGCGCCGGCGTCCGTCAGCCGGTAGGAGACACGCAGCGGGGGGCCCTCGTCGACCTCGCGCAGGACGAGTCCGGCCGCGCCGAGCTCGGCGAGCCGGTCGGAGAGCATGCGCTCGCTGATGCCGGGGACGGCCCGGCGGAGGTCGGCGAAGTAGGCGGGCTGTTCCACCAGAACGGCCACGATCGGGCCGCTCCATCGCTTGCCGAGCAGTTGGAAGACACGGGTGATGCCGTCGTCCACCCGCTTGCACGCCGCACTGTCGTGGTTCTGCTCCGCCACCGCCATGGCACCAGGGTACTACCCCGCCGTAGGGGGCTGAAAAAAAGTAAGTCCATGTGTTAAAACTAGTCCAGTACGAAACGTCAGCCGACGCCTTCGGGGGGGTGCGGCTGCACCCCTTTGCCCTGTTCCGGTCGCACAGCCCCTGATGGAGAACCTCATGGCCACCCTGCTGCACATCGACTCGTCCGTGTTCCCGACCGAGGCGTCGGCCTCCCGCGCCGTGACGGCGGCCTTCCGCGAGCACTGGGAGCAGCAGCACCCCCAGGGCACGGTCGTCTACCACGACCTCGCGGCCGAGCCCGTCGCGCACATCACCGCCGACGCGCACCTGGCCGGCTTCGTCCCCGCGTCCGCCCATACGCCCGCGCAGGCCGCCGCGTTCGCCGAGCGCGTCAAGCTGGTGGAGGAGCTGGAGCAGGCCGACGCCATCCTGATCGGCGCCCCGATGTACAACTACACGATCCCGTCGACCCTCAAGGCATGGCTGGACAACGTGATCATCATGGGCCGCACCGCGGGCGAGAACCCGTCCGCCAAGGGCACCCCGGTCACCGTCGTCGCCAGCCGGGGCGGCTCCTACGCGCCCGGTACCCCGCGCGAGGGGTACGAGTACGTGCAGAACTACCTCAAGGCCGTCCTCGCCGACGGCCTCGGCCTGGACCTGGAGTTCATCGTCCCGGAGCTGACCATGGCGTCGCAGAACCCGGCGATGGCCGAGCTGGTCCCGCTCGCCGAGGCCTCGCGCGAGCGCGCCTTCGAG
>NZ_WWJT01000028.1 GCF_009865385.1 Streptomyces sp. SID486 | reverse complement strand
GGCGCGCAGTTCCCCGCGCCCCCGGGTGGGTCACCGCGCCCAGGGTTTTCAGGTGACGGGGCGGCCGGTGTGGTGTGCCCGTGCGGGTGCGTCGTGGCTTGGCGCGCAGTTCCCCGCGCCCCCGGGTGGGTCACCGCGCCCGGGGCTTTCAGGTGACGGGGCGTGGGTTGTGGGCCGTCGGGGCGGCCTTTGCTCAGCGGTTCCCGTCGGTCGGATGCCTGGGGGGAGTCAGGAGGCCCGGCGTTCCGGGTCGTGGTGTATTTCGACTCCCGTCGAGTCGCCGAAGGTCAGCCGGCAGGTGTCGGCGCGGTACGTCGCCACCGAGAGTGCCGTGGTGCGGCCCTGGGCGAAGAAGCGGGTGGTGACGACGAGTACGGGGGAGCCGGGGAGCCGGTCGAGTTCCTTCGCGTCGTCCGCGCGCGCGGAGCCCAGCTCCACCGCCCGGTCCTCCCCGTCCAGCGACAGGTGCTGCAGTTCCCGCAGCACCGCACGCGCGCGTGCCGCGCCGGACGGGGCGTCGATCGCGGTCAGGCCCGGTACCGAAGCCGCCGGGACGTAGAGCAGTTCGGTGGCGACCTGCTGACCGTGGGACGTGCGGGAGCGCCTGACGGTGTGGACGGCCTCGTCCGCGCCGGTCTCCAGGGCCGCGGCGACGGCCGCGGGCGGCGTCGCCCGGACGCTGTCGAGGGGCTGCCAGGCGTCACCGGCGGCGCCGGGCCAGGCGTGCTGCTCCGTGCCGACGGCGACGCCCACGCGCGGCGGCGCGACGGTCGTACCGACTCCGCGGCGGCGCTGCAGCCGGCCTTCCAGCTCCAGCTGTTCGAGAGCCTGACGGAGTGTGGCGCGGGCCACGCCGAAGCGGGCCGCGAGCTCACGCTCGTTGGGCAGGATCTCACCGACCGAGAACTCGGAGTCCAGTGCCTCGCTCAGCACGGTCCTCAGATGCCAGTACTTCGGTTCCGGTACCGATTCCAGCTGCGTGGTCCCCACCCTGTCCTCCGCAAGAGCCGTGGTCCGGCAGTTTTTGGCGCCCTTGTTTATTAAAGGTTGTTGCACTTATCTGCGACCATAGGGCGGCCGTCACCCTTGGTCAAGACCAATCCTCGGCCGAGTGACGGACGCGCGGGTGACCTGCAGCGGAGCGTTCACGAGGCGTTCGTACGCGACGGGGTGTGTGACATCGCGGCAAAACCCCCGTCGTACGGATGGCGCGAACCCAGGGGCTACCGACCGGTAGTGATTGCTGACAAGCTGTCTACCGTGTCCGTCAGCAGCCCAGACGAGGAGCACCCCATGTCCGCCACCGCCTCCTTCACGGTCCCCACCCCGCACGGCACGAGTGACGTGAGCGTGTCCTACGCGCGCGTGGGCCGCGGCGAACCGCTCGTCCTGCTGCACGGCATCGGCCACCACCTGCAGGCCTGGGACCCGGTCGTGGACATCCTCGCCACCGAGCGCGACGTGATCTCCGTCGACCTGCCGGGCTTCGGCGCGTCCCCGGCGCTGCCGGACGGCCTGCCCCACGACCTGCCCACCACCAACGCCGTGCTCGGCGCACTGTTCGAGGCACTGGAGCTGGACCGCCCGCACGTCGCGGGCAACTCCCTCGGCGGACTGCTCGCCCTCGAACTGGGCCGGGAGAAGCTGGCCCGCAGCGTCACCGTCCTGTCGCCCGCCGGTTTCTGGACGGAGGCCGAGCGACGGTACGCCTTCTCCGTGCTGCTCACGATGCGGGGCATAGCCCAGCGGCTCCCCGAGCCGCTGGTGCGGCGGCTGGCCCGCACGGCGGCCGGCCGTACCGCGCTGACCAGCACCATCTACGCCCGTCCCGGCCGCCGCTCACCCGAGGCGGTGGTCGCCGAGACGCTCGCGCTCGCCTCCGCCACCGGCTTCGGGCCGACCCTGCGCGCGGGCACCGACGTCCGGTTCACCGACGCCCTGCCGGGCCTGCCGGTCACGGTGGCCTGGGGCACCCGGGACCGGATCCTCGTGCGGCGCCAGGGCATCCGCGCCAAGCAGCTCATCCCGCACGCCCGCCTGGTACGGCTGCCCGGCTGCGGCCACGTCCCGATGAACGACGATCCGGCGCTGGTCGCCCGGGTCATCCTGGACGGCAGCCGCTGAGCGGGCAGGACTGACGGGCGGTCAGCTCCCCGCGGGACGGACTCCTTCCACGGGGTGGTCGGTGACAGCCCCTCCGCGCCTCCCCGCGGGACGGACTCCTTCCGCGAGGGGGTCGGTGACGGCCCCTCCGCGCCGCCAGTCTCCCCACGGGACCGACTCCTTCCGCGTCGTGGTCGGTGACCGCCCCTCCGCCCGCCCGCGGGACGGACGGTTGTTCACCTGCGGTTCGCGTGCGCGCCGCGGCGCACCAGTAGGTGTGGCTCTGCACACCGGCCGGATCCCGTCCCTGGAGGCGCAGCCATGTCACACCGTCCGTCCCCCGGCCGCCGCAGCGTTCTGCGCGGCTCCCTCGCCGCCTCGGCGGCCCTGACCCTGCCCACCGGACTCGGGGCCGCACCGGCGTTCGCCCGCTCGGGACGCCCCCGGGCCGGGTGGGGCGTGCAGACCGGTGACGTGACAGCCGACTCCGGCCTGGTGTGGGTGCGTTCGGACCGGCCGGCCCGGATGATCGTGGAGACCTCCGCCACCGAGTCGTTCCGCGACCCGCGCCGCTGGCACGGACCGCTGCTGGGCGCCGGCACGGACTTCACCGGCACCACCCGGCTGCACGGCCTGCCGTCCGGTGAGCAGATCCACTACCGCGTCCTGCTCGCCGACCCGGACGACCCGCGCCGCACCGGCGAACCCGTGACCGGCACCTTCCGCACGGTCCCCGCGCGCCGCCGGGACGGCGTGCGCTTCCTGTGGTCGGGCGACCTGGCCGGCCAGGGCTGGGGGATCAACCCGGACCTGGGCGGCTACCGCATCTACGACGCCATGGCGAAGCTGGACCCGGACTTCTTCCTGTGCAGCGGCGACAACATCTACGCGGACGGCCCGATCACCGCCACCCAGGCGCTGCCCGACGGCGGCACCTGGCGGAACGTCACCACCGAGGAGAAGGCGAAGGTGGCCGAGACCCTCGCGGAGTACCGGGGCAACTTCCGCTACAACCTGCTTGACGAGAACCTGCGCCGGTTCAACGCCCAGGTGCCCTCGGTCGTCCAGTGGGACGACCACGAGGTACGCAACAACTGGTACCCGGGCGAGGTCGTCGCCGCCTCCGACACCCGCTACACCGAAAAGAGCATCGACGTCCTCGCCGCACGCGCCCGGCGGGCGTTCAGCGAGTACTTCCCCCTCTCCACGCTGCGCCCCGGCGCGCGGGAGGGCCGCGTGTACCGGGTGCTGCGCCAGGGCCCGCTGCTGGACGTGTTCGTGCTCGACATGCGGACGTACCGCAACGCCAACTCCCCCGACGACCAGACCGTCGACCCGCAGGGCATCCTGGGCCGGGAGCAGCTGGAGTGGCTCAAGCGGGAGCTGGCCCGGTCGCGCGCGGTGTGGAAGGTGATCGCCGCCGACATGCCGCTCGGACTCGTCGTACCGGACACCACGGAGAACCGGCCCCACATCGAGGCGGTGGCCCAGGGGGATCCCGGCGCGCCGCTCGGCCGGGAGCTGCAGATCGCCGAGCTGCTGCGGTTCGTCAAGCACCGGCGGATCACCGGCACGCTGTGGCTGACGGCGGACGTGCACCACACCTCCGCCCAGCACTACCAGCCCTCCCGGGCGGCGTTCACCGACTTCGAGCCGTTCTGGGAGTTCGTCTCCGGTCCGCTGAACGCCGGCGCCTTCCCGGCCAGCGCGCTGGACGACACCTTCGGCCCGGAGCGGGTGTTCGTGAAGGCACCGGCCGCGTCCAACGTCTCCCCCGCCGGCGGGTACCAGTTCTTCGGCGAGGTCGACATCGACGGGAGCAGCGGCGAGCTGACGGTCCGGCTGCGCGAGCAGGACGGCACGGTGCTGTTCACCCGGACGTTGCAGCCGGGCCGGGTCGGCCAGTAGGAGACCGGTCGTCCGGTCGGTCGTGGGAAGTGCAACAAACCGGACGGAGCATGCTTTACCCATCGGTCACAATCAGTTCGTGATCACGCAACACCGCTCCTTCACAGTGGCTGCATGACTCCAGACATGTCTGACGTGACCCGGGCGAAGCACGGACGGCCCGCACACCACTGGCGGCGGGACGCCGTCGAACTCGCCGCGCTCTTCACGGCGGTGGCCGTCGCGGACGCGGTGGCGAACATGGTCGGGCACGGGCCCGACGGCCCCGCCCTGCTGGTGATCTCGGCGATGGCGCTGGCCTCGACGGCGGCGTTCCACGTGTGGTGGTCACGCCGCCACGGACACGCGCCGCCGGTGAGCGATACCGGCGCCCGGCCGGCCGCCGGAACGCGGCCGGCCGGGCAGTCCGGGCAGCCCGCCGCCGACGGCCTCGCCGGCGTGCTGTGGCGGATGCGGACGACGGTGAAGGACGAACCGGGCTCCCTGGCCGTCCTGTGCTCGGCGCTCGCCGAGCGCCGGGTGGACATCCTGAGCCTGCAGACCCACCCCCTGGCCGACGGGACGGTGGACGAGTTCCTGCTGCGGGCGCCGGGATCGCTCGCGGCGGCCGAGATCACCCGTGCGGTGGCGCTGGCCGGGGGCTCCTCCACCTGGATCGAGCGGGCCGACGCCCACGATCTGGTCGACGCGCCCACCCGGGTGCTGGGCCTGGCCGCCCGCACGGCTCTGGACACCGCCGAACTCCCGCTGGCCCTGCGCCAGTTGCTGGGGCGGTGCACGATCCGTTCGCTGCCGGGCAGGCCGGCCGGCGGGGGCCGGGGTCCGCAGCCGGTGCCGGTCGAGGGGATCCTGGAGGACACCGTGATGCGGCTGCCGGCGCCCGAGGGCGGTGTGCTGACCGTGGAGCGGCCGTACCTGCCGTTCACCCCCACCGAGTTCGCCCGGGCGCGGGCACTGGTGGAGCTGGACAGCAGGCTCGGGCCGCGCATCCCCCGCGGCCAGGACGTACTGACCCTGCCCGAGGGCAACGACATCACCGTGCGCCGGGTCGACACCGGTGACCTGGCGGCGGCACGGGCGATGCACGACCGGTGCTCGCCGGACACGCTCGGTCTGCGCTACAACGGTCCGGTCGGCGACGCGGACCGCTACCTGAACCATCTGCTCAGCCCCCGCTTCGGCCGGACGCTGGCCGCGCAGACCGCCTCCGGGCGGATCGTCGGTCTCGGGCATCTGCTGTGGGACGGCGACGAGACCGAGGTCGCGCTGCTGGTCGAGGACGAGTGGCAGCAGCGGGGCATCGGCGGTGAACTGCTCGGCCGGCTGGTGGCGCTGGCGGTGGAGGCCGGCTGCGCGAGCGTGTACGCCGTGACCAGGGCGTCCAACACCGGCATGGTCGCCGCGATGCGCGGCCTGGGGCTGCCGCTGGACTACCAGGTCGAGGAGGGCACGCTGGTCATCACGGCCCGGCTGCACGGCGCACGGGACGCGTCCCCCGCCTCCCGGTTCGGCACCGGCCGGCAGCGACTCGACGACCCGGCCCACCGGGACTGACCCACACCACCCACACCACCCAGTCCACCCGGCCCACCGGCACTGCCCCACACCACCCGGCCCACCGGGGCTGCCGGCACTGCCCCACACCACCCGGTCCACCGGGGCTGCCGGCACTCCCCCACACCACCAGCCCACCGAGGTCGCCGCAGGACGCCCCCTCCCACCCGGGCCACCGCAGGTCACCTCGGCCCCGCCTTGCCCGTGGCAGGGCACCCGGCCCCACCCGGGGCCGGTCTCAGGACGACCCCGCCCCGCGGCAGGACGCCCCCGCCCCGCCGCGGGCCGTCAGCGGACCGGTTCGCGGACCGGCTCACGCACCGGCTCGCGGACCGCTTCCCGTTCCCGCAGCGGTACCGGCGTCGGGGCGGGCCTGCCCAGGGCCTGGTCCAGGTCGGCCCACAGGTCGTCCACGTCCTCCAGGCCCACCGAGAGCCGCAGCAGCCGGTCGCTCACCCCCGCCCCGCGCCGGTCCTCGGCGTCCACGATGCGGTGGCTGATGGACGCGGGATGCTGGATCAGCGTGTCGACGCTGCCCAGGCTCACCGCGGGGGTGACCAGCCGGACCCGGGAGATCACCTCGTGCGGGTCGCCGTGCACCTCGAAGGCGACCATCGCGCCGCCGAGCCGCGGATAGCGCACCCGGGCCACGCGCGGGTCGGCGGCGAGCCGGCGGGCCAGCTCCGCGGCGTTCGCGGAGGCGGCGCGCACCCGCACCGGCAGGGTGGCGAGGCCGCGCAGCAGCAGATATCCCGCCAGCGGGTGCAGCACGCCACCGGTGGCGAACCGTATCTGCCGCAGCCGGCCGGCGAACTCCTCGTCACAGGCGACCACCCCGGCCAGCACGTCGCCGTGCCCGCCGAGGTACTTGGTGGCGCTGTGTAGCACCAGCCGGGCGCCCTGCTCGGCCGGGCGCTGCAGCACGGGCGTGGCGAAGGTGTTGTCGGCGAGCAGCGGGACCGTGCCGCAGGCGTGGGCGACGGCCCGCAGGTCCAGTTCGGCGAGGGTCGGGTTCGCCGGGGACTCCACCAGCACCAGGCCGGTGTCCGGGCGCAGCGCGTCGCCGATGCCGGCCGGGTCGGTCCAGGTGACCTCCGTACCGAGCAGCCCGGCGGTCAGCAGGTGGTCGCTGCACCCGTACAGGGGCCTGACCGCGACGACATGGCGCAGACCCGCCGCGGCGCGGGCCAGCAGGACCGCGCTGAGCGCGGCCATGCCGCTGGCGAAGGCGACGGCGGACTCGGTGCCCTCCAGGCGGGCCAGGGCGGTCTCGAAGCGGGCCACGGTGGGGTTGCCCAGACGGCCGTAGACCGGCGGTCCGGCCGGGTCCGCGCCGTCGGTGGCGAAGGCGTCGATGCGGGCGGCCTCCGCCCGGCTGTCGTAGGAGGGGTAGGTGGTGGACAGGTCGATCGGCGGGGTGTGCAGGCCCTGGCGGGCGAGGTCGTCGCGGCCGGCGTGCACGGCCTCGGTGGCCAGGGCTCTCGATGCGGCGCGTACGTCGTCGTAGGCGCCGGTGCTCGCTGTGTCCATGGGCGGAAGGGTGAACATCGAACGGTTCCCGGGAATCGAACACCGTGCTACGTTCGGCCGATGGCCGAATCTGTCGTACTGGATCCGGTGGACCTCCATCTGCTGCGACTGCTGCAGAACGACGCCCGGACCACCTACCGCGACCTCGCCGCGCAGGTGGGCGTGGCGCCGTCGACGTGTCTGGACCGGGTGACCCGCCTGCGCCGCTCCGGTGTGATCCTCGGCCACCGGCTCCAGCTCGACCCGGCCAGGCTCGGCCGCGGCCTGCAGGCCCTGCTGTCGGTCCAGGTCCGCCCGCACCGGCGGGAACTGGTGGGACCGTTCGTGGAGCGGATCCGGGCGATGCCGGAGGCCCGGACGGTGTTCCACCTGACCGGGCCCGACGACTACCTGGTGCACGTCGCCGTCGCGGACATGGCCGATCTGCAACGGCTGGTCCTGGACGAGTTCACGGCCCGGCGGGAGGTGGCCCGGGTGGAGACCCGGCTGATCTTCCAGCAGTGGGAGTGCGGGCCGCTGCTGCCGCCCGGCCACGCCCAGAGCTGAATCGCCCGATACCCGGGTGACGCGGAGATCCTCCCCGTACGAGGATGGGCCGCATGTCTGAGACCCAGATCCCGCTGCCCCGACAGGTCGCCGACGCCTACGTGGACGACCTCATCGCCCTCGACCCCGTCACCGGTACCTACCTCGGTGTGCAGGAGAGTTCGAGCCGGCTGCCCGACTACTCACCGGCCGGTCAGGAAGCCCTCGCCGAGCTGGCGCGGGCGACCCTCGCGAAGCTGGACGAGGCGGAGCGGCAGCCCGGTGCGGACAGCGAAGTGGAGCGCCGCTGCGGGCGCCTGCTGCGGGAACGGCTGACCGCCGAACTCGCCGTCCACGACGCGGACGAACACCTGCGCCGGGTGGGCAACATGGACACGCCCGGCCACGCGGTGCGGGAGGTCTTCACGGTCACCCCGGCGGAGACCGAGGAGGACTGGGCGGCGATCGCGGAGCGGCTGCGCGCGGTGCCGGGCGCCCTCGCGGGCTACCGCGCCTCGCTCGAACTCGGCCTGGAGCGCAAGCTGTTCGCGGCGCCGAGGACCACGGCGACGTACATCGGCCAGCTCACCGAGTGGACGGACACGGACGGCGACGGCCGCGGCTGGTACGAGGACTTCGCCGCCGCGGGGCCGCAGGCGCTGCGCGCGGAGCTGGACGAGGCGGCGCGGGCGGCGACCCGTGCCCTGGTGGAGCTGCGGGACTGGCTGCGGGACGTGTACGCGCCGGCGATCGAGGGCGCCCCGAACGTGATCGGCCGGGAGCGGTACGCGCGCTGGTCGCGCTACTTCAACGGCACCGACCTGGATCTGGACGAGGCGTACGCCTACGGCTGGGCGGAGTTCCACCGGATCCTCGGCGAGATGGAGCGGGAGGCGGAGAAGATCCTGCCCGGTGCCCGGACGCCCTGGGTGGCGCTCGCGCACCTGGACGAGCACGGCCGGCACATCGAGGGCGTGGACGAGGTCCGCGAGTGGCTCCAGGGCCTGATGGACAAGGCCATCGAGGAACTGGACGGCACGCACTTCGAGCTGGCCGAGCGGGTGCGCCGGGTGGAGTCGCGCATCGCCCCGCCCGGCGGTGCGGCGGCCCCCTACTACACGGCCCCTTCGGAGGACTTCTCCCGGCCCGGCCGCACCTGGCTGCCCACCATGGGCCTGACCCGCTTCCCGGTGTACGACCTGGTGTCGACCTGGTACCACGAGGGCGTCCCCGGCCACCACCTCCAGCTCGCGCAGTGGGCGCACGTCGCCGAGAACCTCTCCCGCTACCAGGCGACGGTCGGCATCGTCAGCGCCAACGCCGAGGGCTGGGCGCTGTACGCGGAGCGCCTGATGGACGAGCTGGGCTACCTCACCGGCCCGGAGGAGCGGCTCGGCTACCTGGACGCGCAGATGATGCGGGCGGCCCGGGTGATCGTGGACATCGGCATGCACCTGGAGCTGGAGATCCCCGCCGACTCGCCGTTCCACCCCGGTGAGCGGTGGACGCCCGAGCTGGCCGAGGAGTTCTTCGGCGCGCACAGCAGCCGGCCGGCGGACTACGTGGAGAGCGAGCTCACCCGGTACCTGACGATCCCGGGCCAGGCGATCGGCTACAAGCTCGGTGAGCGGGCCTGGCTGCTGGGCCGGGACAGGGCGCGCGAGCGGCGCGGTGACGCGTTCGACCTGAAGGCATGGCACATGGCGGCGCTGTCGCAGGGTTCGCTGGGTCTGGACGACCTGGTGGACGAGCTGTCCCGGCTCTGACCGCCGGCCGTACGGCGACCGGCCCGCCCGGCGCCGGCGGCTGCTCGGCCGGACGGCCGCCTCCCGGTGGCGCGGGCGGTGCACGGGCGGCTAGCTGGTGCCCGGGGGCCGATGCGGAGAGGCGGGCCGGGCATGCAGCACACGGGGCCGGGACAGGAGGCGCTGGAGAGACCGCGCGCCGCGGGGCTCGCCGGAGTCGTCTTCGCGCTGCTCCTGGCAGCGATGATCATCCTGGTCAGGCTGGCGATTCCGGAGGGGGCCGACGCCGCCGCCGTCCCGGCGCCCACGGACTCCGGACGGCACGACGCGCTGCGGGCGGCCCTCGCGCTCGTGCCGTTCGCCGGCATCTTCTTCCTGTGGTTCATCGGCGCGGTCCGCGCGCACGTGGGCGCCGTCGAGGACAAGTTCCTCGCCACGGTCTTCCTGGGCAGCGGGCTGGTCTTCACCGCCACGATGTTCGGCGCCGCGGCGGCGGCGAGCGCCGTGCTCGGGGTGTCCCACCCCGCCGGCACGGCGCCGGCGGGGGCCACCTGGGACTTCGGCCGTCACTTCGCGTACACGCTGATGACGGGGTACGCCATGCGGATGGCAGCGGTCTTCGTGTCCTCGATGTCGGTCATCGGCCACCGCCTCGGCGTCCTGCCGCGGTGGCTGACGATCGTGGGCTTCCTCTGCGCCCTGACGCTGCTCTTCGCCTCCTCGAACGTGCCCTGGGCGGAACTCGTCTTCCCGGCCTGGTCCCTGCTGCTGAGCCTGCACATCCTCGCGGTCAGCCGCCGGCCGCCGCCCCGGCCGGCGGCGGCCGGATGACAGCCGCCCACGGCGGTCGCTCACTCGATCGGCGTGCCCGGCGCGCGGGCGGGCCGTCCGCACTCGCATGCTGGCGAGCGGGGGGAAGACCGCCGTCCGGAGCCGTCCGCGCCAGCCGCGCGGTGCGCACCGGACATGGCCACCGGAAAGGGCGGAGCGTCGATGAGGCTCGTTGTCGATCTCAACAAGTGTCAGGGGTACGCCCAGTGCGCGTTCCTCGCACCCGACGTCTTCGCCATGCACGGCGACGAGTCGCTGATCTACAACCCGCGCGCGGACGAGGAACAGCGGGAACGGCTGGCGCGGGCGGTCGCCGCCTGCCCGGTGCAGGCGATCACCGCCGACGGTCTGGACGGTGCGCGGGGGCCGGTGGCCGGTTCCGCGCGGGAGGCGTCCGATGGCCGCTGACCACCTGGAGCGGCTCAGGCGAGAGGGCCGGATCGTGGTCGTGGGCGCCTCGCTGGCCGGTCTGCGGGCCGCCGAGACCCTGCGCGCCGAGGGCTTCGCCGGTGAGCTGACCCTGATCGGTGACGAGCCGTACGAGCCGTACGACCGGCCGCCGCTGTCGAAGTCCGTGCTGCTGGGCATGGCGTCCCCGAACCACACCGAGCTGCCGCACCGCTGGGAGATCGACGCCAAGTGGCGCCTCGGGGTCGCGGCGACGGGCCTGGACCTGGCGGCCAAGCGGGTCCGGCTGGCCGACGGGGACGAGGTCGAGTACGACCGGCTGCTCATCGCCACCGGCGTCCGCGCCCGGCCGTGGCCGAAGGAGGACGAGGCCCGGCTGGACGGCGTGTGTCTGCTGCGCACGCGGGAGGACGCGGCCGACCTGTACCGGCGGCTGAAGGCGGGACCGCGCCGGGTGTTCGTCATCGGTGCCGGGTTCGCCGGTTCGGAGGTCGCCTCCGCCTGCCGGGAGATGGGCATCCCGGTCACGGTGGCGGAGCGTGCGGGTGCGCCGCTGGTGGGAGCACTCGGTGGGGTGATCGGCGCGGTCGCGGCCGACCTCGCGGTCGAGAACGGTGTGGACCTGCGCACCCATGTCACGGTGACCTCGCTGGAGGGCGACTCGGTCGGCAGGGTGCGAGCCGTGCATCTGTCCGACGAGACCGTCGTCGAGGCGGACGTGGTGGTGGTCTCGCTGGGTTCGCTGCGCAACACCGACTGGCTGGCCGGGTCCGGGCTGGGTGCCGGGCCCCGGGGCATCGCCTGTGACGCGGGCTGCCGGGCCTTCGACTTCCGGGGCATCGTCACGGACGACGTGTTCGTCGCGGGTGACGTGGCGCGGTCGCCGCACGCGCTCTTCGGCTACCAGTTCCTGTCGCTGGAACACTGGGGCAACGCCGTCGCCCAGGCGGAGACGGCCGCGCACAACATGATCTGCCACGGCGCCGACCGGCGGCCCCATCTGTGGATGCCCGCCTTCTGGTCGTCGATGTTCGGGGTGAACATCAAGTCGGTCGGCGTGCCGCCCATGGGCGAGCAGCTGATGATCACGCAGGGTTCGCTGGCCGAGCGCCGGTTCGCCGGTGTCTACGGCTACAAGGGCCGGATCGTGGCCGCCGTGACCTTCGACAACACGCGGTGGCTGGAGTTCTACCAGCGGCAGATCGAGCAGGGCGCGCCCTTCCCGGTGGAGTACCCGACGATGGACCGGCGTCCCGAGGGCCGGCAGCCGGTGTCGGCCGACTTCCCCGACCCGTCCCTGCCGACCCACGGCCCCATGGTGACCCTCACCGGTTACTCGCCGGCCGACCAGCAGCTGGTCTTCCACCCCTCCCGCCACTGACCGCCGCCCCGGCCCCGACGCTCCAAGGACCCGCCATGCCGCAAGCCTCGATGTCGCAGCAGATCACCGACTACGCGAACCGCGCCAACCCGTACCCGGTGTACCAGGAACTCCGCAGGACACCGGTGCTGCACGAGGAGGAGGGCGGCCCCTACATCATCAGTTCGTACTACGACATCAAGGCCCTCCTGCACGATCCGCGGCTCAGCTCGGAGGCCGCCAACCTGGCCGATCCCAGCGAGGACGAGCTGAGCCAGTCCGACGAGACGGGCGGTCTGCCCCCGTCGTTCCTGCGCCTGGACCCGCCCGAGCACGACCGGCTGCGGCGGATCGCCAACAGTGCCTTCGGGCCGCCGCACCGGCCGCGCCGGATCGAGAACATGCGCGGTGAGATGCGGCAGATCGTCACCGAGCTGATCGACGGCCTCGGGGACGCCCGTGAGGTCGACGTGGTGGACCAGTTCGCCTATCCCTTCCCGGTGACGGTGATCTGCCGGCTGCTCGGGGTGCCCAGGGAGGACGAGCCGCGGTTCCGCACGTGGGTCGACCCGCTCGTCGCGACCCTGGATCCCGGGGCGCGGCAGGACGACGGCGACGGTGCGAAGACCGCGCAGGAAGCGCGGATGCAGCTCGGCATGTACCTGGCCGGACTGGTCGAGCAGCGGACCAAGGAACCGCGCGACGACCTGCTGTCGGACCTGGTGAACAGCCGGGGACCGGACGGCTCCATGGCGATGATGGAGGTGCTCAGCACCACGGTCCTGCTGCTGATCGCCGGTCACGAGACGACCGTCAACCTGATCACCAACGGCATGCTCACCCTGCTGCGCCACCCGGAGATCCTCGCCCGGCTGCGTGAGGACCCGGGGCTGTCGGTCAACATCGTGGAGGAGTTGCTGCGCTACGAGCCCCCGGTGCAGCTGCTGCCGCAGCGCACCTGCATCACCGACATCGAGGTGCGCGGGGTCACGATCCCGAAGGGCTCGCGGATCTGGCTGGTCCTCGCGGCGGGGAACCGGGACCCGGAGCGCTTCAAGGAGCCCGAGCGGTTCGATCCCGACCGCGGGGACATCCAGCACCTCGGCTTCGGCAGCGGCATCCACAGCTGCTTCGGCGCTCCGCTGGCGCGGCTGGAGGCCCAGATGGCCCTGTCCGAGCTGGCGCGGCGGCTGGAGAACCCCCGCCTGGTCGAGGACCCGCCCCCCTACCGTCCGAACGCCGTGCTGCGCGGGCCCCGGCACCTGAACATCGCGTTCGACGGGATCCGGTAGCGCGGCGCGGGGCGGCGCCCCGCGCGGGCCGGGTTCAGCAGCCGCAGTCGCCCTCGACGGGCGCCGTCAGCGGGTCGGCGTCCCGGCGTGCCGGGCCCTGCCAGGTGTCGTAGGCGAAGCCCTCACGCGCCCAGTACTCGAAGCCGCCGAGCATCTCCTTGACCTGGTAGCCGAGTTCGGCGAGGGCGAGTGCGGCGCGGGTGGCACCGTTGCAGCCGGGGCCCCAGCAGTACGTCACCACCGGCACGGAGCGGTCCAGGAGCCGTTCGGCCTGCTCGGCGACGAGCGCGGTCGGCAGGTGCACGGCGCCCGGGACGTGCCCCTGGTCCCAGGACTCGGTGGAGCGTGAGTCCACCACCACGAAGCCGGGGTCGCCGCCGGCCGCGAGCGCGGCGGCGACGTCGGAGACGTCGGCGTGGAAGGCGAGGCTCGCCCGGAAGTAGGCGGCGGCCTCGGCGGGGGCGGCGGGCGCGACGCGCAGGACGGGGTTCGGGGAAGTCGTGGAGATCATGACCGAAACGCTACGGTCCACGGGCGGCTCCCTGAAGGGGCGATCCACGGGCCCACCCTTGCCCGTCCGGGGATTCCCCTGCTATCCATCCGGGATGACCGTGTATTCCCCGGACGCCACCGACTGGCGCATCCTCGAAGTCCTCCAGCACGACGGACGGGCCAGCTTCGCCGAGCTGGCGCGGGCCGTGTCCATGTCGCCGAGCGCCGTCACCGAGCGGGTCCGGCGGCTGGAGGAAGCCGGCGTGATACAGGGCTACGCGGCGGTGGTGGCCCCCGAGCGGCTGGGCCTGCCGATCCTCGCGTTCGTGCGGCTGCGCTATCCCAACGGCAACTACAAGCCGTTCCACGACCTGGTCGCGGCGACGCCGGAGATCCTGGAGGCCCACCACGTGACGGGCGACGACTGCTTCGTCATCAAGGTCGCCGCGCAGTCGATGTCCCACCTGGAGCGGGTCTCGGGCAGGATCGGCGCCCTGGGCTCGGTCACCACCAGCGTCGTCTACTCCTCTCCCCTGCCCCGACGCCCGCTGGGCCGCTGACCGGGGCCCGTCGCACGCGGGGCCGCTCACGACGCTGAGCACCCCGGCCGTCGGACGCGCCGCTCGCCGCGGCCGCGGGCCCGTTCACGGCGTCGGGCTGCGTGGACGTCCGCGGTGGCGGTTTTCCGAGCCGCCGGCGCGGGGACGGGTGAGGGTCCCGCGGCCGGGCCGTGTGGTCGCGGTGGTCAAAGTCGGCGGCCGTCCTCCCGGCACCCGCAATGTCCGAGCTCCGTCAGACCCCCCGCTGCCGCAGCGAGGACCCCGTTCTCCCCTTGACGACCTCCAGCCGGGCGTGGATCCGCCGGCGCAGGTCCGCGACGTGGCTGACGATGCCGACGCTGCGGTCGCGTTCGCGCAGGGAGTCGAGGACGTCCAGGACCTCGTCCAGGGTCTGGTCGTCGAGGCTGCCGAAGCCCTCGTCGATGAAGAGGGTGTCCAGGCGGATGCCGCCCGCCTCGTCGGTGACCACGTCGGCGAGGCCGAGGGCGAGGGCGAGCGAGGCGAAGAAGGTCTCGCCGCCGGACAGGGTGGCCGTGTCGCGTTCGCGGCCGGTCCAGGCGTCCACCACGTGCAGCCCGAGCCCGCTGCGGCCGCGTCCCGTGCGGTCGTCGGAGTGGACCAGGGTGTAGCGGCCCGACGACATGCGACTGAGGCGGACGGTCGCGGCGGCGGCGACCTGTTCGAGACGGGCCGCCAGGACGTACGACTCCAGGCGCATCCGGCGTTCGTTGTCGGCGGACGTGCCCGCGGTGAGGGCGGCGAGCCGGGCCACCCGTTCGTACTCCTCGCGCAGCGGGGCGAGCCGGCGTACCGCCGCGGTGGCCCGCGCGGAGAGGCGGTCCAGCTCGGTGCGGCAGCGGGCGGCGGCGTCGCGGGCGGAGGCGGCCTCGCGCAGCCGGCGGTCCGCGGTGTCCGCCGCGCGTTCGGCCGCGGTGAGGTCGGCGGGGGCCTGCCGGGCGGCTGCCGCGGTGTCCGCCTCGGCGAGGACCGCGCGTACGGTGGCCTCCTCCTGCTGCCAGGCGTCCAGGCGGTGCTGCAGTTCGCGGTGGGCGGCCGGGTCGAGGAGGGCCGCGGCGGCGGCCCGGGGCGTGTCGAAGCCCGCCCGGTAGGCGGCGTCGGCGAGACGGGCGTCGGCGTCCTTCAGCCGCCGGGCGGCGTCCTCGGCGGCCCGTACGGCGTCGGCGGCCTCGGTGAGCAGTGCCGTCTGCCGCTCCAGCCGCGCCGCCCGTGCGGCCACGCTGTCGGCGCCGCCCAGCGCCTGCGTCAACTCGGTGTGCAGCTGGGCCTGTTCACGCTCCAGGGTGTCCCGGCGGGTGAGCCGGGAGGCCGCTCGTACGGCGGCGTGGTGGCGGTCGTCGAGTCGCTGTTCACGCTCGCGCTCGGCCTGCCGCAGCTCCTCCTGGGCGGAATGCAGTGCGGAGGCCTCGCGGCGGACGCGGGCGTACTCCCGCTCCAGTTCGCCGGCCTCGGCGGTGAGCCGGTCGGTGGGTGTGTCGCCGGCCTCGGCGGTGGCGGCGGCCAGTGCCTCGCGGACCAGCCCCAGGCGCCGCTCGTCCTCGGCCTGCCGTTCCCCGGCCTGCTGGTGGGCGGCGAGGGCGGCGTCCTCGGTCTCCCGGTCGACGTGTCCGGCGACCTTGCGTGCGGGTGCGGGGTGTTCGGTGGCTCCGCAGACGGCGCAGGGTTCGCCGTCGCTGAGGTGGGCGGCGAGTTCGGCGGCGATGCCGTTCAGCCGCTGTTCCTTGAGGTCGAGCCAGTGGGCGCGGGTGTCGAGCGCGTGCTGGTGGGAGGCGTCCGCGCGCTGCCTGGCCTGTTCCAGGTCGGCGGCGAGCCGGTCGCGGGTGCGGGCCGCGTCCAGGCGCCGCTGCATGGGGGCGCGCTGGACGGCGAGCTGCTCGGCGCGGGTGGCGGCCTCCTGGGCGGAGTCGATGCGGGTCCGAAGCTCCGCCCGGGTGCCGTCCCAGGCGGCCAGCCAGGCGTCGGCCTCCCGCTGGACGTCGTCGTCGGCGCGCTCCTGCCGGTCGAGCGCGGCCCGTTCGTCGGCGAGTTCGGCGAGCCGGCGTTCGGCGCGCCGGGCCGCGTCGAGTCCGCCCAGCTCCTCGGCGGTCCGGCGGGCGGCGGCGGCCAGTGAGCCGGCGTCCGCGTCGGCGTGGGAGCCGGGGAGCAGTCCGCGTACGCGGGCCTCGGCCGTGGCGGCCCGGCGGTGTTCGGCGTCGGCGGTCTCCCGCAGTTCCAGCGCGGGCGCGACGGTCTCCGCCTTACGGGCCCGTGCCATGCGCTCCTGCGTCTCCCGGTGCGTGCCGGAGCGCTCCTGGAGCCGCTCGGCACGCTGCCGGGCCTCGGTGAACCTGCTCTGCAGGCGGGCGAGTTCACGCGCCTCGTCCAGGCGGCGCCGGGCCGCGGCGTGGGCGGACTCGGCGGCGGCGAGGCGGCAGTGGGCGACGGCGAGGCGTTCCCGGGCCGTGCTGCGGGCGATCGCCGCGGCGCCGAGCACGGTCTCGGCCAGGCCCGGGTCTCCGGGGGCGAGGTCGGGCAGCTCCATGGCGTCGCCCGCCTCCTGCTGCATGCGGTGGGCGTCGGCGAGCAGGGCCGTGTCGCCCTCGCGCACGCGTGCCTCGGTGGCGCGGCGGCGTTCGGCCAGGCGCTTCTCGACGTCGGCGAAGCGCTGGGTGTCGAAGAGCCGGCCGAGGAGCCTGCCGCGTGCCTCGGCGTCGGCGCGCAGGAAGCGCGCGAACTCGCCCTGGGGCAGCAGGACGACCTGGCAGAACTGCTCGCGGCTCATGCCGAGCAGCTGCTCGATCTCGGTGCCGATCTCCTGGTGGGAGCGGCTGAGGTCCTTCCAGGCGGCCCGCCGGGCGTCGTACTCGCGCAGCCAGGTCTGGGCCTTGTCGACGGTCATGCCCTTGCCCCGCAGCTTGGGCCGCTCCCACGGCGGCTGCCGGGTGATCTCCAGGCGGCGTCCGGCGACGGTCAGCGCGAGGCGGACCTCGGTGCGGGTGGCCCGCTCGGCGTGGTCGCTGCGCAGGTTCATGCCCTGGCCGCTCTGCCGGGCGCCGGGGACGGAGCCGTACAGGGCGTAGCAGACGGCGTCCAGGACGGAGGTCTTGCCCGCGCCGGTGGGGCCGTGGAGCAGGAAGAGCCCGGCGGTGGACAGCGCGTCGAAGTCGACGGTGTGGGAGCCGCCGAAGGGGCCGAAGGCGGTGATGTCGAGCCGGTGCAGCCTCATCGGGCCACCTCCCGGACGGTGTGGTCGGCGCGGACGGCGTCGAACGCCTCGCGCAGCACGGCCGCCTCGTCCTCGTCGGGTCCGGCGCCGCGCACATGGGCGACGAAGTCCTGGGCGATCTCCTGGTCGCTGCGGTCCGCGAGGCGCCGGGCATAGGACACGCCCGTCTCGTCCGCGGTCCGCTCGGGGGCGAAGACCAGGCTGAGGGTGTGCGGGAAGCGCTCGGTGAGCCGGGCCATGGGGTCGGCCGGGCGGACCGGGTCGGTGAGGGTGGCCTCCACCCAGGCGTCCTCGTGGCGGGTCAGCCCGGGGTCGGCGAGGAGGTCGTCGAGGGTGCCGCGGATGCGGGCGAGCGGGCGCGGCACCGGACAGTCGAGGCGTTCGGCGGTGACCGAGCCGGCCGAGTCCAGGTCGATCAGCCACATGCTCTTGCGGTGGTCGGCCTCGGAGAAGGAGTAGGCGAGCGGTGAGCCGGAGTAGCGCACGCGGTCGGTGAGGGTCTGGCAGCCGTGCAGATGGCCGAGCGCGACGTAGTCGACGCCGTCGAAGACCCCGGCCGGTACGGCGGCCACGCCGCCCACGGTGATGTCCCGCTCGCTGTCGCTGGCCTTGCCGCCGGTGACGAAGGCGTGGGCGAGGACGACGGAACGCGTGCCCCCCGCGCGCGTGGCGAGGTCGGCGCGGACGCGGTCCATGGCGGCGCCGAGGACGGCCTCGTGTGCCGCCTTGTCGACGGCGAACTCGTCCTTCACGAGGGCCGGTTCGAGATAGGGCAGGCCGTAGAAGGCGACGTCGCCGTGCGCGTCGGGCAGGACGACCGGGGTGCCGGCGGCGGCCGGTTCGGTGCGCAGGTGGATGCCCGCGCGGTCGATGAGTCCCGCGCCGACGCCGAGCCGGCGGGCCGAGTCGTGGTTGCCGGAGATCATGATCGTGGGCACGCCGAGGTCCGCGAGCCGGTGCAGGGCGGTGTCGAACACCTCGATCGCGGCGAGCGGGGGCACCGCACGGTCGTACACGTCGCCCGACACGACCACCGCGTCCACCTCGCGCTCACGCACGGTGGTGACGAGGTGACCGATGAACTCGGCCTGGGCCCCGAGCAGGTTCACCCGGTGGAAGGCCCGGCCGAGGTGCCAGTCGGACGTGTGCAGGAATCTCATGAGCCCCGAGACTAACGGCCGGGTCCGACAACACGGCCGGTCACTGCCGTACCGGACCGGCACGGCCGTCATCCGACAAGCCCCTTGCGGGCGTTATGCCCGATTAGCGGCAATATTCAGGCGTCTCCGTAGGCTTCGCCGCCCAGTTCGAACCCGGCCGTGCCCGCCGTCACATCGGCGAGCCACGCGCGGAAGGCGGCCACGTCGGCGTCCGGGAGGCCGATCTCGATGGTGACCGCCTCGCCGTAGCGGACGTCCCGCACGTCGCGTCCGGTCGCGTGCAGCTCGTTGTGCACCTTGCCGGCCCGCTGGTGGTCGACGGTCACCGTGGCCAGCCGGAACCGGCGCCGGGTGAGCGTGCCGAGCGCGTCCAGCGCCTCACCGACCGAGCCGCCGTAGGCGCGGATGAGCCCGCCGGCGCCCAGCTTGACGCCCCCGTAGTAGCGGGTGACCACGGCGACCACGTACCGCATGTCGCGGCGCAGCAGCATCTGGAGCATGGGCACGCCGGCGGTGCCGCCCGGTTCACCGTCGTCACTGGCCTTCTGCACGGAGGCGTCGGCCCCGATGACGTACGCCCAGCAGTTGTGGCTGGCGTCGGCGTGCTCCTTGCGCACGGCGGCGACGAAGTCCTGGGCCTCCTGCTCGGTGGCGGCCGGGGCGAGGGCGCACACGAAACGGGAGCGGTTGATCTCGGTCTCGTGCACGCCCGCGCGGGCGACCGTGCGGTACTCGTCCTGCATCCGGCCAGCCTATGTGAACACCAGGACGCCTCCCGGTCACCTCTTCCCGCCGCGCGCGACCGTGACGGAGGTGAGCAGGGCGCCGCCCGGGGCGAGGGCCGGCCAGCCGGGTCCGTGCCAGGCCAGCACGGCGATCGCGCAGGTGGGGAACTTCTCCCGGACCCGGTCCAGCGTGTCGTCGAGGCCGTCGGAGGCCAGCGCCCGCACCAGTTCCTCCAGGCCCGGGTTGTGCCCGACCAGCAGCAGCGTCCGCACGTCCGCCGGCGCCTCGCGCACGACCTCCAGCAGGTCCGTCACGCCGGCCGCGTACAGCCGCCGGTCGTAGCGCACCGGCGGCGGGGTGGCCCACTCGGCGGAGACCAGCTCCCAGGTACGGCGCGCGCGTACGGCGGTGGAGCACAGGGCGAGGTCGGGCAGGGAGCCGGTGGCGAGGGCGCGGCCGGCCGCCGGGGCGTCGCGCAGCCCGCGCGGGGCGAGCGGCCGGTCGTGGTCCGCGACACCGTCGGGCCAGGCGGACTTGGCGTGCCGCAGCACCACCAGCCGGCGCAGCGGGCCGGCGCCCGCCGGACCGCTCACGCGGGGCTCCCGATGTCGCGCACGAGGTCCAGGGCGAGCAGGCGGTCGGCGTAGGCGTAGGTCTCGAAGCGGGCGCCGTCGGCCAGTTCCGGATCGCCGGCCACGTCCCGGAGCACGTCCAGCACCCCGGGCAGGCCGAGGTCGTCCTCCCAGGCGGTGCGCAGCCGTGTCCGTACCGCCTCGGGCACCGGCCGCGAGGGCCGGCGTGCCCAGCCGGCCACCGCCCGCCGCCAGTCGGCGAGCTGCCCGGCGGCCCGGGCCAGGGCGGCCCCGTCCAGGCGCACTGGGTCGTCCCGGCGGACACCGAGCAGGGCGAGCCGCAGTGCGGCGGGGTCGCCGAGGAGGTCCGCGGGAGGCGACGCGGGCCCGGCCCACACCACCGGCGCCACGGCCATCACCGGGCCCTCGCCCGGCGCGGTCGCGGGATCCCCCGTCATGACGTGGATCGCCTGTGCCGCGCCGAGCCCGGAGGCGAGGTCGCGGCCGTCCTCGAAAGGGCGGATGGCGAGCCGGGTGGCGGCCGTGCGCAGCTCGGGCTGGTCGCGGGGCGCCGCGAGGATCGTCCAGACCGGCGTGCCGCCCAGTTCCAGGGACCGCACGAGCAGGTCGGCGGTGAGCAGCACCCGCAGGGCCGTCGGGTCCAGGCCCGGGGCGTGGACCTCGATCCGGGTCAGGCCGCGGCGGGCGGGGGCGGCGGGGACGGGCTCGCCGGTTCGGGCGTCGAGGATCTGCAGCACGGGCCGAGCGTAGGCGGGCGGACGGCCGTATGCAGCGGCTTTGCACCGATTGCGATCAGCGTGGCGGGGTACGGCGGGAATCCGTACCCCGGCGGGCGCTGTTGCCGGGGGCACACGGTTCCCGACGTCAAATAGGAGGTACCCGATGTACGGCGACGAGGCGACGGTCCGCAGGATCCTGACCGGGCTGGGCGACACCTGGGCGGTGGTCGGTCTGTCCTCGAACCGCGGCCGGGCCGCCTGGGGGGTGGCGCAGGTGCTCCAGCGGTTCGGCAAGCGGATCGTACCGGTGCACCCCAAGGCCGAGACGGTGCACGGCGAGCGCGGCTACGCCTCGCTGGCGGACATCCCGTTCACGGTGGACGTGGTCGACGTGTTCGTGAACGCCGGCCTGGCCGGCGCGGTGGCGGACGAGGCCGTGTCGAAGGGCGCCGGGGCGGTGTGGTTCCAGCTCGGAGTGGTCGACGAGGCCGCCTACGAGCGGACGCGGGCGGCGGGGCTGGAGATGGTCATGGACCGGTGCCCGGCGATCGAAATTCCTCGCCTCACTCTGTGACTCTTCTCCTTCATCACAATTGTCCGCTGAATATTGACATTCTCCCGACCCTCCTGACCTGTGCGAAAGCTGTAGCCAAGACAGGCAAGATCCCGGGTCAAGTTTTGGAAAACAGTCTTTTGCCGAAGCGGAATACCTTCCTAGCCTGTGGCCTCCTTGCTCGTTAATTCTGCGTTCACGAACTGAGAGGCCACTTGACATGGCGAAAGTCGACGCCTTGCCACAGGCCAAGACGGACCCCGGCGGTCTGCGCCGGGATGTCGGACTGATCGGCCTGATGTGGGCCTCCGTGGGCTCCATCATCGGCTCGGGCTGGCTCTACGGCGCCGAGAAGGCGGTCGTGGTGGCCGGCCCCGCGGCGATCATCTCGTGGGTTATCGGCGCGGTCGCGATCGTGCTGCTGGCGCTGGTGCACGCCGAGCTGGGCGGCATGTTCCCGGTGGCGGGCGGCACCGCCCGCTACCCGCACTACGCGTTCGGCGGCCTGGCCGGCATGTCCTTCGGCTGGTTCGCCTGGCTGCAGGCCGCCACCGTCGCCCCGATCGAGGTCGAGGCGATGATCGGCTACGCCGGTCACTGGCAGTGGGCCCAGAGCCTGCAGCACACCGACGGGACGCTGACCGTCAGCGGCTTCCTGACGGCCGTGTTCCTGATGGCCGTCTTCGTCGGCGTCAACTTCTTCGGGGTCCGGGCCCTGGCCCACACCAACAGCGCGGCCACCTGGTGGAAGATCGCCGTCCCGCTCGGGGCGATCTTCATCATCGCCGCAGGCAACTTCCACGCCGGCAACTTCACCTCGGAGGGCTTCGCGCCGTTCGGCGCCAAGGGCATCCTCGGCGCCATCAGCACCAGTGGCATCATCTTCGCGCTGCTCGGCTTCGAGCAGGCCATCCAGCTGGCGGGCGAGAGCCGCAACCCGAAGCGCGACCTGCCGCGGGCGACCCTCGGCTCGGTGGCGATCGGCGCGGTGATCTACATCCTGCTCCAGGTCGTCTTCATCGCCGCGCTGCCGCACGCCTCCTTCGCGCACGGCTGGGCCAAGCTGGACTTCGCCGGCATCAGCGGTCCCTGGGCGGGCCTGGCGACCCTGGTGGGCCTCGGCTGGCTGGGCTGGGTGCTCTACATCGACGCGATCATCTCCCCCGGCGGCACCGGCCTGATCTACACCACCGCCACCTCGCGCGTCTCCTTCGGCCTCGCCAAGAACGGCTACGCGCCGAAGGCGTTCGCCAAGACCGACAAGCGCGGCGTGCCGTGGTTCGGCCTGGTCATGTCGTTCGTCACCGGCGTGGTCTGCTTCCTGCCGTTCCCGAGCTGGCAGGAGCTGGTCGGCTTCATCACCTCGGCGAGCGTGCTGATGTACGCCGGCGCGCCGCTGGCCTACGGCGTCTTCGCCGACCGGCTGCCGCACCACGAGCGCCCGTACCGGCTGCCCGGCGGCAAGATCATCTCGCCGCTGTCCTTCGTGGTCGCCAACCTCATCATCTACTGGGCCGGCTGGGACACGCTGTGGCGGCTGGGCTTCGCGATCCTGCTCGGCTACGTGCTCCTGGGCTCCTACGCCTGGTACGCCACGGCCAAGCGGCTGCCCGACGCGCCCCGGCTGGACTTCAGGGCCGCGCAGTGGCTGCCCGGTTACCTCGTCGGCCTGGGCGTGATCTCCTGGCTCGGCGGCTTCGGCGGCCGGGGCACCATCCCGCTGTGGTGGGACATCGCGGTCGTCGCGGCGTTCTCCCTCGTCATCTACTACTGGGCGAAGGCCACCGCGTCGACGTCCGAGGCGATCGAGCGCAGCATCGACGAGGTCGTCGTGACGGACATGCCCGCGCACTGACCCGCACCAGCGCCGGCGCCGGCACCAGCACCAGCACCAGCGCCGGCTCCAACACCAGCACCGGTGTCCCGTCGGCCCGGCCGGCGGGGCACCGCCGTGCCGTGGGCTGACGGGACACCGTCATAATGCTCGCGTGACGTTCTCCCCCCACCCCAACTCCCCCTCCGCTTCCCGTTTTCCGGTCGTCGTCGTGGGTGCCGGGCCGGCCGGTCTGGCCGTCGGCAACATCCTGCGGGCCGCCGGTGTCGGCTGCCTGGTCCTGGAGACCGAGAGCAGGGAGTTCATCGAACAGCGGCCACGCGCAGGGGTCATCGAGGAATGGGCCGTACGCGGCCTCGAACGGCGCGGGCTGGCCGGCCGCCTGCTGGAGCGGGCCGAACGGCACTCCGAGTGCGAGTTCCGCTTCGACGGCCGGGCATACCGTTTCGCCTACCAGGAGCTGACGGGACAGCACCACTGGATCTACCCTCAGCCGCTGCTCGTGACCGATCTCGTGCGCGAGTACGCCGACGTGCGCGGCGGCGAGATCCGCTTCGGCGTGCGGGACGTACGCCTGCACGACGTGCACTCGGACCGGCCCGCCGTCTCCTACACCGACCCGGCGACCGGCGAACGGCACATGGCGCACTGCGACTTCGTGGCCGGCTGCGACGGCGCCCGCGGGGCGAGCCGGGCGGCGCTGCCGCCGTCGGCGCGGATCTCCCGGCACGACTACGGCATAGGCTGGCTGGCGCTGCTCGCCGAGGCGCCGCCGTCCGCGGACCGCGTGCTCTTCGGCATGCACGCCGGCGGGTTCGCCGGGCACATGCCGCGCAGCCCCGGTGTGACCCGCTACTACCTCCAGTGCCCGCCCGGCGACGACCCGGACGACTGGCCCGAGGACCGGGTCTGGGCGGAGTTGCAGCAGCGCCTGCGCGCGGCCGGCCGGCCGCCGCTGACGGAGGGGCGGCTGCTGGAGAAGCGGGTGCTGGACATGCACAACTACGTGGTCGAGCCGATGGTGTTCGGCCGGCTCTTCCTGGCCGGAGACGCCGCGCACCTCGTCGCGCCGATCGCCGCGAAGGGCATGAACCTCGCCCTGAACGACGCCTTCCTGCTCGGCGACGGTCTCGTCGCGTATCTGGCCGAGGGCGACCGCACGGGGCTGGACGGCTACTCGGCGGCGTGCCTGCGCCGGGTGTGGGACTACCAGGAGTTCTCGGAGTGGCTCTCCGAGGTCTACCACGGCACCTCGCACGGCGATCCCTTCCGCGCCGGCACCACGCTGGCGAGGCTGCGCCGGCTGTTCGCCTCACCGGCCGCGGCGGCGGCCTTCGCCGAGCAGTACCTCGGCACGGCGGGCATGTACTGAAAGCCGAGCCGGCGGCACCCGGACCGCGGCCGGCACGCACCCGGACAGGTCAGGCGCGGCCGGGTCCCAGGTCAGGGACGGCCGAGCCCCGGGTCGGGGACGGCCGAGCCCCAGGTCAGGGACGGCCGAGCCCCAGGCCGGGGACGGCCGAGCTCCTGGTCAGGCGCGGCCCAGTCCCTCCAGCACCACCGCGCCCGGCAGCTGCGCGAACGCCTTGCCCGGCACCAGCAGCTTGCCCCGCCGGCGCCCGCTGCCGACCAGGACGTACGGCAGGTCGACGACGGCCGGGTCCACCAGCACGGGCCAGCCCGTCGGCAGTCCGATCGGGGTGATGCCGCCGTACTCCATGCCGGTCTCGCCGGTCGCCGTCTCCATCGAGGCGAACGACGCCTTGCGCGCCGCCAGTTGACGCCGTACGACGCCGTTGACGTCGACCCGGGTGGTGGAGGGCACCACGCAGGCGGCCAGTGTGGTCTCACCGGCCCGCCTGCCCTCGACGACGACGCAGTTCGCCGACCGCTGGAGCAGGTCGCGGCCGTAGTGCTCGACGAAGACGGCCGTGTCGGCCCACTGCGGTTCGGTGTCGACGAACAGGATCGCCTCGGCCGGGACGGACCCCTGCCAGTCGCGCACGGCGTCGGCGACGGGGGCGGTCAGCTCGTCCAGGCGGTCGGGGGCGGGGGCGACGGTGTCGAAGTCTCCGATGGGGGCGCGCATGACCGCACGCTAGCAAGACCCGTCCGGCCGGCGTAGCGGCGTCTCACGGCACGGGCGGTACGGACACGGCCATCACCATCTCCATCGGGACGCCGCCCTGATTGCCGTACAGATGGGGCACGTTGGCCTCGAAGGACGCGCTCGCGCCCGCCGGGACCCGGTACTCGGTCCCCTCGACGGTGAGGGTCAGCTCACCCGCGGTGACATGGACCAGTTCGACGGTGCCGCCGGGGTGCGGCTCGGAGGGGCTGCTCTCCCCCGGCATCAGCCGCCAGTCCCACATCTCCAGCGGCCCCGGAGCCTCCGTGCCGGCGAGCAGCCGGCTGAAGCTGCCGGCCTCGGTGTGCCACAGCCGTACGGCCCGTTCGGCGGGGACGACGCGGACCTTGGGGCCCTGCTCGTAGTCGAGGAGGGTCGTGACGCTGACGCCGAGCGCGTCGCCGATCTTGACGACCGTGCCGATGCTGGGGTTGGTGCGGGCCTGCTCGATCTGGATGAGCATGCCGCGGCTGACACCGGCCCGGGCGGCGAGCGCGTCCAGCGTGAAGCCACGCACCGAGCGCCAGTGCTTGACGTTGCGCGCCAGGGACTGGGTCAGGAGTTCGAGGTCCGACACATCGTGTCCAATATTCGGGAAGTTCAATATTTTGGATGCTGAAGTTCAGTGAACGGAACTACGGTGAGCTGCACCCGATCGTTCACCGAACTGTACTGCGAGGCCGGCCGTGACAGCACTCTTCGCCCTGACCACCAGCCTGCTGTGGGGGCTGGCCGACTTCGGCGGCGGACTGCTCACCCGGCGCATCCCGGCGCTGACCGTGGTGGTCGTCTCGCAGTCGATCGCGGCGGTCGTGCTGGGCGCGATCGTGTTCGCCACGGGCGGCTGGAGCGAGGCCGGCCCCCGGCTCTGGTTCGCGTTCGCCGCCGGCCTCGCCGGGCCGGTGGCCCTCCTCTCCTTCTACAAGGCGCTCGCACTCGGCCCGATGGGAGTGGTCTCGCCGCTCGCCACTCTGAGTGTCGCCGTGCCCGTCGGCGTCGGGCTCGTCCTCGGCGAGCGGCCGGGACTCCTCCAGGCGGCGGGCATCGCCGTCGCCGTGACCGGCGTCGTCCTCGCGGGCGGACCGCAGCTGCGGGGCGCGGCCGTGCAGCGGCGGGCGATCCTGCTCACGCTGGTCGCGGCGCTCGGCTTCGGCACCGTGTTCGCGCTGATCACGGAGGCTTCGACCGATGTCACCGGCCTCTTCCTCGCCCTGTTCGCGCAGCGGCTGACGAACGTCGCGGTGGGCGGGGCCGCGCTCGCCGTCTCGGTCCGGCGCGGCGGTGCCGCGGTACCGGGCGGCGGCTTCCCCTGGTCCTCGGTGCCGGCGCTGGCCTTCGTCGGACTGGCCGACGTGGCGGCCAACGGCACGTACGCGATCGCCGCCCGCAGCGGTCCGGTCACCGTCGCGGCCGTGCTCGCCTCGCTGTACCCGGTGGTGACCACGCTGGCCGCGCGCGGCGTGCTCAGTGAGCGGCTGCGCGCGGTCCAGACGGCGGGAGCGGGACTCGCCCTGCTGGGCACGCTGCTGCTGGCCACCGGCTGATCCGGTGCGGCCGGCGGTGCCGGACCGGTCCGCCCCGGCGGGTCGGGCGGGTCCGGGTCAGCCTTCGGGCTCCAGCGTGGCGAGCCGGGCCACGGCGTCCTCGTCCAGGTCGGCCAGCGCCCGCAGCTGATCGGGGGTCATGCCGTCCGGGATCGGCACGGGGGCGGGCGTGCGCAGCGGCGGCTGCCAGCCCTCGTCGGGTGTCCAGCGCCGTACGACCCGGGCGGGCGCCCCCGCCACCACCGCGTGGTCGGGCACCGTGCCCCGGACCACCGCGCCGGCCGCGACGACCACGTTCCGGCCGATCCGCGCCCCCGGCAGGATCACCGCGCCGGTGCCGACCCAGCAGCCCGGGCCGATCTCGACCGGCTCCATCCTCGGCCACTGCTTGCCGATGGGCTGGTGCGGGTCGTCGTAGGAGTGGTTGGTGGAGGTGACGTAGACGTACGGGCCGAAGTAGCAGTCGCTGCCGATGGTGACGGTCGTGTCGGCGATGACGTGGCTGCCGCGGCCGAGGACTACGCCGTCACCGATGGTCAGGATGGGATCGGGACCGAGGTCCAGATCGGGCATCAGGCCCGCGGTGAGGGTGACCTGCTCGGCGATGATGCAGTAGGAGCCCAGCCGGATCCACGGCTCGCCGAAGACCGTGCCGAGCGGGAAGGAGAGCCGGGTGGCCTCGCCGATCGAGCCGAACCGGAAGCGGCCGGGGTTCTCGGCCGTCACCGAACCCACGCGCCGCACCCACGACCAGCCCGTGTGCACGGCACGCTGCACCAGGTGACGTCGCCAGGACGAGAACGTGTTCTTGCGCTTGGGCACGAGGTCACGTTACTCACCGGTCGCCCGGCGGGAGAGGCCGGGCTGCTGTGATCTACGCCCCACCCGATGTCGTACGGTGCCGTGTACTGCCGACACGAGGAGACGGTGATGACGCGGAAGGCGCTGGTCGTGGGTATCGGGGGCAAGGAGCCGCGGGTCGATCCGGAGGCGTTCGTCGCGCCCACGGCGTCCGTGATCGGGGACGTCACGCTGCACGCCGGGGCCAGCGTCTGGTACGGGGCCGTCGTCCGCGGGGACGTCGAGACGATCACCGTGGGGGCGCAGGCCAATGTGCAGGACAACGTCACGCTGCACGCCGATCCCGGGTTCCCGGTCACCGTCGGCGAGCGGGTGTCCATCGGGCACAACGCGGTGGTGCACGGGGCCACCGTGGCGGACGACTGCCTCATCGGGATGGGGGCGACCGTGCTGAACGGGGCGGTGATCGGGGCGGGCTCCCTCGTCGCGGCCCAGGCACTGGTCCCGCAGGGCATGGTCGTGCCGCCCGGATCGCTGGTCGCGGGGGTGCCGGCGAAGGTGAAGCGGCCCCTCACCGAGGAGGAGCGGCAGGGAGTCACCCTCAACGGCACGCTCTACGCGGATCTGGCCAAGGCACACCGCGACGTGCACGGATAACCAGCCGGAGGGGGCGCGCCCCGGCGCACCGGGCGGTGCAGGCGCAGCCGGCCGGCGGGGGGGGGGCGGCCTTGCCGGGGCCGACTGGGGGGGGCGGGCCTGCCGGGGCCGACTGGGGGGCGGGCCTGCCGGGGCCGGCGGGGCGGGCCTGCCGGCCCGGCGCGGCGGCGGCACCGGGGCGGCCCCCGTCGTCGAACGCGCGGGGTGCCGTCACTCCCCCGCGCCGACGGGTTCCGCGTCGCGCTCCACGGTCTGGGCCTGGGCCTTCTTCGCCTTGCGCTTCAGGACCAGCATCGAGGCGAGACCGATCAGCACCGCCACGGCCAGGCCCAGGTACGAGAAGCGCTTGAGCCAGTCCTCGGCGACGGTGCCGACGTAGTAGATGACGGCCGTGGTGCCGCCGGCCCAGCAGATGCCGCCGAGCACGTTGGCGGTCAGGAACTTCCAGTACGGCATGTGCAGGACGCCCGCGAGGGGGCCGGCGAAGATGCGCAGGAGGGCGACGAAGCGGCCGAAGAAGACCGCCCACATGCCCCACTTCTCGAACGACCGCTCGGCGGTGGCCACATGGCCCGCGCTGAAGTGGCGTGGGAACTTGTCACCGAGCCAGGCCAGCAGGGGGCGTCCGCCCTTGCGGCCGATGGCGTACCCGATGGAGTCGCCGATCACCGCGCCGGCGGTCGCGCACGCGCCGAGGACGACCGGGTTGATGCCCGTGTGCTGCGAGGACATCAGCGCCGCGGAGATCAGGACGATCTCGCCCGGCAGCGGGATGCCCAGGCTCTCCAGACCGATCACCAGGGCCACCAAGGCGTAGACGGCGACCGCAGGCACCGAGTCGAGCCATTCCTGGACGTGCACCGCCGGGTCCTCCCCTGTCGCTGGTCCTGCTCCGGCTTTCCGGGCCGCCGCATGTAAAGGGCGTCCCAAGGGAAGGCTACCTGGTCGGTGGTGAACGGCTGCCCGCTCACGCCCGCCCGGCGGCACCGTCCCGCCCCCACCCCTTACGTTTCCGGACATCCCCGTGTCACGCGGGAGGGGAAGGCTCCCACGCGGTATCGCCCGGCCCGCTCTCCCCAGGCCCCGCCGTGGGCCCGCCGCGGAAGGACGACGTCCCCGTGTCCCCACTGTCCCCGATCCGCTCGCTGCCTTCGCCCTCGCCCCCGCTCCCTCATGCCTGCTCCGCGGCGACCGCCCCAGGTCCCGGGAGCCCTGGGTCCGGGAGCCCTGGGTCCGGGAGCCCTGGGCGTGGGAGCCCTGGGCGTGGGGTCCCCGCCGCGGCGCCGGGCGCCGGGTCCACGGCGCCGGACCGTCCGGTGGCCCGGAGGGCGGCCCGGCCGGTGCGGCTGGTCCTGTGCCTGGCACCCCTGTTGTTCGCCGGGGGCTGGGCGGCCGCCAACCGGCCCGTCGTGTACGAGGGGGTCCGGCGGCTGGTCGCGGCCGATCCCGGGTGGCTGCTGGCCGCGGCCGGCTGCACCTGCCTGACCTGGGTGGCCGCCTCCTGCGTACGGCAGGGTGCCCTGCCCGAGCCGCTGCCGCCGGGGCTGCTGCTGGCCTCGCAGTTCGCCGCCGGTGCCGCCAACCACGTGCTGCCCGGCGGCCTCGGCGCCCATGCCGTGACGCTGCGCTTCCTGCGCCGGCGGGGCGTGCCGCTGGAGCGGGCCACCGCGTCGATCGGGCTGTACTCGCTGGTCAGGTCCACCGCGAAGACGCTGGTGCTGCTGGTGTTCCTGGCGGTGTCCCCCGCCTGGCGGCGCCTGGGGGGCCTGGTACCGGACGGGCGGCTGCTGGTGCCGCTCGCCGCCCTCACGGGCGGGACGCTCGCGGTGGCGGGAGTGCTGCTGACGGTCGTACGGCCGTTGCGGCGGCCGGTGACCCGGCTCCTGCGCTCCGCTCTGGCCGACGCGCGTGCGGTCCATACCCGGCCATGCCGGGTGCTGGCTCTGTGGGGCGGGGCCGTCGCGATGCCGCTGGTGCAGGCGGGCACGCTGGCGTGCGTCGGCGCCTCGCTCGGGCTGGGACTGCCGTGGGAACAGGTGGCGCTCGCCCAGCTGGCGGCGGGCACGGCCGTGGGGGCGGTGCCCGCGCCGGGCGGGTTCGCGGTGGACGCGGCACTGGTCTGGACGCTGGTCGCCTTCGGCTCCTCGCCGGCGGTGGCGACGGCCACGGTGATCGGCTACCGGATGCTCATGGACTGGGTGCCGTTGGTGCCGGGGGCGGTGGTGCTGTCGGGACTGATCCGGGCGAAGGCGTTGTGAGCCGCGGCTGCGGCGGGACCGGATGCGCGGCCCTCGTCGTCCGGCCGGCGGCCCGCTCGGCGCATCGTGCACGGCCGGCGGGCACCGCGCCGTCCGGCCCGCGACC
>NZ_WWJT01000284.1 GCF_009865385.1 Streptomyces sp. SID486 | reverse complement strand
CCCCGCACCCCCCGACCCCCGGGCCTGATCCGTAAGGAGGCACCATGCGGCCACCGCACAGCACGTCCCGGCCGGACTTCCCCCCGCCGGCGCCGGCCCCGGCTCCGTTGAGGCTGCTGGTCGCCGACGACAACCCCGTGGTCCGTGCCGGTCTCACGGCACTGCTCTCGGGCCGCGCCGACACCACGGTGGTGGCGGAGGCGAGGGACGGCCGCGAGGCGTACGAGGCGGCGCTCCGGCACCGGCCGGACGTCGTCCTGCTGGACGTCCGCATGCCCGGAGTGGATGGAATATCGGCGTTGCCCCACCTGGTGCGGCTGGCCCCCGTCATGATGCTCACCTACAGCCACGAGACGGAGACCGTGCGGGAGGCGCTGCGGCTGGGAGCGGGGGGATACCTGGTGCACGGCGAGTTCACCACCGAGCAGTTGGTGCGGGCGGTGCGGGACGTACGGGAGGGCCGGCCGCATGTGACGCCCGGGGCGGCGAGGGCGTTACTGACGTCGTTGCGGGAAGATGCACCTGCACACTCCGCTCCCAACGACGTTGATCTCAGGCCGAATTCAGCGCCCTCCGCTCTTTCGCAACTGCAACCATCTATGGGACAGTCGTTCCGGTCGCGGTTCCGGCTGAGTACGAGGGAGGCGGAGATCATGGACCTCATCGCGTCCGGGATGACCAACCAGCAGATCGCCGCCGCCTGCTTCATCAGCGAGAAGACGGTCAAGAACCACATCAACCACATCTTCGCCAAACTCCACACCACGACGAGGTCCCAGGCGGCGGCCAAGTGGCTGGGGGTGGCTTGAGGTGGGCGCAAAGGGGAGGGCGTGGGTCCGCAGTTGGGCCCAGGGACCCTTCGGCGCCCAGAGCTTCGGGTCGTACGTTGCCCGGACCGTAGGCGCAGCTGGAGGGGAACGCCGTGAACAAATGGTTCAACACCACCGTCGCGTATCTGCAGGCCCGCGTCGCTCGGAGCGACAGGGGACAGACCGCGGTGGAGTACCTCGGCATCATCGCGGTGGTCGTGGCCATCGTCCTGGCGATCACCGGTACGAGTATCGGGCAGACGATCTTCGATGCGATCAGGAACAAGATCAGCGAGGTCACCGGCGGCTGAACCACGCACGCCACGACGAGGGGCAGGCCTTCCCCATCTACATCACGGTGGTGGCAGGTCTGCTCTTTCTTGCTTTGGCCTACCTCGCCGTCGGCCAGGCCGCGGTGAACCGGGGCGGTGCCCAGACGGCGGCCGACGCGGCAGCGCTCGCGGCAGCCCAGGACGAACGGGACCAGCTCAGGGAGCAGTGGATCGAGGTTCTGAGCGACCCAGAGAAATGGCAAGAGATCTTCGAGGGCAAGGTGACGCTCGGCGACAGCTGCCGACGGGCGCGCCAACTGGCAGAGCAGAACGACGCCGACCTGAACCAGTGTTTCGCCCCGGACTTGCTGAAGTTCCGGGTCGATGTGCAGACCAACAAGTCCGTCGGCCGATCTGTCGTACCGGGCAGCGAGAACTACATGTCCAAGGCGTCCGCCGTCGCCGAGATAGAGGCCCTCTGCGATATCGAGCCCTCGGCCGCGGACACCGAGGATGCCGCGGACACTGAGGATGCCGCGGACACCCAGGATGCCGGGGACACCGAGGATGCCGACCTGCCCGAACTGACCTGCAAGGACGGGAAGGTCTGGCATCCGAAGCCGGACGACGCAGCAGGGCTCCCGAAGCCCGAAGACCTTTTCGACGTCCACCTGACCGACTCATGAGCGAACGATCAATGGTGAAGGAAGCGGAGCGATGAGCATTCGGTTCACTGCGAAGGCTCGCAGGAGGGTGGTCGCGTCGGCTGTTGCGGCCGGCCTGGTCGTAGGTGTGGCCGGTTGTGGCGGGGGCGACGGTGACGACAAGAAGCCGGACAGCCGAGCGTCGGTCACCCGGACGTCGGGGCCGGACCCGAGCACCCAGGAGGGGCAGTCCGACCAGCCGCTGGCCGAACTGAAGGGCACGGGGGGTCTGCTTCTCCAGATCAGCTCTGCGCAACGTGACTCCGGTGGCTTCGTCACGGTGAACGGCATGCTCAAGAACGACGGGGCCAAGGACCTGCTCATTCCGGCCGCCCTCAGCGGCAACGAAACCGAGATCACCAAAAACGGTCCGTCTCTCGGTGGGGCGACCCTCGTCGACCCCAAGGGGAAGAAGCGCTACTACGTGCTGCGTGACACAGAAGGACGCCCGCTGACCACGACCGGGCTGAACACGCTCAAGGGTGGGCAGTCGCTGCCGGTCTTCATGCAGTTCCCCTCACCGCCCGCGGACATCACCGAGGTGAGTCTCCAACTTCCCACCCTCTCCAGCGCCACTGTCAAGATCTCCGGGTGAGGCCGAAGTGACCACCACCCGCCTTTCCGTCACTGTGGCCGTCGTCCTCCTTCTCTCCGCTCTACCGGCCCACGCCGACGCCACGGACCCGAGCCAACCCCCCGGCACCGAACCCACCGCCACCGCCCCCGTGAAGGTCGATCCCACCGACCCCGACCTCAAGCTTCCCGAAGGTGCCACGCTCGCCGAGGCCAAGGTGCTGGACATCAAGTCGGTCGTCGAGGACCAGAGCGGGGACGAGCGGCGCGAGGACACCAACGCCGACGTGACCTTCGCCCTGCAGGCCGAAGTGCTGTTCGGCAAGGACAGCGCCAAGCTCGGCGCAGAGGCGAGGGACCGCATCGTCACCATCGCCGAGGAGATCAGGAAACAGAACGCCACCCAGGTCCGCGTCTTCGGCTTCACCGACGACCTCGGCTCCTCCGCCCACGGCGACACCCTCTCCAAACAGCGCGCCAACGCCGTACAGGCCGTACTCGACCAGGACCTGAACTCACCGTCCATCACCTTCGACGTCCGCGGCTACGGCGAGCAGTACCCCATCGCCGACAACTCCACCGAGGAGGGCCGGCGGAAGAACCGACGCGTCGAGGTGACGTTCCCCCGCACCCAGCGATGACCCGGCCGGCGAGACCCCGGCTTCCGCGGGGCCGCACCGCCGTGCCGCCCGCACCGTGTCAGCGGGCCTCCGTGCGTCCTCCCACCACCCCCACCACCTCCACCCGCGCCCCCGCTCGAACCCCCCACCCCGACATCGCCCCCGCCTCCGCCTCCAGCACGTGCCGGGCCCGCAGGCGGGGCAGGCCCAGGCGGCCGGGGCGCATCGTGCGGACGGCGATGACGGTCAGCTGCCGGTCGAGGTAGGCCACGTCGATCGGGATCCGCATCCCGAACGTGTGCACCCCGCTCGCCGGTGACAGCAGCATCGCCCCGTCCACCGAGTCCCGGCCCAGGAGTCCCCTCGTCCGCGCCCGGTAGGAGGCGGATACCTCCAGTGGGACGCCACCGGTGAGCACCTCCCCGTCGGCCGCCCGCACGATCAGCCGTCCCCGTCCGTCCCGCCAGCGCCCCATGCCCCGTCCTCCCCACCCGCCGTCGGCGACTCGCCGAACCCGAAACGCGTCGTCCCCTCCCGTCCTCCCCACCAGGGAGGGCGTTATGGCAGGACCGGGTGCCGTCTTCCACCCGCCTCCGCCCGCACCCGCCCGCCCCCATCTCCACCCACACCCGCCACCACC
>NZ_WWJT01000283.1 GCF_009865385.1 Streptomyces sp. SID486 | reverse complement strand
GTGGGCGCGGTGGGGTGCCCGGTGACAGGTGTGGGCGCGGTGGGGCGCCCGGAGACAGGTGTGGGCGCGGTGGGGCGCCCAGACGGAGGACGTCCTCCGCCGTGAACCAGTCCGTGGCGTGGCGGCGTGGACCCGCGCACACCTGCAGGACGCCGAGTTCGACGAGATGGGCGAGGAAGCCGCGCAGTACCGCCGGGCCCGGAACCGCCGCCCGGATCGCCGCCGTGCCCAGCAAGGTCGCTTCGACGTCGCCCAGCGGTCGCGGTCCGTCGGACAGGAGGGCCAGCACGCGCTCCAGCGGCCGGGTGCGGCGCAGGACGACCTCGCGCAGCCGGTCGTGTTCGTGCGGATCGATGACCCAGCACCGCAGCACGCCAGGGCCGGTCGGAGTCCCGGCGGGCTGAAGGAAGTGCAGCGGTGCCGGGGCCAGCAGCGTGGCGGGTCCGGCGGCCCTGAGGTCCAGGCCGGCGAGCCGCGCGCGCACACGGTGGACGTTCTCGACGGACTCGGCCGCGAGCGCGCCCAGCACCGTTCCCGGCGGAACGAGCCGGGGCAGGGGCCGGCCGTGCGGATCGGCCTCCCGGACGGGAGACGGGTCACTCACCGGGGTGTCCCCGGCTCCCGTGCCGTCCCCTTCAGCCGACGTGACGGGCAGTTGGGTGACCTGGCCGGCCCAGCCGCGCGGAGTGGTCTTCGCCGCGGCCCGGCCGAGGGCCCGCCACAGGTACGCCCCTCGCTTGTACAGCCGTTTCCCGCTCCAGGTCTCCCCCGCGGCCAGCCGTCGGGAGATGTCCGCGGAGATCCCGGGGTCCGTCTCGTCGAGGAAGGCCCGCATGACCGGCGACGCGCACACCATGGCCCAGACCAGAGCGCCCACCCGCTCACGCTCGGCCGTCACCGCGTTCGCGAGTTCCTGCCGCGCGGTCGCCGCCGACTCGGTCTCGCAGGACAGCCGCGCCGCCTCCTCGGCCAGGGGCCGGGCGACGGGCAGCCGGTCCAGGAGCCGGACCTCGGCCGGGCCGGGTGCCGTTCCCGAGTGCAGCCGACGGCGCAGAGCCAGTACGGCGTGGCGGTCGGCGGGCGTCAGAGCGGGGTGCGGCACCACCGTCTCCCCCAGCCGTTCGGCCAGTGCGCGCACGCGCTCGGTCCGCCGTTCGTCGCTCCGGGCCTGCTCGGCGACCTGGGCGAACAGGTGGGGGTCGCCTGCCGCCGCCCAGGATTCGAGGGGCATGCCGGCCACGCGGAGCAGAGCCGTGCCGCCCAGTACCGGGTCCTCGTGCACGTCACGTCCTCCCCTCACCGACGAGGGCGTGTGTGAGCAGGCTCTGCCGGGCCAGCGACAGCCGCCCCCGGTTCCAGTGGAAGATGACGTGGTGTGCGGCGGCGCGGCGCGGGCCGATCAGCGCGTCACCGGACTCGAAGTAGGCGGTGCGCCAGTGCTCGGCGGCGCGGCGCACGGCGTCGGCGTACGCTGCCACCGCTGTCCGCCGCTCCGCCGGGACCCTGGCGAGCAGTCCCGGTCGTCCGGCCTGCCAGGCGGCGAGGATGCCGGCGGCGGCACGGCGGCCGTCGTCGTCCGGGTCCGTGGCCAGTCTGCGTCCGGTGTCGTCCCGCACCACCTCCCAGACGCCCCGGTGTTCCCAGCCGACGATGCCGAGGCCGGCGAGGAGTTCACCGAGGAGCACCAGGGACAGCCGCCAGTCCGCGAGCTGTCCCGGTCCGTCCTCCCCCGCATTCGCGGTGTGGTGATCCAGCCAGGCGAGGGAGTCCACGGTGAACAGCGCGTGCACGTGTCGCATCGACAGTGGGCCGCCGAAAAGATATGTCTCCGGTTCGTACATTCCGTGATACGGCGGACGCAGTTGTCCGTCCAGGTCGCGAAAACGGCGCGTCAGTTCCCTACGGAGAACCTCGCTTTCGGGTACGCCGGCCTCGAAACGGACGCGCAGTCCCGGCGGTTTGTGCATGAAGAAGAAAGAGCGCGCGGTTCCGGAGGCGATCAGTTCGCGGGCCGAGTCCGCGATGACGCGGTACGTTCGGGCCCAGGCCGTCGGCGCGGGTTCGAGGTTGACCTGGACCCAGCCGGTCTCGGGCAGGTCGTCGCGCAGCGCACGCAGGCCCGCCGTCAGAAAGGTGCGGCGTGCGGCCTCGTAGGCGGAGCCCGTCGCGTCGACGGGTACGCAGCCCCACGGCTCGCTCCGCACCTCACGGAGACAGTCGGCCAGTAAGCGCTCAACCTCCACCATGATCCGGCCTCCTTGTGGTTTTCGCTTCACCACTCGGAGTTCCGCAATTGCGCCCTTCTGAAAAACGGAAGAGCAATCTTCATATGATGAACAGAGTTGCGCCCGGTGCGTATGGGGGGTTTCATGCGCCGGAGGCGCACACTCCGGGACATGGCGAGCACCGGAGCATCATTCCTCCACCGCGGCTCCGTGCCCTCCCGAGCCACGAATTAACGGAAATCCATGGCAGCGATCTCCATGGTGCACACCAGCAATCCGGCGTCATGGCACGACAGGGCGGCTGGACTGCCCAGGGGTGTCCGACCAGGAGCGCCGGCACGGGTGCTCCGGTCCCGCGGGGTGGGCCTCAACCACGACAAGTCCTACCGCCCGCGCCCGCCAGGACCAAGCGCCGGGACGGGTGCTCCGGTCCCTGAGCGCCGGGCCGGGAACGCCGGGCCTGGCCCGGGTCTACGGCCGGCCGGTCAGCAGGTGGCCGACGGCCGCGATGCCTTCGGCGATGGCTCGTTCGCCGACGTCACCGAAGCCGAGGACCAGCTGTGCGGGCGTGGCGGCGCCCGAGGCCCGCCAGGTACTCATGCCGTACAGACCCACCGACCGTGCCCGGGCGGCGGTGACGACGTGGTGTTCGTCGGCACCGGCGGGCAGGTGGGCGACGGCGTGGAACCCGGCCGCGAGGCCGGTGACCGGCACCCCGGGGGCGTGTTCGGCGAGCGCGTCGAGCAGGACGCCACGGCGGCCCGCGTAGCCGGCCCGCATACGGCGCAGGTGGCGGTCGAAGCGCCCGGACTCGATCAGCCGGGCCAGGGCGAGTTGGTCGAGCGTGGACGTGCCGCGGTCACTGCGCAGCTTCTGCTCGGTGAAGGCGTCGCTCAGGCCGGGCGGGCAGACCGCCCAGCCGATGCGCAGGGCCGGGGCGAGGGACTTGCTGACCGTGCCGAGGGAGACGACGCGGTCGGGCGCCAGGCCCTGGAGGGCGCCGACGGGTTCGCGGTCGTAGCGGAACTCCGCGTCGTAGTCGTCCTCGATGATGATCGCGTCGTGGTCGCCCGCCCATGCGACGAGGGCCAGCCGGCGTTCCGGGGTGAGGGCGACGCCCGTGGGCCATTGGTGGGCCGGGGTGACGAGGACGGCACGGGCGCCGGTCGCGGCCAGCGCGGCCACGTCGATGCCGTGCTCGTCGACCGGCACGGGCACCGCACGCAGGCCCGCGGCCGTGGCGCACGGGACGACGGTGGCGGGTGAACCGGGGTCCTCGAAGGCGACCGTTCGCACGCCGCTCCCGGCGAGGACGCGGAGGGCGAGAGCGAGACCCTGGGCGTAACCGTTGCAGACGACGATGTGCTCCGGGTCGGCCGCCGCCGCGCGTACCCGGCGCAGGTAGCCGGCGAGGACCTCGCGCAGGGTCCGGCTGCCGCGCGGGTCGCCGTAGCCGAGGTCCGCGGTCGGCATGGTGCGGGCCGCCTCGCGCGTGGCCCGGAGCCAGTCCTGCACCGGGAACGCGGCCAGGTCCGGGACGCCGCAGCGGAAGTCGGCCACCGGGCGGGCGGCGGTCCTGCGCGGCTGTGTCGCCGCCGGCGCAGCCGCGGCCCGGGCCGCCACCCGGGTGGCCGACCCCGGGCGGGCCACCAGGTAACCCTCGGCGACGAGTTGGGCGTAGCACTCCTGCACCAGCCCGCGGGAGACGCCCAGCGTACGGGCCAGTTCCCTGGAGGACGGCAGCCGTTCGCCGACCTGCACCCGGCCGGTGCGGACGGCGTCCCGCAGTCCGTGCTCCACCTGTGCGCGCAGGGGCGGCCCACCGCTCCGGTCCACGACCAACAGCAGTTCGGGCGGGCAACTGGACCATTCCAACGGCACGGAACCGGAGCTTACCGCGATCCGGTGGGCCTCCTACCGTCGTGCCGTGACCACGACTCCCGAGGTGAGCTCCCCGGCGCCCCCGCCCCGACCGGCCCTGCTGACCGGGCCGTTGCTGCTGCGCTTCGTCTCCGTACTGGGCGCCTCGACCAGCTTCTACCTGCTGCTGTCGGCCGTCCCGGGCTACGCCACCACCGGCGGCGCGGGCGACGGCGCGGCCGGGCTGGCCACCGGCGCGCTGATGCTGACCACGGTCGCGGGCGAACTCGCCACCCCCGCACTGGTCAACCGCTTCGGCTACCGCGCGGTGCTGGCCGTGGGCCTGGTCCTGCTGGGCGCGCCGGCGCTCGCGCTGACGGCCTCCCGGGAGCTGTGGTGGATCGTGGGTATCTGCCTGCTGCGCGGGCTGGGATTCGCGTTCACCGTGGTCGCCGGCGGAGCGCTGACCGCGTCACTCATCCCGGCCGAACGGCGAGGCGAGGGACTGGCGGTGGTCGGCATCGTCGGCGGAGTGCCCTCGCTGGTGGCACTGCCGCTGGGGGTGTGGCTGGCCGCGCACGTGGGCTACGGCGTGGTCTGCACGGTGGGAGGCGTGGCCGCGCTGGCCGCGGTACTCACCGTTCCGGGCCTGCCCGGCCGCGGCAAGGCGCCGGGGCGGCCCGTCGGCATGTACGAAGCGCTGCGCACGGGCGGACTCCGGCGCCCTGCCGTGGTCTTCGCCGTCACGGCCGTCGCGGCCGGGATCATCGTCACCTTTCTCCCGCTCGCCGTGGCCGCCTCCGGTTCCACCACCGTCGCCGTGGCCTTGTTCGTCCAGCCCACGGCCACCACTGTGGCCCGCTGGCTGGCCGGCCGGCGCGGGGACCGGCGCGGGGCCGGCGGGCTGGTGCTGCCCGGCCTGCTGCTGTCCGCAGTCGGCACGCTGCTGATGGCCCCGACCGGCAGCTCCGTGGCCGTCGTCGTCGGGGTCGGCGTGTTCGGAGCGGGCTTCGGCATCGCCCAGAACTCCACGCTGACGTTGATGTACACGCGGGTGTCCGCAGCCGGCTACGGCACCGTGAGCGCGCTGTGGAACCTCGCGTACGACGCGGGCATGGGCATCGGCGCGGCCGCGTTCGGCCCGCTCGCGGCGGGAACCGGTTACCCGTGGGCCTTCGCGCTGACGGGTGCCGCGATGCTGACCGCCGTGGTGCAGGCCCGGGACGACACGGGACGGACGCCGCCCAGCCGGCGGACCGGGGGCGCGGGCCCGCGGCGACACCGGCGGCGGGCACCGGATCCTCACCCTTGACCGTCAGGGCGTCGGCGGCCGGAGCCCGCGTCCGACCGCCACGGCGAGGCAGCCGGACCCTGCTCTCCGACCGCCACGGTGGCGGAAGCCGGACCCTGCTCTCCGACCGCCACGGTGGCGGAAGCCGGACCCTGGTGTCGGACCGCATCGGTGGCGGCCCGCTCCGGTGGCCACGTCGGGTGGAACCGCAGGATCTCGGCGGTGGCGGCGCCGCTGGTGACGAAGGGGTCGGAGGCGACGGCGGCCTCGATCTCCGCCCGCTCCCCCTCCGCCACGACCAGCCCACCCGTACGGGGCTCCAGCGGGCCCGCCAGGCGCGCGAGCCCCCTGGCGAACACCCCGTCGGGATTGGCGTAGTGGGCGTCCTTCAGCGCGTCGATGGTCTCCAGCGGCGCGCCGTACCTGAACACGATCACGAACATGCCACCAGTGAAGGCGAGACCGGGCCGCGAGCGCCAAGACCGGTTCGCGGACGGGGCTATAGGCTGGCACCTATGGGCACAGCTGGGAGTCGGTGAACCGGGCATGGACGAGATCCCGGGTGTGGAGTTGCGTCATCTGCGGTACTTCGCCGCCGTCGCCGAGGCAGGCACCGTCACCGAGGCGGCCAGGTGTCTGCGGATCGCCCAGCCGAGCCTCAGCCAGCAGATCCGCCTGCTGGAACAGCGCGTGGGCACCCCGCTGTTCCGGCGCCTGCCCCAGGGCATGGAGCTGACCGAGGGCGGTCGACTGCTGCTGGACGGCGTCAACAGGGCCCTGGGCGAACTGAGTTCGTCCGTGGCGGCGGCGCGCGCCGCGGTGCCCGTGGCGACGGTGGGCGTGTGCCGGGGAGTCGCACGCTCGGTCCTGACCCGGGCGGAGCAGATCATCACGCGCAAAAGCCGGTTCGGTGTCTCCTACCGCCAGGTCGACTCCCAGCAGCAGGGCGATCTGCTGCGGTCCGGCGCACTGGCGTTCGGCATCCTGCGTGCGCCCGTGGACACCGCGGGCCTGGAGCTGTGCACGGTCAACGACGAACCGCTGGGCGTCGTCCTGCACGACCGCCACCCGCTCGCCCACCGGTCACGGCTGACCTGGTCCGACCTCCCGTCGCAGCGCCTGCTGTGGTTCCCGGCGGAACGCGCCCCCGGGTACGCGGCCACCGTCCTCGCGCACCTGCGTCAGCGCGGCTGGGCCCCGGAGACGGTCCCGGACGACAACACCGGGCACACCCTGTTCCGCCACCGGCTCATCGGGCAGGACGATCTGGTCGCGCTGCGCACCCTGAGCAGTTCTCAGGGAGACCCGGACCTGGTCTGGCGCCCGCTGGGGCCCGAACCGCCACACGAACACCTGGTCCTGGTCGCCCCCGCCCGCACGTCCTGGAGCCGGCAGCTGGACGACGACCGCTGAACCGGCAGCTCAACACCGGCCGGGGCGGCAGGGTAGCCTGTCCGAGTCCGTGCCTGACCGGGCTCGCGCCCGGTCAGGGTGCCGTAGCGATGTTCGAAGAAGAGGAAGAGGGAGGTGAGGTCGATGACCGCGCTCGAGGCCACCGTGCGCAGCGCCCGTGTCTCCCTCACGTCCCGGGCCGTGGCCTGACCTTCTGTTCCGCTTCGCCGAGAGCGTGAGCTCGCGGGGCGATCACCCGAACATCCTCCGAAACGGATCTCCATCACCATGGGCATCACCTGGAACACACGCGCCGAGACCGGCGCCGACATCCCCGCCGTCCGTGACATCAACCTCGCCGCCTTCCCCACCCCGGCGGAGGCCGACCTCGTCGACGCGCTGCGCGCCGACCCGGCGGCCTGGATCGAGGGCCTCTCGCTCGTCGCGACCGACGACACCGACCGCCCGGTGGGGCACGCCCTGCTGACCCGCTGCCACATCGGTGGCGCACCGGGCCCTGTGCCTGGCCCCGTGCGCCGTGCGCCCCGAGCAGCAGCGGACCGGTGCGGGCAGCGCCGCCGTCCGCGCCGCGCTGTCCGCGGCGCAGCGGCTGGGCGAGCACCATGTCGTCGTCCTCGGGCATCCTGCGTACTACCCCCGGTTCGGGTTCACCCGCGCCTCCGACAGCGGCATCCGGCTGACCATCGACGTCCCCGACGAGGCCCTGATGGCACTCACCCTCGACGCCGGCCACCCGCTCCCCAGCGGCACGGTCCGCTACGCCGCTCCGTTCGGCATCTGAGGCGGCACCGGCCGCGCGGGGCGGACACGGGTCCCCGCGCGGCCGGGCGCCGGGCCACCGCGACGAGGCCGCCGAGCGGGCAGGCCGGGTGCCGGGCGAAGCGGGTGCCGGGGCCTGCGGGGCACCTCCGCGGGGAGAGGGGACGGCTAGGGTTCTACGGTGCCGAGTTACAGCATTGGCCGCGCAGCGCGCCTGTTGAGAGTGAGTCCGGAGACCGTCCGCCGGTGGGCGGACGCCGGGCGGCTTCCGATGGGGCGGGACGGCTCGGGGAACCGGGTGATCGACGGCGTGGGGCTGGCACGGTTCGCGCGGGCGCGGGCGGCCGGGGCCGAGCGGGGTGAGGCGGGCGGCCCCCCGACCTCCGTGCGCAACGCGCTCACCGGGATCGTCACGGCCCTGGCCGCGGACGGCGTCGTCGCCAGGGTGCAGATCCAGGCCGGCCCGCACGAGATCGTGTCCCTGGTGACCCGGGAGGCGGTCGACGAACTGGGCCTGGCCGTCGGGGTCACGGTCGTCGCGCGGGTGAAGTCGACGAGCGTGCAGGTCGAGCGGTCGTAGCGGCCGCCGTGTCCTGCGGGTCCGCGCGGCACAGCAGGGCCGCCCAGACGTCGAGGCGGTCCCGCAGCCGGGACAGGTCACGGCCCGTGAAGTGCTCGATGCGCTGGATGCGGTAGTGCACCGTGTTGACGTGCAGATGGAGTGCCTCGGCCGTGCGGGCCCAGGAGCCGTCGTGGGCGAGGAACACCTCCAGCGTGTTCAGCAGCGCGGCGGTGGAGGCGTTCGCCGAGTCGAACAGCGGGCCGAGGACTGTGCGGCTGTAGGCGGTGCGCACCTCGGCCGGGATGCCCGTGAGCAGGGTGTCCAGGGTGGTGAGGTGGGTGGCGTCGGCGAGGAAGGAGCGTGCCGGCCGGGTCTCCCGGGCGGAGCTGAGGGCGTAACGGGCCTCGGCCAGGGCGCCGGGCAGTCCGGCCGGCTCGCCGGCCGGCGCGGCGAGTCCGCCGTGCAGCGGGATGTCCGGCTCGCAGCCGGCCACGAGGGGCCAGGTCCCGGCCAGGTCGGCGGCGGCCTCCTCGGGCACCACCGCGAACGCGGAGCCGTCGGGCAGGTGCCCCACGGCGGAGAACGCCGGGGTCGTGTGCGCGATCAGCTCCGTCAGCGCACCGTCCGCAAGTCCCGCGTGCCGGGCGCCGGTGTCGGCCACGATCACGCGGTACGGGCCGGCTGCCGGCAGCCCGCACAGCCGTACGGCGGTGGCCGCGTCCCCGGACTCGCGGTCGGGGGCGGGGTCGGTGAGCAGTCTGCCGAGTGCGTCGGCAGCCTCGCGCCCGGCGGCGCGGCGGTGGGCCAGCGTCTCCTGGCAGCGACCGAGGAACGCGGCGATCTCGTGCAGCAGGCGGGGCGGGGCCGCGGCGCCGTCCGGCAGGTGCAGCCACCAGCGTTCGTAGGGGCCGACCGCGTCCGCTTCCACCGGGACCGTCGCACCGCCGGCGCCTGCGGGCAGGGCCGCGGCCT
>NZ_WWJT01000282.1 GCF_009865385.1 Streptomyces sp. SID486 | reverse complement strand
CGGGGTCCGGGCCGTGGCCCGCCGGTCCCGCCGGTGCCCGTCCGCCGGTGCCCGGGAGCATCGCCCCTCCGAAGCCGGCGGCGGCACCCCCCGGGCCGCACCGTGCCGGAACCGTGCGGATCGCCGCCGTGGGGGACGTCGTGATGGGGACGCTGCCGGACGACCTGCCGCCCGACGACGGCGCCTCGTTCTTCGACCCGGTCGACGACCTGATCGCAGGTGACGTGGTGCTCGGGAACCTCGAGAGCACCCTCACCACCGACGGCCTCTGCAAGTGCGACGACGACAGCCCCAACTGCTTCGCGTTCCGCACCCCGCCGTCCTACGCCCGTTGGTTCAAGAAGGCCGGCTTCACGGTGATGAACGTGGCCAACAACCACATCGACGACTTCGGCGCGGAGGGCCGGCGCCAGACGTTCGCCGCCCTGCGCGCCGTACACCTGCCGTACACCGGCCGCGCGGGCCAGATCACCCTCCAGCAGGTCCACGGCGTCCGTGTCGCGGTCGTCGGGTTCGCCCCCGACAAGGGGGCCGCCGACCTCACCGACATCCCCGCCGCCCGGCGGCTCACCGCCCGCGCCGCGGCGATGGCCGACGTCGTCCTCGTCACCATGCACGCCGGCGCGGAGGGTGCGGACCACACCCATGTGGAGCCCGGCAGCGAGTACTTCCTCGGTGAGGACCGCGGCGACGCCTATCGCTTCAGCCGTGCGGTGATCGACGCAGGCGCCGACCTGGTGGTGGGGAGCGGTCCGCACGTCATGCGGGGCATGGAGTTCTACAAGGGCCGCCTGATCGCCTACAGCCTCGGCAACTTCGCCGGCTACAAGGTCTTCGGCCTCGGCGGCATCCTCTCCACCAGCGGCGTCCTGCACGTCACCCTGCATGCCGACGGCAGCTACGCCTCCGGCCGCCTGTACCCCACCCAGATCGTGGAACCGGGTACGCCTGAGCCGGGCGGTGACGGGATCGACCTCGTCTCCGGCCTGTCGGAGGAGGACTTCGGCCCGAGCGCCGCCCGCATCTCACCCGACGGGACGATCGAGCGTCCCTGACCGGGTGACGGACGAGGCACGGCCCAGGGCGACGGCAGAGCCGGTGTGGCCCGACCGGCGGAAGCCGGCGGGGTGCCGGGCTCTCACGCAGGCACCTCGGGCAGGCTGCCGACCTGCTCCCCGTCGCAGCCGGACGGCAACGGCCTCAGACGCTCAACCAAGTGATCCGTTGCGGAACGTACGGCGGATTGGTCCGGGGCCGATTTTCACCTGATCAGGTGTGGGACCAATCCGTCCGGCGGGCAGAACCGGATTCCCTGCGTGAGGGACGAGGAGAAGGACCCAGGAGTTCGGCCGGGTGGGCCGCGCCTTGCGCTGGGGGCACTGAGCGGGGCACTGGCCTGCTTCGCCGCGCAGGCGGTGGCCGAAATGGTGGCCGCGGCGGTGCGTCCGCAGGCCGGTCCGGTCGTCGCGGTGGGCGGCGCGTCCATCGACGCGGCGCCCGCTCCCGTCAAGGACTGGGCGATCCGCCACTTCGGCACCGACGACAAGCTCGTACTGCAGCTCGGCATCCTGGCCGTGCTGGCTGTACTGGCCCTGGTGCTGGGCATGTTCGCGGCGCGGTTCCGGCGCGCCGGAGCCGCCGGGGTCCTTCTCTTCGGGATCGCCGGGGCGGCGGCCGCGGTCAGCCGACCCGACTCCACCACCTACACCGACGCACTGCCCTCCGCCGTGGGAGCCGTCGCGGGGGCGCTGCTTCTGTACGTTCTGGTGGGCCGTCTCACGGCGCCCGCCCGCTCGGCGGCGGCCGCGTCCGGCACCGTGGGCGAGGAAGCGGCAGCCGCCGCGCCCACGGGGTGGGACCGGCGGGGGTTCGTCCTCGCGTCCGCGTCCGCCGCGGCCGCTTCGGCCGTCATAGGTGCGGCCGGCCGTTCACTGAACGCCTCGCACGGCAAGGACGCCATCGCCTCACGCGCCGAGGTCGTGCTGCCCGGTCCCAGGTCACCGGCCCGACCGGTACCGAAGGGGGCCGGACTGCGGATCGACGGGATCAGCCCCTTCGTCACCCCGAACGACGACTTCTACCGGGTGGACACCGCGTTGGTGGTGCCCAAGGTGGACGCCACCCGCTGGCGGCTGCGGATCCACGGCGAAGGCGTACGCCGACCGGCCACCTACACCTTCGACGACCTGCTGCGCCGTGAGCTGATCGAGCGGGACATCACCTTGACCTGCGTCTCCAACGAGGTCGGCGGCCCCTACGTCGGCAACGCCCGGTGGATCGGCGTGCGGCTGCCCGAGTTGCTCGCCGAGTGCGGCGTGCAGCCTCCCTCCCGAGGCGGCCGGGCGGACCAGCTGGTGGCACGCTCGGTGGACGGCATGACGCTCGGCAGTCCGGTCGAGGACGTCATGGACGGCCGCGACGCGATGCTGGCCGTCGGCATGAACGGTGAACCGCTGCCCTTCGAGCACGGCTTCCCGGTCCGTATGGTCGTCCCCGGCCTGTACGGCTTCGTCTCCGCCTGCAAGTGGATCGAGGACATCGAACTCACCACCTTCGCTTCCTACGACCCGTACTGGGTCAAGCGCGGCTGGTCGCGCAGGGCGCCGGTCAAGACCGGGTCGCGCATCGACACACCCGGGCCGTTCGCCCGGCCGAAGGCCGGGACGGTGATGATCGCCGGGGTCGCCTGGGCCCAGCACCGGGGCGTCGACAGGGTCGAGGTACGCGTCGACGACGGCCCCTGGCAGGAAGCCCGCCTGGCGGCCGAGGGCACCCGGGACACCTGGCGCCAGTGGTCGTTCCCCTGGCAGGCCACCAAGGGCGGCCACACGCTCACGGTGCGCGCCACCGACCGCACCGGCACGGCGCAGACGGACAAGCGCACCCGGACCATCCCCGACGGTGCCAGTGGCCGGCACTCGGTGGTCGTCACCGTGGAGTGACCACCGGCCGTCCCCCCCCCGAGGGTCTCGTGCCCTCCCCCGAACCACTCCTCCCACATGTCCGAAACGCAGCACAGTGCTGCACCGTTCGACTGGAGAACATGATGAGCACCCGTATCCGCCGTACCGTCGGCCTCTTCGCCGCCGCCGCCGTACTGCCCCTGGCCCTGACCGCATGCTCCGACGACAGCGGCGACTCGGGCACGTCCGACTCCTCCGGCAAGGCGTCGGCCCCGGTCACCCTGGGCAGTGACGGCACGGGCGGCTCGGACAGCGCCGCGAGCAGCATGGACCAGCCTTTCGGCTCCGCCTGTTCCGCTGTGCCGGACAAGGGCGCCGGCTCCTTCGACGGCATGGCCCAGGACCCGGTGGCCACCGCCGCCTCCAACAACCCGGCCCTGTCCACCCTCGTGACGGCGGTGAAGAAGGCCGGCCTGGTCGACACCCTCAACAACGCCCGGAACATCACGGTGTTCGCGCCGACCGACGACGCCTTCAAGAAGATCCCGAAGGCGACCCTGGACAAGGTCCTGAACGACAAGGCCCAGCTGACGAAGATCCTCACCTACCACGTCGTCGGCCGGAAGCTCACGCCGAAGGACCTGGAGAACGGCTCCTTCGACACGCTGGAGAAGTCCAAGGTGTCGACCTCCGGCTCGGGCGAGTCCTACACCGTCAACGACTCCGCCAAGGTCGTCTGCGGCAACGTCAAGACCGCCAACGCCACCGTCTACATCATCGACACCGTCCTGATGCCCAAGATGTGACACCCCGTGGCGGCCGCCGACCCCCGACACGGGGTCCGCGGCCGCTCCCTCGTGGGCCGGTCCGTCCGCCGGGGCGCGGACCGGCCCACGGCCGCGCCACCACGGCCTCGGGGAGGACTGCCGGAACGGCACACGGCCGGACGACCCGGTCGAGAGCCGCCCGCCGCCC
>NZ_WWJT01000281.1 GCF_009865385.1 Streptomyces sp. SID486 | reverse complement strand
GGCGGCCGTGCGTGCCGCCACCCGCCAGGTCCTGGACGAGGCCGTCCGCCTCGACCCGCCGCTGCGGCTGGACTACCTCGCGCTGGTCGACCCCGCCGACTTCACCGAGATCGGTGACGACTTCACCGGCGAGGCCGTCCTCGCCGTCGCCGCCCGGGTCGGCACGACCCGGCTGATCGACAATCTCCCTCTGACTTTCGGAGCCGCCTCGTGACCAGCACAGGCATACGACTGCACGCACCCGAGCCCGGGTGGAGCATCAAGGCGGACGTGGTCGTCGTCGGCTCCGGAGTGGCCGGCCTGACCGCGGCACTGCGCTGCGAGGCCGCGGGGCTCACGACGGTCGTCGTCACCAAGGCGCGCCTGGACGACGGCTCCACGCGCTGGGCGCAGGGCGGCATCGCCGCGGCCCTCGGCGAGGGCGACACGCCCGACCAGCACCTGGCGGACACCCTGGTGGCCGGCGCGGGCCTGTGCGACGAGGAGGCCGTACGGATCCTCGTCACCGAAGGCCCCGACGCCGTGCGGCGGCTGATCAACACCGGCGCCCACTTCGACACCGACGACGAGGGCGACATCCATCTCACGCGCGAGGGCGGCCACCACCGGCGCCGGATCGCGCACGCGGGCGGCGACGCGACCGGCGCCGAGGTCTCCCGGGCGCTCGTGGAGGCCGTACGCGCGCGCGGGCTGCGCACCATCGAGAACGCGCTGGTGCTGGACCTGCTGACCGACGCCGACGGCCGTACGGCCGGTGTCACGCTGCACGTGATGGGCGAGGGCCAGCACGACGGCGTGGGCGCCGTGCACGCCCCCACGGTGGTCCTCGCCACCGGGGGCATGGGCCAGGTGTATTCGGCCACCACCAACCCCTCCGTGTCGACCGGCGACGGCGTGGCACTGGCGCTGCGCGCGGGCGCCGAGGTCAGCGATCTGGAGTTCGTGCAGTTCCACCCGACCGTGCTGTTCCTGGGCACGGACGTGGAGGGCCAGCAGCCGCTCGTCTCCGAGGCGGTGCGCGGCGAGGGCGCCCACCTGGTCGACGGGGACGGCACGCGCTTCATGGTGGGCCAGCACGAACTGGCCGAGCTGGCGCCCCGGGACATCGTCGCCAAGGGCATCCTGCGGCGGATGCTGGAGCAGGGCGCCGAACACATGTACCTCGACGCCCGGCACTTCGGCGCCGACATGTGGGAGCACCGTTTCCCCACCATCCTGGCCGCCTGCCGTGCTCACGGCATCGACCCGGTCACCGAGCCCATCCCGATCGCCCCGGCCGCGCACTACGCCTCCGGCGGCGTGCGCACGGACGCGCGGGGGCGTACGACGGTCCCGGGCCTGTACGCGTGCGGCGAGGTCGCCTGCACGGGTGTGCACGGCGCCAACCGGCTCGCCTCCAACTCCCTCCTGGAGGGCCTGGTGTACGCCGAGCGGATCGCCGCCGACATCGTCGCGGCCCACGCGGGCGACGGCCTGCACGCGCGCGTGCCCGCACCGGTCCCGCACCCCGAGACCCCCGCCCACCCGCTGCTGGCCCCGGAGGCCCGGTTCGCCATCCAGCGGGTCATGACCGAGGGCGCCGGCGTGCTGCGCTCGGAGGAGTCCCTCGCCCGGGCCGCCGAGCAGCTCCAGCGGCTGCACACCGACGCCCGTGACGCCCTGGACGAGAACGGCAAGACCGCCGAGCCCGGCGTCGACACGTGGGAGGCCACCAACCTGTTGTGCGTGGCCCGCGTCCTGGTCGCCGCCGCCCGGCTGCGCGAGGAGACCCGCGGCTGCCACTGGCGCGAGGACCACGACGGGCGCGACGACGGCGACTGGCGGCGGCACATCGTCGTACGGCTCAATCCGGACCGGTCGCTGGCCGTACGCACCACGGACACCGCAGACTTCCCCCCTACCCGGTAACACCCCAGCGTCCAGGAGCAGTGACGAACGTGAGCACCGACGACCTTCCCCTCGCCCCCACCGGCGGCTGCGGCGACGGCTGCGCCTGCGGCGCGGAGGGCGACGAGGAGTACCTGGAGTGCGGGCTCGACCCCGCGCTCGCCGAGCTGCTGGCCGCCGCCGGACTCGACCCCGTCGAGGTCGAGGACATCGCCAACGTCGCCATCCAGGAGGACCTGGACGGCGGTGTGGACGTCACGACCGTCTCGACCATTCCCGAGGACGCCGTCGCCACCGGTGACTTCACCGCGCGCGAGGCCGGTGTCGTGGCCGGTCTGCGGGTCGCCGAGGCCGTGCTCTCCGTGGTCTGCACGGACGAGTTCGAGGTCGAGCGGCACGTCGAGGACGGCGACCGGATCGAGGCCGGGCAGAAGCTGCTGTCGGTCACCACGCGCACGCGTGACCTGCTCACCGCCGAGCGCAGCGCGCTGAACATCCTGTGCCGCCTGTCCGGCATCGCGACCGCCACGCGCGCGTGGGCGGACGCGCTGGAGGGGACCGGGACGAAGGTCCGCGACACCCGGAAGACGACCCCGGGCCTGCGCTCGCTGGAGAAGTTCGCCGTCCGCTGCGGCGGGGGCGTCAACCACCGCATGTCGCTGTCGGACGCGGCCCTGGTGAAGGACAACCACGTGGTCGCGGCCGGCGGTGTCGCGCAGGCTTTCAAGGCCGTACGGGAGAGCTTCCCCGAGGTGCCGATCGAGGTCGAGGTCGACACCCTGCACCAGCTGCGCGAGGTCGTGGACGCGGGCGCCGACCTGATCCTGCTGGACAACTTCACGCCGGGCGAGTGCGCGGAGGCCGTCGGCATCGTCGCGGGGCGCGCCCTGCTGGAGGCGTCCGGGCGGCTGACGCTGGCCGGCGCGCGCGCGTACGCCGACACCGGCGTGGACTTCCTGGCCGTCGGCGCGCTCACCCACTCCTCGCCGATCCTGGACATCGGCCTGGACCTGCGCGAGGCGGAGTAACGGCCATGCTCCTCACGATCGACGTCGGCAACACGCACACCGTCCTCGGCCTGTTCGACGGCGAGGACATCGTCGAGCACTGGCGCATCTCCACGGACGCGCGCCGCACGGCGGACGAGCTGGCGGTGCTGCTCCACGGCCTGATGGGCATGCACCCGCTGCTCGGCGAGGAGCTGGGCGACGGCATCGACGGCATCGCCATCTGCGCGACCGTCCCCTCGGTGCTGCACGAGCTGCGCGAGGTCACCCGGCGCTACTACGGCGACGTGCCCGCGGTGCTGGTGGAACCGGGCGTGAAGACGGGCGTGCCGATCCAGTTCGACAACCCCAAGGAGGTCGGCGCCGACCGCATCATCAACGCGGTCGCGGCGAACGAGCTGTACGGCGGTCCTGCGATCGTCGTCGACTTCGGCACGGCGACCACCTTCGACGCGGTCTCCGCGCGCGGGGAGTACGTCGGCGGGGTCATCGCCCCCGGTATCGAGATCTCGGTCGAGGCCCTCGGCATCAGGGCCGCGCAGCTGCGGAAGATCGAGGTCGCCAGGCCGAGGAACGTGATCGGCAAGAACACGGTCGAGGCCATGCAGTCGGGCGTCGTGTACGGCTTCGCCGGGCAGGTCGACGGGGTGGTGGGCCGGATGGCCCGGGAGCTTGCCGACGACCCGGACGACGTCACGGTGATCGCGACGGGCGGCCTGGCGCCGGTGGTGCTGGGCGAGTCCACGGTGATCGACGAGCACCAGCCGTGGCTGACGCTGATCGGGCTGCGCCTGGTGTACGAGCGGAACGTGGCACGGCTGTGAGGGACGGCCGGCGCCCGCGCGGGTGCCGGCCCCACCGGTGACCCCGGACGAGGGAACCCCGGAACGACACGCAGGGAAACAACATCCCGATCCGTCACTTTTGTCCGATTAGCGATAGCGTCGCCGCATGCCCACGCCATACGGATCCCGCGGCGGCATGGCGTTCGGCGTGGAGGAGCTGCGTGTGCTCCGCCGCGCCCTCGCCCTCGCCCTCCACCCCGGCCACGCCCGCGCCGAGGACGTGCAGGACTGCTTCCGGCTCGCCGAGTCGCTCGACGAGGCGGTGCGCGAGGGGGCCAGGCTGCGCGCCTTCCTGGTGGCCGACCTGGACCGCTACCGGGCCGCCCTGCCGGGCACCGTCACCGGGTACCTAGCGGTGCTGGAGGAGGCGCTCGGGGCCGGGCACCGGCCGACGCCGGACGATCTCGCCGCGCTGCGGGCGCTGCGCGGGAACCCCGCGGCGGCGGAGCTGCTGGACCGCTGCCGGGCGCTGGCCGAACAGGACGTACGGGCCCGGTTCGCGCAAGGCGGGCGCAAGGTCCCCGCGCCCGCCGTGCCGCCCGCGCGGACGCGCCTGCTGGCCCTTACGGGCGGCGCGGGGGAGTCCGGGGACCCGCAGG
>NZ_WWJT01000280.1 GCF_009865385.1 Streptomyces sp. SID486 | reverse complement strand
CGCGGCCGACCCGTGTCCGCGGCCCCGCGCGGCCGACCCGTGTCCGCAGCCCCGCGCGGCCGGGATCCACGCCCTCACGGAGTCCCGACGGCGCTGTTCCTCGGCCGCTGCCGCTCGGACCGCCGCAGCGTGCGCCGGTCAGCCGCGCGGGGCCGGCTCGGTCAGGTCGATCAGACGGCACACCGTCTCGATGTCGATCTTCACCTGGGCGATGGAGGCGCGGCCGGAGAGCCAGGTGATGAGAGCCGAGTGCCAGGTGTGCTCGATGACCCGGACCGCCGACAGCTGCTCGGGAGTGGGATCCGCCTGCCCCATCGCGTCCAGGATGATCACGGTCGTCTGGCGCGAGACCTGGTCGACCTCCGGCGAGACGCTGCGGTCGGCGAAGGTGAGCGCCCGCACCATCGCGTCGGCCAGGTGCGGCTCCCGCTGCAGCGCCCGGAAGGCCCGCATCAGCGTCTCCGCCACCCGTTCGGACGCCGTGGCGCCCGCCGGCGGCTTCTTCCGCAGCGTGCCGTGCATGTGCTCCAACTGGTCCTGCATGGTGGCGACCAGCAGATGCACCTTGGACGGGAAGTAGCGGTACAGCGTGCCGAGGGCCACCTGGGAGGACTCGGCGACCTCACGCATCTGCACGGCGTCGAACCCGCCCCGGCTGGCCAGCTGGGCGCTGGCGTGCAGGATCCGGCGGCGGCGCGCCTCCTGCCGCTCGGTGAGGGGCGGGGCGGCCGGACGCGAGGTGCTGGCTTCCGCAGGCATGGGTCCCGTTCCGTGACAGTCGGTGAGGGTGTCTGTAGGGCTCGTGATCAGCCGGCACGGCAGGGCCGCGTGCCGTGGCGCGAATCACCTGATCCACTGCTCACAGCGCTCCTACCTGCCGGTAGATTCAGAGCCTCCTGGACGATCAAGTCTGAAACTTGTTCTAGATTAGCGTCCCGTCGTAGTCTCGCGGGAGTGCAGGCAGAAGGGGGCGCCGGAGTGACCGCTGAGGCCCGGGAAGCGGGTGCCGACCAGGAACCCGCGGCCGGTCGGGGTCCCTCCCGCCCGAGCGCGGCCGGGGGCGGGGAAGAGCGACCGCTCGACATCGCGCTCCTCACCTACAAGGGCAACCCGTTCTGCGGGGGCCAGGGTGTCTACGTACGGCATCTCTCCCGCGAACTGGCCCGCCTCGGGCACCGCGTGGAGGTCATCGGCTCCCAGCCGTACCCGGTCCTGGACGAGGGCCTCGCCGGCCTCACCCTCACCGAGCTGCCCAGCCTCGACCTCTACCGCCAGCCCGACCCCTTCCGCACCCCGAAGCGCGACGAGTACCGGGACTGGGTCGACGCCCTGGAGGTCGCCACCATGTGGACCGGCGGCTTCCCCGAGCCGCTGACCTTCTCGCTGCGCGCCCGCCGGCACCTGCGCGCCCGGCGCGGCGAGTTCGACGTCGTCCACGACAACCAGACCCTGGGCTACGGCCTGCTGGGTGACATCGGCGCCCCCCTGGTCACCACGATCCACCACCCGATCACCGTGGACCGGCAGCTGGAACTCGACGCGGCCGACGGCTGGAAGCGCCGCTGCTCGGTGCGCCGCTGGTACGCCTTCACCCGGATGCAGAAGCGGGTCGCCCGCCGGCTGCCCTCCGTCCTCACCGTCTCCGGCAGCTCCCGCCAGGAGATCGTGGACCACCTCGGCGTCCGCGACGAGCGGGTCCACGTCGTCCACATCGGCGCCGACACCGATCTGTTCGCGCCGAATCCCGCCGTCGCCGAGGTCCCGGGCCGGATCGTCACCACCTCCAGCGCCGACGTGCCGCTCAAGGGCCTGGTGTTCCTCGTGGAGGCGCTCGCCAAGGTCCGCGCCGAGCACCCGGCCGCCCACCTCGTCGTCGTCGGCAAGCGGCCCGCGGAGGGCCCGGTCGCGCAGGCGATCGAGCGGTACGGTCTCGAAGGCGCCGTCGACTTCGTCAAGGGCATCTCCGACGCCGAACTCGTCGACCTGATCCGCTCCGCCGAGGTGGCCTGCGTGCCCTCGCTCTACGAGGGCTTCTCGCTGCCGGCGGCCGAGGCCATGGCCACCGGCACCCCGCTGGTCGCCACCACCGGCGGCGCGATCCCCGAGGTCGCCGGCCGGGACGGCGAGACCTGTCTGGCCGTACCGCCCGGCGACGCGGGCGCGCTGGCCGCCGGTCTGAGCCGGCTGCTGGCGGACCCGGCGCTGCGGGCACGGCTCGGCCGGGCCGGCCGCGAACGGGTGCTGGACAGGTTCACCTGGGCCCGCGCCGCGCAGGGAACGGTGGCCCACTACCGCGAGGCCATCGCCCGCTCCGCGGGCCCCCGCCGCGCCGAGGCTCCGTCACCGGGCCGCTCCGCGGCCCCGGCAAGTGTTGCAGGCGTCTCCTCCGAAAGCAGGGCCACGTGCTGACCGTCGACTTCTCCCGGTTCCCGCTCGCCCCGGGCGACCGCGTCCTGGACCTCGGCTGCGGGGCCGGCCGGCACGCCTTCGAGTGCTACCGGCGCGGCGCCCAGGTCGTGGCCCTCGACCAGAACGCCGAGGAGATCCGCGAGGTCGCCAAGTGGTTCGCGGCGATGAAGAAGGCCGGGGAGGCACCCGAGGGCGCCACCGCCACCGCCATGGAGGGCGACGCCCTCGCCCTGCCGTTCCCGGACGAGTCCTTCGACGTCGTCATCATCTCCGAGGTGATGGAACACATCCCCGACGACAAGGGTGTCCTCGCGGAGATGGTCCGCGTGCTCAGGCCCGGCGGGCGCATCGCGATCACCGTGCCGCGCTACGGCCCCGAGAAGGTCTGCTGGACCCTGTCCGACGCCTACCACGAGGTCGAGGGCGGCCACATCCGCATCTACAAGGCCGACGAGCTGGTCGCGAAGGTCCGTGAGGCGGGCCTGAAGCCGTACGGCAGCCACCACGCGCACGCCCTGCACTCGCCGTACTGGTGGCTGAAGTGCGCGTTCGGTGTCGACAACGACAAGGCGCTGCCGGTGCGGGCGTACCACAAGCTGCTGGTCTGGGACATCATGAAGAAGCCGCTCGCCACGCGGGTCGCCGAGCAGGCGCTGAACCCCCTGATCGGCAAGAGCTTCGTGGTCTACGCGACCAAGCCGCACCTGCCGCGTGTCTCCGGTGAGGCGGCCGCCGAGTGACCACTCCCCGGACAGAACACCTCGTCCTGCCCGGGGTCCTCACCGCCGAGCAGGCCGCCGCGACCGTCGCCGGCATCCTCGCCGTACAGCGGGAGGACGGCGCGATCCCCTGGTTCCGCGGACACCACCTGGACCCCTGGGACCACACCGAGGCCGCCATGGCCCTGGACGCGGCCGGCGAGCACGACGCCGCCGAGCGCGCCTACACCTGGCTCGCCCGGCACCAGAACGAGGACGGCTCCTGGTACGCCGCCTACGCCGACGGCGCCCACGACGACGTCACCGACCGCGCCCGCGAGTCCAACTTCGTCGCCTACATAGCCGTCGGCGTCTGGCACCACTACCTGTCCACGGGCGACGACACGTTCCTGGACCGGATGTGGCCGACCGTCTACGCGGCCGTCGAATGGGTGCTGCGGCTGCAGCAGCCCGGCGGGCAGATCGGCTGGCGCCGCGAGGACGACGGCACGCCCACCGCCGACGCCCTGCTGACCGGCAGCTCCTCCGTGCACCACGCGCTGCGCTGCGCGCTCGCCATCGCCGAACAGCGCGAAGAGCCGCAGCCGGACTGGGAGTTGGCCGCAGGGTCGCTGCGCCATGCGATCCGCCGCCATCCCGAGCGCTTCCTCGACAAGGACCGGTACTCGATGGACTGGTACTACCCGGTCCTCGGCGGCGCCCTGACCGGCGCCGAGGCCAAGGCCCGCATCGAGGAGTCCTGGGACCGGTTCGTCGTCCCCGGGCTCGGCGTGCGCTGCGTGGTCCCCAACCCCTGGGTGACCGGCGGCGAGTCGGCCGAACTCGCCCTCGCCCTGTGGGCGGTGGGCGAGTCCGACCGGGCTCTGGAGATCCTCCAGTCCATCCAGCACCTGCGCGATCCCGGGACCGGCCTGTACTGGACGGGCTACGTCTTCGAGGACGACGCGGTGTGGCCCCGCGAGCTGACCACCTGGACGGCGGGCTCCCTGCTGCTGGCCGTGGCCGCGCTGGGCGGCCACGACGCCACGTGCGCGGTGTTCGGCGGCGAACACCTGCCGGCGGGTCTGGCCCCGGACTGCTGCTGAGCGCTCAGTGCCGGTGCATGCGGTTGGCGATGGCGTGGCCGACGAAGAGGTACACCACGGCGGCCAGGCCGTAGCCGGCGACCACCCGCGCCCAGGCCTCGTCGAACGTGAAGAGGTCGTGTGACCAGCCGGCCAGCCAGGAGGCCGCGTCATGGACGAACTGGACCAGGCTGTTCGCCCGGTTCGCGTCCAACAGGTACATCAGGATCCACAGGCCGAGTATGAAGGCCATGATGTCGGCGACGACCGCTACGGCCGTCCCCGCCTGATTCGCGCCAGTGCGATATCGAGACATGGTCTTCGGATTGCCGGTTCCCGGGCGGTGAAACCGGGCCGGGCACCCGAACGGCTTCCCCCGGGTGGCGCACGCGCCCGCCCCGGGTGAGGCTGCCGGAGGAAACAGACCGCTCGGGGAGGACACGTCCGGAGGACCACGTGCCCGTACCGATACGGCGCCTCTTCGTGGCGCTCACCCTGTGCTGTGCCCTGGTGGCCGGTGCCACCGCCTGCGGCACCGAGAAGAGCAGTACGAAGGACTCCGCGGCGGCGCAAGCCGTCCCTGCCGCGGACTCGCCCAGCCCGTCCGCGTCCGCCGAACACCAGAAGCTGGCCAAGACCAGGTTCGTGGCGAACGCGGGCCTCGCCGCAGGCGCGACCTACCAGTGGATCGTGAAGCCCTGGAAGGCCGGCAAGTTCAAGAAGGGCGCCAAGGGCCGCAAGCTGGCCCTGGTGAAGGCCGGTCTCGCCGGCGCCTTCGCCTACAACCGGCTCAAGGCGGCCCAGAAGAACGCCCAGGGCGATCCGCTGCTCGCCAAGGCCATCGCGCCGCTCGGCTCCGGCATCGACGCCCTGAAGGACCTGCCGTCCAAGCTCCGCAAGGGCGACGGGAACGCGGCGGGCTCCTTCGACGACGTCATCAACCAGGTGAAGGGCGCGGGGCAGGACGCCGGCGCCCCCGTCAAGAACCAGGTGCCGTCGGCCTCCCAGCTCTCCAAGGGCTAGAAGGCCGGGCGGGGCTAGCGGTTCAGCTCCGCCAGCACCCTGAGCGTGTGCGGGTCCGGTGACAGCGCCAGCAGGTCCGTCACCGGGCCCGCCCGCCATGTCTGCAGCCGCTCGGCGATGCGGGCGCGCGGGCCGACCAGGGAGATCTCGTCGGCGAAGTCGTCGGGGACGGCGAGCACGGCCTCCTCCCGGCGCCCGGCCAGGAACAGCTCCTGGACGCGGCGGGCCTCCCGCCCGTAGCCCATGCGGGCCATCAGGTCGGCGTGGAAGTTGCGGGCCGCGTGCCCCATCCCGCCGATGTAGAAGCCGAGCATGGCCTTCACGGGCAGCAGCCCCCCGGCCACGTCGTCGCAGACCTCCACCCGGGCCATCGGCGCCACCAGGAACCCCTCCGGCAACTCCCGCACCACGTCCCCGTACACCTCGGGCCGGCTCGGCGCCCAGTACAGCGGCAGCCAGCCGTCGGCGATGCGGGCGGTCTGGGCGACGTTCTTCGGGCCCTCGGCACCGAGCAGGACGGGGAGGCCGGGGCGCAGCGGGTGGGTGACGGACTTCAGCGGCTTGCCGAGGCCGGTGCCGTCCGGTCCGCGGTAGGGGAGGGGATGGAACCGCCCGTCCACCTGGGCCGGCCCCTCCCGGCGCAGCACCTGCCGTACGACGTCCACGTACTCCCGGGTCGCGGTCAGCGGCGACTTCGGGAACGGGCGGCCGTACCAGCCCTCCACCACCTGCGGCCCGGAGAGCCCGAGTCCGAGCAGCACGCGCCCGCCGGAGAGGTGGTCCAGGGTGAGCGCGTGCATCGCGGTGGCGGCCGGTGAGCGCGCGGCCATCTGGGCGACCGCGGTACCCAGCTTGATCGTCGAGGTCTGGGCGGCGATCCAGGTCAGCGGGGTGAAGGCGTCCGAGCCCCAGGACTCGGCCGTCCACACCGAGTCGTAGCCGAGCCGCTCCGCCTCCCGGGCGAGCGGCACATGGCCGGCGTCCGGGCCGCGCCGCCAGTAGCCGAGAGCGAGACCGAGCCGCATGCGTCCGCCTCCTGACGATCCGTCAGATATCAGCCGGGAGGCGACTGTACGGCAACGGCCCCCCGCCCGGAAGGGCGAGGGGCCGGTACGGCGGTGTGCGGGGCTCAGCCGCGCTGGATGCCGGAGGTGTCCTGCAGCACGCCCCGGCGGCCGTCCTGGGTCTGCGCGACCAGCGCGGCACCGCGCTGCTCGACGGCCAGGTACCAGGTGCCCGGCGCGAGTTCGGCGATGGGGGCCGACGAGCCGTCCTCCGCAAACAGCGGCCGGGGCACCGGCACGGCGAACCAGAAGGGCGAGAAGTCCCCGGCCGCGGGCTGCGCCGCCGGGGCGCCGTGCGCGGCGGCC
>NZ_WWJT01000279.1 GCF_009865385.1 Streptomyces sp. SID486 | reverse complement strand
TGGCGCGCGGGGTGCCGGCGGGCGCGCCCGGGGTGCCGGTGGACGTGCCCGGGGTGCCTGCCGGGGTGGTGGCCGGGGCCGCGCTCGGGGTGGCGGCCGGTGCGGGGCCGCCCCGGGTGGGCGCGGGCGCTCCCGAGTCCGGCGGCGGTGTGCCGGTGGCGGTCGGACCAGGGCTCCTGCCGCCCATGACGGCAGGAGCCGAGGGCGGTGCCGCGGTGGTGGCCGAGGTGTCCGCCGAACGGCCCGTGGCCGCCGCGGCCGGGTGGCGCCAGGGTTCGGCCTCCGCCGTGCCGGGGGCGCCGACACCGGACTCCGGGGTGATGCGGACCAGGCTGAGCACGCCCGCGGCCAGGGCGAGACCGCCGGCGGCGAACAGCACCCTGCGGGGCCGGGGCCTGCGGTGCCGCCCGCGCGGTACGCCCGGTGCCCTCCCCGGCCCGTGTCCCGGCGCCGTGCCGGGGTGTGCAGGTATCGGTGTCATCGCTTCCCTCCCCGCCGCGCGCCCGGGGCGCGCCATGGCGGAGCGCACGCTATGCGCTCCCGTGGGCGGTGTGCGGGGAGACGGCCGGGTTGTCACTCGAACGGGCGTAGCCCCCCGGGCTTTCCCGGCGCCGGGTGCGGCTGCGATGATCGGGCCGACAGTGAGTTAACCCGCGTTAACCGGAGGGTGCCATGGGCGAGGAGCGGTTCGGGGAGTTCGTACTGGTGCGGCGGCACGGGCACGTCGCGGAGCTGGTGCTGGACCGGCCCAAGGCGATGAACGCCGTGTCCACGGAGATGGCCCGCTCCCTCGCGGGCGCGTGCGCGGCCCTGGCCGGTGACCGGGAGGCCCGGGTGGTCGTCCTGACCTCGTCGCATGACCGGGCGTTCTGTGTGGGCGCGGACCTGAAGGAGCGGAACTCCTTCTCCGACGCCGACCTGGTACGGCAGCGGCCGGTGGCGCGGGCGGCGTACACCGGGGTGCTGGAGCTGCCGATGCCGACGGTCGCGGCGGTGCACGGCTTCGCGCTGGGCGGCGGCTTCGAGCTGGCGCTGTCCTGCGATCTGATCGTGGCCGACCGTACGGCGGTGGTGGGGCTGCCGGAGGTGTCCGTGGGCGTGATCCCGGGCGGCGGCGGTACACAGCTGCTGCCCCGGCGGGTCGGCGCGGCGCGGGCGGCCGAGCTGATCTTCTCGGCCCGGCGCGTCGAGGCGGCGGAGGCGGCCGGGCTGGGGCTCGTGGACCTGCTGGTGGAGGAGGGCCGGGACCGTGAGGAGGCGCTGGCCCTGGGGGCGCGCATCGCCGCGAACTCGCCGGTGGGGCTGCGCGCGGCGAAGCGGGCGCTGCGATTGGGGCACGGCCTCGATCTGCGGGCCGGTCTGGAGGTCGAGGACGCGGCCTGGCGCTCGGTGGCGTTCTCCGGCGACCGGGCGGAGGGAGTGGCGGCGTTCAACGAGAAGCGGACGCCGCAGTGGCCCGGGGAGTGAAGAGGGGCGAGGAGTGGCGGCGGGCTCGGCGCCTCGTCCCGGTGAAGGCCCCATAGCCGGATGTTCCACCTGATCGCCGCACCAACCTCCCGAAACGCCGTAATCCTCCCTAACCTGGAGTAATGGGTGAGGACGAGCGGCTGGCCGCGGTCGTGGCGCTGGCGCAGGGCATGGCGGCGGCGCACACCCCGCGGGAGTGCTGGCGGGCCGCCGCCCTCGGCGCCTGCCATGCGCTGGACGGCCGTTTCGCCGCGCTGTCGGTGTGGGAGCGGGGGCTCGGCCGGCTGCGCGTCCTGGTGAACGTGGGGGACCGCGCCCCGGACGAGGAGGAGTTCCCGGAGGCCGAGGCGTACCCGGTGCACCAGTTCCCGGAGATCACCGAGTTCCTGCACGAGCGGTGGGCCGGTGGCGGAGGCCCCAACGCCTGGGTGGAGACCGCCGAGGGCGAGGCCGCCGGCACCCCCGGCTACTTCCACCAGCGGGTCGCCGCCCTGCGCCGCCGGGGCCGCGGCTGCTGCGTCGTCGCCCCCGTCGTGCTGCACGGCCGCGCCTGGGGCGAGCTGTACGTGGCGCGCCCGGCCGGCCGGCCCCCGTTCGCGCGGGCCGACGCCGACTTCGCCACCGTGCTCGCCGCCGTCGTCGCCGCGGGCATCGCGCAGACCGAGCGGCTGGAGGAGGCCCGCCGGCTGGCGTTCACCGACGCCCTCACCGGACTGGCCAACCGCCGGGCCGTGGACGTGCGCCTGGAGGAGGCCGTCGAGCGGCACCGCGCGGAAGGGGTCGTCGTCAGTCTGGTCGTCTGCGACCTCAACGGGCTCAAACGGGTCAACGACACCCTCGGGCACTCCGTCGGCGACCGGCTCCTCGAACGCTTCGGTTCGGTGCTGTCCCTGTGCGGCGCGATGGTGCCGGGAGCGCTGGCCGCGCGGCTCGGCGGGGACGAGTTCTGTCTGCTCGCGGTCGGGCAGCCCGCCGGCGACGTGGTGAAGGCGGCGGACGAACTGTGCCGCAGGGCGGGGGAGCTGGAGCTGGGGGAGGGGGTCGCGTGCGGGGTCGCCTCGACCGAGGAGCCGATCGGCGAGGTGCGGGACGCCCGCCGACTGTTCCGGCTCGCGGACGCCGCCCAGTACCGGGCCAAGGCCATGCGGCTGGACCGGCCGGTGGTGGCCGGCCGGGAGGGGCCGGACGACCCCGTCGTACGGTTGGCGAACGAGCCGCCGCCCTCGCGCGCCGAACGGCGCCGGTTCCGGGGGCGCCGGCCATGAGGCGAAGGCCACACCGCTGGGTAAGGGGCACCCCCGGTCTCCACTAGTGACAGTGCCGCATTCAATGCGTACGCTCCTGAATATGGATATGCACTCTGTGGTGGTGGGGACGTCCGGTGTCACGGCGGCCGACGTTCTCGCCGTGGCGCGCGGCGGCGCCCGCGTCGAGCTGTCGGAACAGGCGGTGGCGGCCCTCGCGGCGGCCCGGGAGATCGTGGACGCGCTGGCCGCCAAGCCCGACCCGGTCTACGGCGTCTCCACCGGCTTCGGCGCCCTGGCGACCCGGCACATCAGCCAGGAGCTGCGTGCCCAGCTGCAGCGCAACATCGTCCGCTCGCACGCCGCCGGCATGGGCCCGCGGGTGGAGCGCGAGGTCGTCCGGGCCCTGATGTTCCTGCGGCTCAAGACCGTCTGTTCGGGACACACCGGCGTGCGGCCCGAGGTCGCCCGGACCATGGCCGACGTGCTCAACGCCGGGATCACCCCGGTCGTGCACGAGTACGGCTCCCTCGGCTGTTCCGGCGACCTGGCCCCGCTGTCCCACTGCGCCCTGACCCTCATGGGCGAGGGGGACGCGGAGGGGCCCGACGGGGTCGTCCGGCCCGCCGGCGAACTGCTCGCCGAGCACGGGATCCAGCCGGTCGAACTGCGCGAGAAGGAGGGCCTCGCCCTTCTCAACGGCACCGACGGCATGCTCGGCATGCTGGTCATGGCCCTCGCCGACCTCGACACCCTGTACAAGTCCGCCGACATCACCGCCGCCCTCAGCCTGGAGGCGCTGCTCGGCACCGACAAGGTCCTCGCGCCCGAACTGCACGCCATCCGGCCGCACCCGGGCCAGGGCGCCAGCGCCGCCAACATGCTCGCCGTACTTGAGGGTTCGGAACTCACCGGGCACCACCAGGACGACGCCCCGCGCGTCCAGGACGCCTACTCCGTGCGCTGCGCCCCGCAGGTCGCCGGCGCGGGACGCGACACGGTCGCGCACGCCCGCCTGGTCGCCGAGCGGGAGCTGGCCTCCGCCGTCGACAACCCGGTCGTGCTGCCCGACGGACGCGTGGAGTCCAACGGCAACTTCCACGGCGCTCCCGTGGCCTACGTCCTGGACTTCCTCGCCATCGCCGCCGCCGACCTCGGCTCCATCGCCGAGCGCCGCACCGACCGGCTGCTGGACAAGAACCGCAGCCACGGGCTGCCGCCGTTCCTCGCCGACGACGCCGGTGTGGACTCCGGCCTGATGATCGCGCAGTACACGCAGGCCGCCCTGGTCAGCGAGCTGAAGCGGCTGGCCGTACCGGCGTCGGCGGACTCCATCCCGTCCTCCGCCATGCAGGAGGACCACGTCTCCATGGGCTGGTCCGCCGCGCGCAAGCTGCGCACCGCCGTGGACAACCTCACCCGGGTCATCGCCATCGAGCTGTACGCCGCCACGCGCGCCGTCGAACTGCGCGAGGGCCTCACCCCGGCGCCCGCCTCACGGGCCGTGATCCAGGCGGCGCGCGCCGCCGGTGTGCGCGGCCCGGGCCCGGACCGGTTCCTGGCACCCGACCTCGCCGCCGCCGACGCCTTCGTGCGCGGCGGAGAACTGGTGGCCGCCGCCGAGTCGGTGACGGGACCACTGGCGTAACCCCGGCCGTCCGGCGGGCGCGTGCACGACGGAGGCCTGCCGGAGCGTGGCACGACGGAAGCCTCTCGGAGCGATGCTCCGGGAGGCTTCCGCGCGGTGAGTCCCCTGCCCCCTGCCCCCTGTCCGGCTGTCCGGCTGTCCGGGGGGAGGGTCACTTCAGCTTGGCCGACTGGGCCTCGACGACCTCGGGCGACACCGCGTAGGACTTGCCGGACATCATCGCGCCGAAGTTCACGGTCTGGTACGACGCCAGGGTGTTCCCGTGCCGGACGACCACGGCGTAGACGGGCGCGGTCTTCCCGCCGTCCATGTCGGTGACCGCCGTGACCGCCACCGACTCGTCCCCGGCGCCCGCGGCCCCGCCTCCGGTGAGCCGGGTGAACTTCATCGCGGTTCCCGCCTGCTTGCCGACGAAGCCGCCCGCGCAGCCCTTCACCGCGTCGGCGAACGCCTTCAGCGCCTTCGCCGCGCCGTCACCCTCGTACGAGGACAGGTCGACCGTGGTGATGTCCCGCGTCATGGCCTTGTTCACCGACGCCTCGAATCCGCCTTCGCCGCGGTCCCCCTGGGGCGTCGGCCGGGCGCCGCCCGTCTTCCGCGGTTCCTGCGTGGCCATGCGGTCGGTCCGTGCCGCCCCGGGGACCGGCGCGAACCCGGACATGACCCGGGCGACCGGTTCGCACTTCGCGTCGTCGGCCTTGATCAGCTGGGCACGGCCGGCCGGCACGGCCCCGACCTTGTATCCGGGGACCTCGCCGTCGGTGATGACCCGCTTGCGCAGTTCGGCGGCGCTCAGCGCCTTCGTGGCCGGCCTGCCCGCGCCCTCGGCCGGGGTGCCCGCGGAGTCCTTCGATCCGTCGCCGCCGCAGCCCGTGACGAGGGCGAGCGACAGTGCGCCCACTGCCGTGGTGGCGCACAGCCGCACACCCGATGATCTCTTCATGGCGGAACTATGAGCGGGCTGTCAAAGTTCCGTCAAGGGCAATTAAAATCCCAGGCGTTCGCGGCGCATGGAGTACATGACGAACCCGGCGCCGACCGCCAGGAAGAGGCTGCCGCCGACGACGTACGGAGTGGTGTCGGGGCTGCCCGTGTCGGCCAGTTCGGTGTCCTCGGCCGACCGGTCCGCGGCCCCGGCGGTCCCGGCGGCCCCGGTGTCCGCCGCCGTCACCGCCCTGGCCTGCGTGACCTGGGTGACGTGGGTGACCTGTGTGGCCCGGGTGTCCTGTGCGGCCGAGGCGGGCGCGGACATGGCCGCCGTCTCTCTCGCCGGGGTCTCCTGCGAGGCGTTCGCGGACGGGACGAACCACAGCGCGCAGAGCAGGGTGCCCGCGGCGGTGGCGGTCAGCAGCGGGCGGCGAGCGGATGACACGGAATATCGATCCCCTTGTGACGCTGGCGAATTGGCCGTGTGGGGCGATGTTAGTGAAAGGCGCGGGTCACAGGAAAGTCACGAGAGGTTTCGGTCGTACGCTCCCGCCATGAGCACAGAAGAGACATCACGCTTTGTACGGCTTCGGGTGGAGCTGGTGCTGGAGGTGCAGGACGAGGACGAGGTGACCAAGGCCGCGCTGAGCCGGCTCACCGCCGACCCGGATCTGCCGGCGGAGGAGCGGTCGCAGGCCGAGGGGGCTGTGACGGAAGACACCGCGGAGGCCCTGGCCTATCTCGTCGATCCGTTCGACCTGGTCAGCGAGGTGCCCGGAGTGGAGCTCCAGCAGGCGTCCTGGTCCAGCGAGCGGATCGACTGCGACCCGGATTCGCCCGACTGGGATCTGGACGAGGATGATGAGGAGGACGACGAAGAGGAAGAGGACGGCATCGGCTGAGCGTCCCGGGGCACTCTTGACCCCGGACGGCGACCGCCGTCCGGGGTTTCGTCGTCCCAGGGGGGCGCACGGACGAGACCCCCGCACCATGCGACCCCGCACCACGCGCGACCCCCGCACCACGGGCACGCGGGCATCACACGCGGAACCGGTTTTCCGTGAACGTGGGATGCCCCACAGGCGCAAGGGGTGGGGAACGGGACGAACCGGCCGTAGCGTTGAAGATTCGTGGCGGGGGACTCTCGGGGTAAACGCGACTCGGCAACGATGGAGAAGCTTGTGATGACGGACAGTAAGCGGCGCAGGCGTCTGATGACTGCGTCCGCCCTGCTCGGCGGTGTGCTGGTGCTCACGGGGTGTTCCGGCGGCGAAGAGGCCTCCGCGAGCGGCGGCAGCGGTGACTCCTCGCAGGCCCGCACCGACGAGGCGGCGGCCCAGAAGTCGTCGGAGGCGCAGATCACGATCTCGCCCAAGGACGGCTCCGCCAACGCCTCGATCAACAACTCCGCCGCCGTCACGGTGAGCAAGGGCACGCTCACGGGCGTCACCATGACCACCCAGGACGGCAAGGCCGTCGCCGGTCAGGTGTCCGCCGACAGGAAGAGCTGGAAGCCCACCACCCAGCTGGAGCGCTCGACCACCTACAAGGTCGCCGCCGAGGCCAAGGACTCCGAGGGCCGCATAGCCCACGAGAACGCCTCCTTCACCACGGTCTCCCCGGCCAACAGCTTCATCGGCACCTTCACCCCGGACGACGGCTCCACGGTCGGCGTCGGCATGCCGGTCTCGATCAACTTCGACAAGGCGATCGCCGACAAGGCCGCCGTGCAGAAGGGCATCACGGTCAGCTCCAGCAGCGGCCAGGAGGTCGCCTGCCACTGGTTCAGCGCCAACCGCATGGACTGCCGTCCGCAGGAGTACTGGAAGGAAGGCTCCACCGTCACGCTGAAGCTGGCGCTGGACGGCGTCGAGGGCGCGAACGGCGTCTACGGCGTCCAGCAGAAGACGGTCACCTTCCACATCGGCCGCAACCAGGTCTCGTACGTCGACGCGAAGACCAAGCAGATGAAGATCACGCAGGACGGCAAGGTCGTCAAGACCATCCCGATCTCCGCCGGGTCCCCCGACCACAAGACGTACGAGGGGCAGATGGTGATCTCGGAGAAGTTCAAGCAGACCCGCATGAACGGCGCGACGGTCGGCTTCACCGACGACGACGGCAAGGGCGAGTACGACATCAAGGACGTGCCGCACGCCATGCGGCTGACGGGCTCCGGCACCTTCATCCACGGCAACTACTGGGGCGCCCCGTCCGTCTTCGGCGGCGCCAACACCAGCCACGGCTGTGTCGGCCTGCAGGACAAGAAGGGCGCCGGCGACCCCGGCATGCCGGCCGCGTGGTTCTTCGACCACTCGTTGATCGGCGACGTCGTGGTCGTCCAGCACACCGGCGACAAGACCGTCTCGCCGGACAACGGCCTCAACGGCTGGAACATGGACTGGGCGCAGTGGAAGGCCGGTTCGGCCGCCTGACGCGCCCCCTCGACATCCGCTCCGGTGCCGCCCCTTCCCGAGGGGCGGCACCGGCGTTTTCCGGGGGCGGCACCGGCGTTTTCCGGGGGCGGCACCGGCGTTTTCCGGGGGCGGCACCGGCGTTTTCCCGGGGGTGGCGCGGGTTCCGGCGGCTTCCAGCGGGGCGGCGGAAGCGGTCAGCCGCAGGAGAACGGCGAGACGGCCCTCGTACCGCTCGAACGCCTGTGGAAGGCGCACGGGCTGGCCTTCATGGTGGTCACGCACGACTCCGCGCCGGCGAGGAAGGCTCCCCGGCCGGCCGGCCTGCGCAAGGGCCGCATCACGGTGAAGGAGAACGCGTAACGGTTTTCGGCCGCGTTTTCCCGTCCCTCCCCGATCCCTTGAGCCCTGTGATCACCCCCCGGCATACTTCGTGACCCGGGGGGCGGCGTGCATCTGTGCGAATCCATCCCCCGCCGGGTGAAGGGGCAATTCACCCGGTACTCCGTCTCCAGGGGGAGAACTTGCGCAGACAAGTGAAGAGAGCAGCTGCGGCCGGCGTGGCCACCGCCGCAGCGGTCGCCCTCGCGGCGGGCATGACCAGCCCGGCGTCGGCGAAACCGGCATCCGCCCCGGCGGGTGCCGCCGCACGCACCGCCCAGCACCAGGTCACCCTGATCACCGGCGACCGCGTCGCCCTCGACGCCAAGGGCCGCATCGTCGGCCTCCAGCGGGCCGAGGGACGCGAGCACATACCCTTCCAGGTCCGCAAGGCCGCCGGGCACACGCTGGTCGTCCCCGCCGACGCGGCCCGCCTGGTCGCCTCCGGCACCCTGGACCAGCGCCTGTTCGACGTCACCGAGCTGAACAAGTCCGCCACCCGCAAGGCCCAGCGGAACGGCCTGAAGGTCATCGTCGGCTACCGCGGCAGCGCCACGGCGGCCAGGTCCGGCGTCCGGGACGCCGGCACCCTGCGCCGCAGCCTGAAGGCGCTCAACGCGGACGCCGTGCAGACCCCGGTCCAGGACACCGCCGACCTGTGGGCCGCCGTCACCGACGGCGTGCGGTCCGCGTCCGGGATCGCGCACGTCTGGCTCGACGGCGTCCGCAGGGCCAGCCTCGACACGTCCGTGCCGCAGATCGGCGCCCCCACCGCCTGGAAGGCCGGCTACACCGGCAAGGGCGTGAAGGTCGCCGTCCTGGACACCGGCGTGGACACCAGCCACCCGGACCTCAAGGACCAGGTGCTCGAGTCCAAGAACTTCACCCCCGCCGCCGACGCCGAGGACCACTTCGGGCACGGCACCCACGTCGCCTCCATCGTGGCGGGCACGGGCGCCCGATCGGGCGGCAAGTACAAGGGTGTGGCGCCGGACGCCGAACTCCTCAACGGCAAGGTCCTGGACGACGAAGGCTCCGGTGACGACTCCGGCATCCTCGCCGGCATGGAGTGGGCCGTGGCGCAGGGCGCCGACGTCGTCAACCTGAGCCTCGGCGGCTCCGACACCCCCGGCATCGACCCGCTGGAGGCCGAGGTCGACAAGCTCTCCGCCGAGAAGGGCGTCCTGTTCGCCATCGCCGCGGGCAACGACGGCCCCCGGTCGGTCGGTTCGCCCGGCAGCGCCGACGCCGCGCTCACCGTCGGCGCCGTCGACAAGAAGGACAGGCTCGCCCACTTCTCCTCCACCGGCCCGCGCGTCGGCGACGGCGCCATCAAGCCGGACGTCACCGCACCGGGCGTGGACATCACCGCCGCCGCGGCCAAGGGCAGCGTCATCGACCAGGAGGTCGGCGAGAAGCCGGAGGGCTACCTCACCCTCTCCGGCACCTCGATGGCCACCCCGCACGTCGCGGGGGCCGCGGCCATCCTGAAGCAGGAGCACCCCGACTGGGGCTACGCCGAGCTGAAGGGCGCCCTGACCGGCTCCGCGAAGGGCGGCAAGTACACCCCGTTCGAGCAGGGCGCCGGCCGGATCGCCGTCGACAAGGCCATCAAGCAGTCGATCGTCGCCGATCCGGTGTCGGTGAGCTTCGGTGTGCAGCAGTGGCCGCACACCGACGACAAGCCGGCCACCGAGCAGCTGACGTACCGCAACCTCGGCGACAAGGACGTCACGCTCTCCCTGACCAGCACCGCCACCGACCCCAAGGGCGCGGCGGCCCCGGCCGGCTTCTTCAAGCTCGGCGCGACGAAGGTGACGGTCCCGGCGCACGGCAGGGCCGCGGTCGGCCTCACCGCCGACACCAGGCTGGGCGGCACGGTCGACGGCGCCTACTCCGCCTACGTGACGGCGACGGGCGGCGGCCAGACGGTCCGCACGGCCGCGGCGGTGCAGCGGGAGGTGGAGTCGTACGACGTCACGCTGAAGTTCATCGGCCGTGACGGCAAGCCGGCCCCCTACTACGGCGCCGAGCTCTCCGGCGTGGCGGGCCTGGCGGGCGGCGTGTCACTGAACCCCTACGACAAGTCGGGCACGGTGAAGGCGCGCGCACCCAAGGGCACCTACATCCTCAACACGGCGATCTACGGGGACCCGGAGGACGCCACCAAGGGCATCGACTGGATCGCCCAGCCCAGGCTGGTCGTCGGCAAGAAGCAGACGATCACCATCGACGCGCGCAAGGCCAGGCCGGTCGACGTCACCGTCCCCGCCTCGGGCCTGAAGTCCCAGTTCGCCTCGCCCGGCTTCGACGTCACGGTCGGCGACGGCCAGTACGGCTACGGCTGGTTCCTGGACTCGTACAAGAACTTCCGCACCGCCCACCTGGGCCCGCAGCCCCCCGCAGGCACGCTGCGGCAGCAGTGGGACCAGCACTGGACCAAGGGCGCGAGCGAGCAGTACGACGTCACCGCGGGCGGCTCGGTCAAGCGGCTCGCCACCGGCTACACCAGGCACTACAAGGCGGCGGACCTCGCCACGGTGAAGGTCCGCATGGGCGCGGCGGCGCACGGCAAGAAGGGCACCCTCAACGCGGTGGGCTGGCTGCCCGACAGCTCCGGCGCCTCCTCCATCGGCATCCCGCAGACCCTGCCCGGCACCCGCACCCTGCACCTGTCCGCCAGGGGCGGCGTGCAGTGGCAGCTGGAGTTCAGCCAGGACGGCGGGGTGGACCAGGACGGCTTCCCGGTCACCGACGCCGGCTACGGACTCGGCCAGTTCACCTTCACGGCCGGCCGGACCTACACCCGGACCGTCAACACCGCGGTCTTCGGCCCGCACGTCGGCGCCGGCTTCGGCCTCTTCCGCACCGGCGACGAGATCTACGGTTCGCTGCCGCTCTTCGCCGACTCCGCCCGCGACGCCGGGTACTCCGACATCACCTCGGCGACCACCACCCTGTACCGCAACGGCACCAAGGTCGGCTCCAACGACGACCCGCTGTTCGGCGACAAGACCTTCAAGGTCCCGGCCGGTGACGCGGCGTACAGGCTGACCACCTCGGTCAGGCGGTCCCCGAAGGTGTCCGAGGCGTCCACCCGGATCGACGCGGCCTGGACGTTCCGCTCCAGGAAGCAGTCGACCGACGTCGCCCAGCTGCCGGCCTCCGGCCTGCACCTCGGCGCCACGACCGGCCTGGACAGCCGGGTCGCGGCCGGCCGGAAGGTCACCTTCCCGGTCACCGTGGAAGGGTCGGCCGCCGGCCGCAACCTGAAGTCCCTCGCCGTCTACGTCTCCTACGACGGCCGGAACTTCACCAAGGTCGCCGTCCGGGGCGGCAAGATCACCGTGAAGAACCCGGCGCGGAACAAGGCCGTCTCGTTCCGCGCCAAGATCACCGACAGGCAGGGCAACACGTCGCTGATCACGATCTACAACGCCTACTTCGGCAAGTAGACCGCAGCGCTCCCGGACGAGGGGCGCACCGGGGGCCCGCCCCCGGTGCGCCCCTCGTCCCGTCTCACCGCGTCGCGGCGCGCGTCGCGTCCGTGCCCCAGCTGGCCAGCAGCCGCAGGGACTCGGCGGAGGCGGAGCCCGGCTCGGCGTGATAGGTGACCAGGGACCGGTCCGAACCGTCCGTCAGCCGGAAGCTCTCGAAGTGCAGGGCGAGATCACCCACCAGGGGATGCCGCAGCCGCTTGACGCCATGGCTCTTCTCCTTGACGTCGTGCGTGGCCCACAGCCGCCGGAACTCCTCGCTCTTGACCGAGAGTTCCCCCACCAGCGCCGACAGGCGGGCGTCGTCCGGATCGCAGCCCGCGTCCATGCGCAGGGCGCACACGATGTCGATCGCCTTCTGCTCCCAGTCGACGAACAGCTCCCGGTAGTCCGGGCGGAGGAACACCAGCCGGGCCCAGTTCCGCTCGACGGCCGGCAGCTCCGCCCAGTCACCGAAGAGGGCCGCCGCCGTGCCGTTCCAGGCCAGGATCTCCGCCCGTCGGCCCACGACGTACGCCGGTACGCCCTCCAGGGTCGCCAGCAGCTGCCGCAGTGCCGGCCGCACCTGCTGCTGCGGTGCCACCGGCTTCTTCTTGTGCGCCTTCGGCTTGGCCAGGTGGGTGAGGTGCGCGTGCTCGGCGTCCGTGAGCCGCAGGGCCCGGGCGATGGAGTCCAGCACCTCCGCCGACACGTTGCGGCCGTTGCCCTGTTCGAGGCGGGTGTAGTACGCCACCGAGACCCCGGCCAGCTGCGCCAGCTCCTCGCGGCGCAGCCCCGGCACCCGGCGGTGCCGGCCGAAGGCGGTCAGTCCCACGTCCTCGGGCTGCAGCCGCGCCCGCCGGCTCCGCAGGAACTCGCTCAGCTCCGCCCGCCGGTCCAGAGGCCGCCCGGTGGCGGCCGCCACACCCGCCTGCTCGTCCCTGCTGTCCATGCGTCCAGTATTCCCGGTCGTACGCCCAGGAGCCTGTCCTCGCTGGTGGTAGGCACAGCGGTCGTACGCAAACCCGTGGGGTGGGTGGTGCACACGGATCGATGCACCCTGGACAGGTGCCCGCCGGAAGACAGCCGGGCACGAGGACTTCCGCTAGGAGAACCCCGGCATGACCACTGTTGCTGCTTACGCCGCGCCCGCACCCAAGGCCCCGCTGGAGCGCACCACCATCGAGCGGCGCGCGGTCGGCGCGTCCGACGTCCTGATCGACATAGAGTTCGCCGGTATCTGCCACTCCGACATCCACCAGGCCCAGGACGGCTGGCGCCCCGGCATCTTCCCCATGGTCCCGGGCCACGAGATCGCGGGCGTCGTCTCCGAGGTCGGCTCCGGCGTGACGAAGTTCGCCGTCGGTGACCGGGTGGGCGTCGGCTGCATGGTCGACTCCTGCCGCGAGTGCGACAACTGCAAGGCCGGCCTGGAGCAGTACTGCACCCAGGGCGGCCCGACCTGGACCTACAACGACACCGGCAAGGACGGCGAGCCCACCTACGGCGGCTACTCCGAGAAGGTCGTCGTCGACGAGAACTACGTCGTCCGCATCCCGGAGGGGCTGTCGCTGGACGTCGCCGCGCCGCTGCTGTGCGCCGGCATCACCACGTACTCGCCCCTGAAGCACTGGAACGCCGGCCCCGGCAAGAAGGTCGCCGTCGTCGGCCTGGGCGGTCTCGGTCACATGGGAGTCAAGATCGCGCACGCGATGGGCGCCGAGGTCACCGTCCTGTCCCAGTCCCTGCGCAAGAAGGACGACGGCCTGCGGCTGGGCGCCGACCACTACTACGCCACCAGCGACCCGGAGACCTTCGAGGAGCTGGCCGGCACGTTCGACATCATCCTGAACACCGTCTCGGCGCCGCTCGACTTCTCCGCCTACCTCGGCATGCTGCGCACGGACGGCACCATGGTGAACGTCGGCCTGCCCGAGGAGCCGGTGCAGATCGCGCTCCAGTCGCTGTTCGGCCACCGCCGCAGCGTGAGCAGCTCCGGCATCGGCGGTATCGCCGAGACCCAGGAGATGCTGGACTTCTGCGCCGAGCACGGGCTGGGCGCGGAGATCGAGGTGATCCGTGCCGACCAGATCAACGAGGCGTACGAGCGGGTGCAGGCCAGCGACGTCCGCTACCGCTTCGTGATCGACACGGCGACGATCTGACCTGCGGCCGGGCCGGCACGCGGCCGTCCGCCCCGGGCAGCGTCCCGGCCGCGGCGGCCGCCGCGGCAGCCCGGCGCGTTTCCCCGCCCCCTGGCG
>NZ_WWJT01000278.1 GCF_009865385.1 Streptomyces sp. SID486 | reverse complement strand
GTCTACGGGGTCGCCTTCGGCGGCATCGCCGCGCTCGCCTTCTGCTTCGCGCTGGGCCGCGTGGGCCGCTTCGGCCCGCGCGCCACGGCGCTGCTGCTGTCGGGCGCCGCGCTGCTCGCCGTCTACGTCGTCCCGTTCCTGAAGTACCCGGCCAACCCGCCGTCGGTGGGCGAACCCGACACCATCGGCAAGCGGACCACCCTGTACTTCCTGATGATGGTGCTCAGCGTCCTCCTCGCCGTCGCCGCCACCCTCCTGGGCAAGCGGCTGGCGCCCGGACTGGGCAACTGGTGGGCCACCGTGGTCGCGTCGGCCGCGTTCGCCGTCGTGATCGGGCTGGCCTACGAGTTCCTGCCGGTCGTCAACGAGGTGCCGGACCACTTCCCGGCCACCCTGCTGTGGCGGTTCCGGCTGTCCGCGCTGGCCATCCAGGCCGTCCTGTGGGGCGGTTTCGCCCTCGCCTTCGGCGAACTGGCCGAGCGGCTGCTGAACCCCAGGCCGGTGACGGACACCGGGCGAGCGGTTCCGGCCGCGCGCTGACTCCATCCGGACACCAGAGGGCCCTTCGGAACCGTCCGGGGGCCCTCTGCCGTTCTCCGGACACCGACGACGAACGGATCGCAGCCGTGGCCCGGGGAGGTCGTGCACCGGACGCGGGCACCCCGGGCGAGGAGCGGAGGACGCGAGTGTCCAGAACCCCCCAGCCACGCCACATCATCCTCGGTGGACGGGTGGCGGTCGCCCTCACCCTGGAGGAGTACGAGCAACTCATGGCCAGCCGGCGGCAGATCGGCGGCCAGAGCGCCCGCGTGCGGATTCTCGCCCAGCAGGCGAAGCGGACCGAACAGCTGCTGGGCGAGCTGGAGACGCTGATCAGGGAACCGGCCGCGTGTCCGGGACACGGCGGCACGGCCCCGGAGGCGTGCCCCGATCCCGCCCCCACCGGCCGGACGGCGCGGCCGGGCGAGGCGGCCGACTGCCTGCGCTGCGCGGTCGCGACCCTGCTGCGCCGCCACCGGGACGCGGCCTCCTGAACCAGCCTCCGCTCGGGGCAGGCACCCGGGACGGCCCGAAGGACGCCGTGGTCCGCGGGCCCGGCTGCACCGCACGCCGGACAGCCGGACCGGCGGGCCGGGCCTAGGAGCCCTGCGCCTTGTCGTAGAGGGCCTTGACGACGTCACCGAAGTACGGCCCGAACATCCACTTCGGCAGGAACGCGTAGCCGAAGCTGTTCACGGAGACCTGGAGACCGGTGCCGGTGGCCTCGTCGAAGCCGGTGAGCCACGGACCGCCGCTGGAGCCGCCCGTCATGTCGCAGCCGAGGCTGTGGTCCTGTGAGAACAGGAAGTCCTTGGAGCTGTTGCCGCTGCAGTAGATGAGCTTCGTGCCGTCGTACGGCGCCGCGGCCGGGAAGCCGAAGGAGTACATCGGCTTGTTGTAGCCGCCGTTGAACTGGATGCCCTGCGCGCCGACGACCGAGGAGAGCGTCCTGCCGTTCAGGGGAGCCACGACCGCCGCTCCCACGTCGTAGTTGATGTCCTCGCTCGCCTCCCACTGCGGGGTCGTGAGCGTCTTGGCGGCGGCCCACTGGCCGTACGGCGCGTTGCCGTTGTCGTAGCCCGGCACGAAGACCCAGTTGGTGTGCCAGCTGCCCTGGTACTTCACGCAGTGCCCGGCCGTGATGACCGTGCTGGCGTTCTGGCTGGTGACGGCGTTGCCGGTGCAGGAGGCGGTGCGCCCCTGGAAGGTGAAGAACACCCGTCCCGAGGTGGTGAGGACGGCCCCGCGGCCGGTCCAGGGGCCGCCGGCCTGCGGGAAGGAGGCGAGGGCGGGGGTGGGCGCCACCGTGCTCGGACTCCCTTGCGGCTCCGGTGCCTTGAGCACCGTCGCCGTCCGCCCGGTCGGTTGCGGATCGAGGGGAGTGGCGTCGCGCATGCGTTCGGCGGTCCAGAAGACACGGGCCGTGTGCTGCTCCGCCGCCGAAGCGGTACGGGCCGCAGCCGGGGCCCTGGAGGGCGCCGGGGCCGCCGAGGCGGCTCCGGCCTGGACGAGGCCGCCGGTGAACAGGGCTCCGACGGTCAGCACAATGCCCACGACGGTGCGATGACGTCTCACGCAGCTCTCCTTCTGCCGTGACCGGGCCGGTCGGGTCCGGGCAGGGTGGGGGGACGAGGAACGGTGCGGACGGACGTGCGTGAGGCAGGGTGCCACGGAAACACCTGATTGTCAGGAGCACGTAAAACTGATTCGGCCGAAGAGCTCTGGCTCAACGGCCGTGGCGAGGCATCAGGAGGTTCGCGACCACGGGGCGGTGGTCGGAGGCCGTCGAAGGGCTCCGGCTCAGCGGCCGTGGCGAGGCACCAGGAGGTCCGCGACCACCGGGCGGTGGTCGGAGGCCGTCGTCGCGTAGTCGTGCGTACCGGTCACGGCGACGTCCGGCGAGACGGTCACGAGGTCGATGCGCCTGACCGGGTCGGCCGCCGGGTACGTCTTGCCGCCGCTCGGTGCGGCGTCCACCAACGGGCCCCACAGCCTGGCCAGTTCGGGCGCGTCCGGCTCGGCGTTGAAGTCACCGACGAGGATCTTCGGTCCCGGGTCCCGCGCCAGCACGGCCAGCATGTCGTCGACCTGGACCCGCCGGACGGAGGGGTCCGCGCGGTAGTCCAGGTGGGTCGCGTACACGTGCACGCGGGCGCCGCGGACCCGCACCGTCACCTCGGCGAAGCCCGGCGCGGGGGCCGGCACCGGGTCGGGGGTCTGCGTCGACAGCCGGGTGATCTCGTGGTTCTGCGCGTCGCGCACCGGAAAGCGGCTCAGCACCGCGACACCGTACTGCCGCCGCGGGCCGCCCGCCGGGTCCGCGGGGAGGTCGTAGATCGGCGCGAAGAAGAACCGCATGCGCAGTCGCGCGGCCAGTTCCCGCGCCTCGTCGGTGAAGTCGCTGCGAGCGCCCCAGTGCACGTCGACCTCCTCCAGTCCGATCACGTCGGCGCGCAGGCCGCGGATCGCCGCCGCCGTCCGCTCCAGGTCGAAGACGTCGTCCTCGCCCGCGCCGGCGTGGATGTTGTACGTGGCGACGCGCAGCGGGACGCTCGGGCTGTGCGGGACGCTCGGGACACGCGAGTCGTGCGGGACAAGCGGGTCGTGCGGGATACGCGGGCCGTGCAGGTCGTGCGGGCCTGCGGAGACCGGCGCCGGACCGGCCGCCCGGTCCGTGGCGCTCGCGCCCGGCGACACCGTGCCGAGCGCGGCGGCGAGGGTGAGCACGGCCGTGACCGTCGCGCGGTGGGCGAGCCGTCGTGTCCTGCGGTCCACGGAACCCTCCGGATCGGGAAGGGGACGCCGCGCGGCACGCGGCCTCCCGCGTCAGCAAAACCAGCCGTCCTGATCCCGGCAGCGGCGGTCGACGTCGCGGTGGCCGGGGTGGAAGTTCGCGGTCCGGCAGGCGACGTCCGCATGCCCCGACGGGACGGCCGCCTGGACCGGGGACGCTGTCAGGGCTACGGCGGCGACGGCCGAGGCGAAGGCGAGAGTGCGTCCGAGGAGCAGCACGCCGTATCAACTCCACCGGACGGGTTCGGGGTTGACGCGCGCTACCGTAGGGCACGCGTGGGGCCTCCGCAACGGTCCGGTACCCGGTCACGACCGGCGGACGGCCGGAGACCACGCCTGCGGGGGCTCTCGGGCACGTGCAGCGGTGTGCCGTGCGCGCCCCCGCGACTCCGGCACGTCCCGTTCACCCTGCTGAGTGGAGGTCACCACCCGTACGAGGCATGAGTGGCCGTCGGCGCGCGTCCGCTCCCGGCGCCCACTCGACGATGAGCACATGTCATCCACCGGTCTGCGTTCCGTCCTCCGTCGCGTCGTCCCCGCCGTCCTGGCCGCTCAGGCCCTGCTCGTACCCGTCCAGCCCGCTTTCGCCGGGCAGCCCGCCCACCTCTGCCGAGCCGCCGAAGGCTGCGGCTCGGTCGTCGTCGGAACCGTCTCCCAGGCACCACCGGAGCACGGCGCCTGCACCAGCGCGGAACCGGTCGTGTGCCAGATCCGGCGTGAGACACCGTGGGAGCGCGAGGTCGCCCGCGGCCAGCGCATGCGCTACCACGAGCTGCTGGAGGACATGGAGCGCACGGCGTGCGACATGCGCGCCGAGGGCCGCTCGGAGGAGGAGGTGGCCCGCACCCTCGTCGACATGCGCAACGACGCCAAGGACGTCGTCCGCGCGGGGATGACGCGGGAGCAGGTGGCGGAGCTGGAGGCCCGCAACATCAGGAAGTACGGCAACCCGCTCGGCCCGACAGCGGACCAGCTGTACCTCAAGTACGGGTCCTGGGAGAAGGTCGCCGCGGCCGCCACGCGCTCGAACGAGGCCGTGGACCACGAACTCGGCCTGGAGTTCCGCCACTGCTCCTGCGAGGTTCTCCGGACCGCGTGAGCGCAGGACGGCGGCAGGGCGGTGCCGGCCGCGCGCGGATACGACCGCCGGGCCGGACGGTGCGGTGTTCGCGGCCCGGGCGCCCCCGGCCCCGGTCGGCGGACAGCGGCGTTTCGGCCACCCGCGTCCCGCACGATTCCGTTGCCGGACAAGGGTCCGTGTATCCCGCACGTTCCACGAGCCGCTCCGTACGGCGGATCGGACTCCGTCCGAAACACGTGTGTTCGATATGGCGGCCGGGTCGTTGAACCTGACGACACCACCGGACGACCGCCGAGGGGGACCACGATGACCTGGGCCGGAAGGAACCCGTGCGCCTCGCGGCCGCACCGGGCGGATCACCGGCGGGCGCTCGGTCTCGTCCCGCCACCGCGGCACACCGCGTCCGCGGCACGCGGCGGCAGCGGGCGGCGGCCGGAGGGAGCCCGGTGACCGGCAGGCAGCCGCGGCAGGTGCCTCCTGACGAGCCGGCCCCGTCCCCGGAGGAGCCGCCCACCGGGGGGGCCCTGCCGCAGGTGATCGGGGTGCACCTGTACCTGGAGGACCAGCAGGGGCGGGTCCTGCTCGGGTTGCGGCACCCCGACAGCGCCTTCGCCGGCCGGACCTGGCACTTCCTCGCCGGTCACTGCGAGCGGGAACCGGCCCTCGGCTGCCTCGTCCGCGAGGCCCGGGAGGAGGCCGGTCTGGTCATCGACCCGGCCGACGCGGAGTACGCGCACGCGGTGCACGTCGTCGACGCGACCGGCGGACCCCCGCGCCTGCAGCTGGTGTTCCGCGTACGCCGCTGGCGGGGCACCCCCGAGGTGCGTGAGCCCGACCGGTGCCTCACCTGGCGGTGGTGGCACCCGGAGGCGCTGCCGGAGCCGATCGTCCCGTACGCCCGGGCCGCCGTCGACGGCATCCGCGCCGGTCGGCTCTACACCGAGATGGGCTGGTGAAGGAGTTGCCCCCCACCGACTCGCACCCGGACCGCCCGCCCCGCGAGCGGCACCGCGAGCCGCTGGACGTCCATCTGATCCTGCGCAGGGAGACCGCCGGCGGACCCGAGGTGCTGATGTCGCGCCGGGCCGGCGCGGTCTATGCCGCCGGACTCTGGCACCTGCCGTCCGGACACCTCGACGGCCCGCACGAGGACGTCGTGACCGCCCTGCTTCGCGAGGCGCGGGAGGAGACCGGCGTCGTCATCTCCCCGGCCGACGTACGGGCCGCCGTCACGGTCCACCACCGCGGCCCCGGAGGACGCTCCCGGACCGGCTTCTTCTTCGAGGTCCGGCGCTGGCGGGGCGATCCACGGATCGCGGAGCCGCAGGTGTGCGACGCGATGGACTGGGCCCGTCTCGACGCCCTGCCCGTCGGCACGGTGGCCTACTGCAAGGCGGGGCTCGACGCGTACGCCTCCGGAGCCCGCCTCGCCGTGCACTTCCAGCGGCCCGGGGACGAGATCGCCTACGACCCCGCGGCCGACAGACTCCACATGGTCCCGGGTGTCGACATCGCACCCCCAGCAGGCCGGCCACGGCCCGGCGCCCGGGATTCGGCGGAGTCCGCGGCGGAGGGGGGCCGCGCCCCTGCGCCCGCCGGGCGGGCGGCACCGGTCGGAGGGGGCCGGCGCGCCATGGCCCGGCTGCGTGCCGCCCGCCCGGTGGCAGCCGCCCCCGGAGGCCAGGAGGTGCCCCGTGAGCGGAGCGGCGGCGGCGATGGTGGCGCGGGCCGCACCTCAGCGCCCCCGGACGGGTCGGATGCGTAGGGTCCGGCTCCTGGAGCGGAGCCGGCCGGGAGAGGAGACGTCGTGAGCCGTACCTGGCTGCCGCCCGAGCAGTACGCCGAGCAATTGATGAAGGCGACCGGGTTCGCCTGTATCCATTTCACCGACGAGCAGGACCGGCCCGTACAACTGCACGCGCCGTACAGCCCCTCGCACCCCTGGCAGCTGCCCGGCGGCACGATGGAGCCCGGCGAGCGGCCCTGGGAGACGGCCGTGCGGGAGTGCCGCGAGGAGACCGGCATCACGGTCACCGGCCCGCCACGGCTGCTGGCCGCGGTCTACGGCCTGCCCGGTGACGCATGGCCGTACAGCACCATGGGCATGATCTTCGACGGGGGCCGCCTGAGCGACGCGCGGATCCGGGGTATCACCCTCGACCCGGAGGAGCACGACGAGTTCCGCGTGCTGGACCTCGCGGCATGGCGGCCGTTGATGCCGGCCCAGGACTTCGCACGCCTGGCAGCAGTGACGCAGGCCCGCCGGACCGGCGAGGCCGGGTACTTCGACACGTGGGACTGGGGGGAGCTGTGACCCAGGAGCCGACCGCGGCCCACACCGCGCCCGGACCGCGGGAAGCCCGTCGGAACCCAGGGGAGGAATCCCTGCCGCCCAGCCTGCTCGCCGTGGTCGCCCACCCCGACGACGAGGCGCTCGTCGCCGGGGGAGTCCTCGCCAGCACGCCGCCGCGGGCGCCCGTACGGCCGTCGTCACGGCCACCTGGGCGCCCGGCACCGCGCGCGCCGGTGAACTCGCCGACTCGCTGACGGCCCTCGGCGTCCGCGAACCTCCGCGCCTGCTCGGCTATGCCGACCACCGGGTCCCCGCCTCCGCTCCCGGCCGGCCGAGGTGGTGCGATGTGCCCGTCGACGAAGCGGTCGGGAGCCTCGTCGCCCACATCAGGGAGGTCCGGCCCGACATCGTCGTCACACATGACGCCTACGGGCAGCTGACCGGCCATCCCGACCACCGGCACACCCACCGGATGACCATGCTCGCGGTGACCGCCGCCGGGCTCGGCCAGTTGTACCCGCGGGCGGGTGAGCCATGGCAGCCCGGCGCCGTCCATCTGGCGACCCACCCCCACTCCGGCGCGGCCGAGTGGGGTGAACTCCTCGGCGGGGTCGGCAAGTCCGTGCTGAGCGTGCCCGACGCCCACGTCACCGCCACCGTGGACGTCCGGCCGTGGCTCGACCGGAAGTGGGCGGCGATCCTGGCCCACCGCAGTGGGGTGCGGCGGGAGCGCGCACTGCCCGCCGTCCTCGCCCGCCTCCCCGGCAGGACCCGGGACCGCGTCCTCGGCACCGAGTACTACACCCGTGTCACCTTCGCTCCCGACGCCCCGGGCGGCCTGCGGCGGCTCACGGGCTGAGCGCGGCCCCGCCGACGGTTCGCCCGCGAGGTCAGCCGCTGACGAGCGCGGTGAAGCGGTCGGCGTCGATGTTGCCGCCGGACGCGATGAGACCGATCCGGCGCGGCGGATTGTCGACGCGCCCGGCCAGGAGCGCGGCCAGAGGCGTGGCACCGCTGGGTTCCAGGACGATCTTCAGGCGTTCGAAGGCGAACCGCATCGCGGTGACGATCTCGTCGTCGCTGACGAGGGCGATGGAGTCCACCAGGCGCTGGTTGACGGGGAAGGTGATCTCGCCGGGGGTGGCCAGGGCCTGCCCGTCGGCGATGGTGCGCGGCACGGGGACGGAGACGCGCGCGCCGTTCTCCAGGGAGCGCTTGGTGTCGTCACCCGCCTCGGGCTCGACGCCGATGACACGGATGCCGGGGTGCAGTGCCGTGGCCGCGGTGGCGCTTCCGGCGATGAGGCCGCCGCCGCCCACGGGCACCAGCAGGGCGTCCAGCGGTCCGGTCTCCTCCAGGAGTTCGAGGGCGGCGGTGCCCTGGCCGGCGATGACATGCGGATGGTCGTAGGGCGGGATCAGGGCCAGGCCGCGCTCCTCGGCCAGGGCGTGCCCCAGCGCGGTGCGGTCCTCGGTGTAGCGGTCGTAAGTGACGATCTCCGCGCCGTAACCGGCGGTCGCCTCCAGTTTGGAACGGGGAGCGTCCTGCGGCATCAGGATGACGGCGCTGGTGCCCAGCTCACGGGCGGCCAGCGCGGTGGCCTGGGCGTGATTGCCGGAGGAGTAGGCGGCGATGCCCTTGGCCAGCTGGTCCGGCCGCAGCTGGGCGGCGGCGTTGTAGGCGCCGCGGAACTTGAAGGCGCCGATCCGCTGGAAGTTCTCGGCCTTGATGAACACCTCGGCTCCCACAGCGGAGTTCAGGGTGCGGGAGGTGAGGACGGGGGTGCGGTGGACGACGCCCGCCAGGCGGCCGGCGGCCGCTCGGACGTCGGCGAAGGAGACGGTCGGTTCGGCGGCCATGGGCAGTCCTTCGAGTCGTGGGTCGGGTGCCGGGAGGGCGCGACGGGTGCCGGGGATGGAGGGCGGTGGAGGAGGTGGCGGGTGCCGGCGGTGACGGGCGTGTGGCGGGTGTCCGCGGTTGCGGGCGTGGCGGGTGCCGGCAGTTGCGGGCCGGGTGGTCACCAGCCGGTGACGCGCGGCCAGTACGCCTCGACGGCGGGCGCGGCTGCTCTGCCGTGGGCGCTGTCGACGACGTGGTAGCCGTGGTGCTGGGCGGCGGTGGCGCACGCGTGGTTGGGCAGGACGCGCAGCCGGGTGCCGATGGGCAGTTCGGGCAGGGCGGCGCCGTCCCGGGCGGTGAGGGTGCCGTGTTCCTGGCTGGCGGCGGTCATGACCAGGTTCGGGATCAGGGTGCCGGACAGGTCGGTGACCAGGCCGTAGCCCTGGTCCTGCGCCTGCATGGCCGTGCCGCGGTCGCGGGACATCGCCGTCCAGCCGCCGTCGGTGACGATCCATCCGTACTCGGGACGGTGGCCGATGACGGTGACCACGACGGACAGGGCGAGGTCGTCCAGGGCGCAGACGCCGAGGCCGGCCATCACCAGGTCGAAGAAGACGTAGTTGCCCGCACGGAGTTCGGTGACCCCGGTCAGATCGTCGGCGGCGTGCGCGGTCGGTGTGGAGCCCACGCTGACCGTGGCGACGGGCAGGCCGGCCGCGCGGAGCCGCTCGGCCGCGGCGACGGCGGCGTCGCGTTCGGCGTGGGCCGCCTCGCGCTGTTCCTCGGCGGTGCGGGCGAAGTACGACTCGCCGGCGTGGGTCAGTACGCCGTCCAGGCAGCCGGCCTCGTGCAGGATGCGGCCGATCCCGGTGAGCCCGGGGGCGTCGGGCCTGAGGCCGCCGCGGTGTCCGTCGCAGTCGATCTCGATCTGGGTCGGAAGGGCCACGCCGGCCTCCCGCGCGGCCGATGCGACGAACGTCGCCTGCTCGGTGCTGTCCAGCAGGACGCGCAGGGTGACGCCTCGGCGCGACAGGGCGACGACCCGCGGGAGTTTGTGCGGTGCGACACCGACGGCGTAGGTGAGGTCGCGGTGACCCGCGGCGGCGAACGCCTCGGCCTCGGCCAGGGTGGAGACGGTGACGGGGCCGGGGGTGCCGTCGTGCAGGAGCAGGGCGGCGTCCGGGCTCTTGGCCGTCTTCACATGGGGCCGCAGGGTGACCCCGAGGCGGTCCGCCCTGGCCCGCAGCCGCGCGATGTTGCGACGTGTCCGGTGGACGTCGACGACGGCGAACGGGGTGTCCGGGTCGGCCAGGGTCCGGGCGGCGGGGGAGGAGACAGTGGGGGAGGAGACAGCGGCCGAGGGACCGGTGGGGGAGGCGGGGGCCGGGGGAACGGCCGGGGAGGCGGAGGCGGGGGCTGAGGGACCGGCGGG
>NZ_WWJT01000277.1 GCF_009865385.1 Streptomyces sp. SID486 | reverse complement strand
GATCTTGCCGAGGTACATGACCGCGACGCGCTGCGAGAAGTGCCGGACGATCGCGAGGTCGTGGGCGATGAAGACGAACGCGATGCCGAGTTCCCGCTGCACCTTCTGGAGCAGGTTGACGACCTGGGCCTGGATGGAGACGTCCAGGGCGGAGACCGGTTCGTCGGCCACGATCAGCTTCGGTTCCAGGGCCAGGGCCCGGGCGACGCCGATGCGCTGGCGCTGGCCGCCGGAGAACTCGTGCGGGAACCGGTTGTAGTGCTCGGGGTTGAGGCCGACGATCTCCAGCAGTTCCCGGACGCGGCTCTCCCGGCCGCCGGGCGGGTTGATGCCGTTGATCTCCATCGGCCCGGAGATGATCTTGCCGACCGTCTGCCGCGGGTTCAGCGAGGCGTAGGGGTCCTGGAAGATCATCTGGATCTCGGAGCGGATCGGCGCCAGCTGCTTGCGCCCGGCATGCGTGATGTCCTGGCCCCGGTAGGTGACCTTGCCGCCGGTGGGCTCCAGCAGGCGGGTGATGAGCCGGCCCGTGGTCGACTTGCCGCAGCCGGACTCGCCGACCAGACCGAGGCTCTCGCCCTCGGCGACCTGGAAGTCCAGCCCGTCGACGGCCTGCACGGCGCCGACCGTCCGCTTGATCGGGAAGCCGCCCTTGATCGGGAAGTGCTTGGTGAGCCCGGAGACGTCCAGGAGGGGGGTGGTGCTGCTCATGGTGGTGAAGTCCCGTCTGAAGTCCGTCAGTGGCTGCGGGCCGCGGCGTGGTCGGAGAACAACTCGCTCTTCTGCTCCGGCGTCAGGTGGCAGGCGGCGCCCCGTCCGTCGACGATGTCCAGCACCGGCCGCTCGCTGGAGCAGCGCCCGCCGGCCACCTGGTCGGCGAACGCGCACCGCGGGTGGAAGCGGCAGCCGGACGGCGGGTTGAGCAGGGAGGGCGGTGAACCGGGGATCGGCGACAGCGGTACGTCGACCGGACCGTCCAGGCTGGGCATCGAGCTGAGCAGACCCACGGTGTACGGGTGCTGCGGGGTCCGGAGCACTTCCTGCTTCGTCCCGCGCTCCACGCACCGGCCGCCGTACATCACCAGCACGTCGTCCGCGATGTCCGCGATGACGCCCAGGTCGTGGGTGATGAAGATGATCGCGGTGCCGAACTCCTGCTGGAGGTCCTTCAGGAGGTCCATGATCTGCGCCTGGACCGTCACGTCGAGGGCCGTGGTCGGCTCGTCGGCGATCAGCAGCTCGGGGTCGCAGACCAGTGCCATGGCGATCATCGCGCGCTGGCGCATACCGCCGGAGAACTGGTGCGGGTAGTCGTCCACCCGCGCGTCCGGCTGCGGGATGCCGACCCTGCGGAGCATCTCGATCGCGCGCACCCGGGCGTCCTTCTTGGAGCAGCCGGTGTGCTTGCGGTACGTCTCGGCGATCTGCGCACCGATGGTGTGGTACGGCGACAGCGAGGCCAGGGCGTCCTGGAAGATCATCGACATCTTGTTGCCGCGGAGCCGCTCCAGCTCCTTCTCGGTGGCGGTGATCAGCTCTTTGTCGTCGAGCAGGATCTCGCCGTCGAGGGCGGTGTTGCGCCGGTCGTGCAGGCCCAGGACCGCCATGTTGGTGACGGACTTGCCCGAGCCGGACTCGCCGACGATGCCGAGGGTCTTGCCCTTCTCCAGGTCGAAGGAGAGCCCGTCGACGGCCTTGACGATGCCGTCCTCGGTGGAGAAGTGGACCTTGAGGTCGCGGACGGAGAGGAAGGGGGTGCTCATGGGTCTCTCCTTAAGCGAGGCGCACGCGCGGGTCGATCATGGCGTACACGGCGTCCACGATGATGTTGAAGACGACGATCGCGCCGGCGGCCACCATGACGACGCCCAGCAGCATGGGCAGGTCGTTGGTGCCGACCGCCTTCACCGAGAGCATGCCGAGGCCCTGGAGGCTGAAGGTCGACTCGGTGATGATGGCGCCGCCGAGCAGCACACCGAGGTCGAGACCGAAGATCGTGACGATCGGTCCCATCGCACCGCGCCAGGCGAACCGGAAGAACACCGTGCGGCGGGACAGGCCCTTGGCGCGGGCGGTGCGCACGTAGTCCTGGCTGAGCGACTCGACCATCTGGGAGCGCGTCATACGCGTGTAGTTGGCGGTGAAGATCAGCGACAGCACCAGCCACGGAACCAGCAGGCCGGAGAACCACTGGCCCGGGTTGTCCGTGAACGGTGTGTAGCTGGCCCGGTCCAGCAGATGCAGCTGGTCGACGAAGAGGTAGGTGGCGAAGACGCCGACGACGTAGATCTGCATCGAGGACGCGATCAGCGAGGCGGAGCTGGCGATCTTGTCCAGGGCCTTGCCCTGCTTGACGGCGGCCAGCATGCCGGTGCCGACACCGAAGATCAGGAAGACCACGGCGCTGCCGAGGGACAGGGAGATCGTGGTGGGGAAGCGGTCCAGGATGGTGTCCAGCACCGGCTCGCGGCTCTGGAACGAGAAGCCCAGGCACGGCGCGTCGCAGTGACCGAACGAACTGTAGTCCCGCCCTACGAACAGCCCCTTGAGCCATTCCCAGTACTGCACGGGGAGCGGGTCGGAGATCGCCAGGTTCTTCTTCACCAGTTCCAGGGTCTCTTGCGTGCAGACCTTGCCGCACGCGATGCGGGCGGGGTCGCGCGGAGCGGCGTAGAACAGGACGAACACCAGGGCGCTGATGATCAGCAGAATCACCGCGGCGCCGAGGATCCGGCGGACGAGGAAGCGGAACATGGCAGTTGGGATTTCCTGACGGATGCCGTAGGGGGGGGGTGAAACGGCGGGGCGGCATCCGGGCCGCCCCGCCTAGGGGGCCGTTCGTCAGGCCTTGACGAAGGTCTTGTACAGCAGGGTCGCGGAGAAGTTCGGGTCGAACTGGGCGCCGCCGACCTTGTTTCCGTAGACGTAGAAGCGACGCTGGTACGTCTCGGGGATCATCGGGGCGACCTCCTCCATGATCCGCTTGTCGAGCGCGGCCCAGGCCTTGCCGGCCTTCATCTGGTCGGGGATGATCGCGTTCTGCTTGATGCCCTCGTTGATCCAGTCGACGTCCGTCTGCGAGACGTTGTTCTTGCCGTTGCCGATGGCGTCACCGTCGAGCAGCGGCTGGATCATCGTGTAGGCGGTCGGCCAGTCCGGGGACCAGCCGCCCCACATCACGTCGTAGCTGTTGTCGATCTGCTGGACCTGGTCGTAGTACGACGTCGAGTCGACCGGCTTGATGACCGGGGTGAAGCCGGCCGCCTTCAGGGCGTTCTCGATGACGACCTTGGTCTTGTTGTAGGTCGGGTCCTGCGGGAAGGCGTAGACGACCTTCTGGCCGAGCTTGCCGGCCTCCTTCAGCAGCTTCTTCGCGGCCTCGGGGTCGCCCTGCGGCTTCTTCGACTTGTTGTACGGGTCGGTCTTCTGGTAGCCGATGATGTCGGGGCTGAGGACCGAGGTGGCGAAGTCGCCGGCGGACGGGCCGCCGTAGATCTGCCGGATCTGCTGCAGCGGCCAGGCGTGGATGAGGGCCTGGCGGACCTTCAGGTCGGTGATGCGCTTGGTGTTGATCCAGTAGAAGTACGTACCGGTGAGCAGACCGTTGAAGGTGCGCTTCTTCAGGTCCGGGTCGGTGAGGACCTTCTGGATGCGCTCGGCCGGGACGCCCTTGTAGATGGAGACACCGTAGGCGTCGTTGCCCTGGGAGGCGATGAGGCGGTCGACGCCGTCCAGCGTCTCGACACCGAAGTGGAACTCGAAGCCGTCCGGGTAGGCGTTGCGGATCGAGTCGGTCTTCGGGTCCCAGTTCTTGTTCCGGATCAGCACCATCGACTTGTCGGTGGTGTGCGCCTTGATCTTGTAGGGACCGCAGGCGACCGGCTTCTTGTCGTACTTCTCCTTGGTGTCCATCTTCACCGGCACGGCGGCGTAGGAGTGCATGGCCAGGGTGAAGTTGAAGTCCGGCTTCGACTCGGCCAGCTTGAAGGTGATCGTCCGCTTCGCCTTGTCGGTGACGATCGAGTCCAGGTGCTTGCCGCCGTACGGGCCGGGGTAGCCGTCACGCCACTTGCCGCCCTTGCCGGTCAGCGCGCGCTGGGCGTAGTCGGCGCCCTCGGTGACGAACGTCGCCCAGGAGCGCTCGAAGCCGTGGCGGACGTCGTCGACGGTCAGCTCGCTGCCGTCCTCCCACTTCAGACCCTCCTTCAGCGTGAAGGTCCAGGTCTTGTTGTCGTCGGAGGCCTTGCCGGCGTCGGTGGCGAGGTCGCCGACGAGCTTCTGCTTGCCGCTGGAGTCGATCTTGTAACCGGTCAGGCAGCGGTGCAGCAGCAGCGCGACGGTGGAGTTGTACGCGTAGTAGATGCGCTGCGGGTCGAGGTGCGAGAAGTCGTCCGGGGCCAGACCGTAGATCGTGCCGCCCGTCTTGGCACCGGCGATCTCCGGGGCCGGACCGGTGGAGTCGGACGCGGTGCCGATGGTGACCTTGGCGCCGGTGTACTCCGTGGCGCCGGTGTTCCGGGAACCGCTACCGCCCGAGTCACCGCTGCTGCAGGCGGACAGCACCGTCGAGCCCGCGGCCGCGACAGAGGTTGCGATCAAGAAGTTTCTGCGGGAAAAGGACATGGCTGGCCTGTTCTGGTGGAGGAACGAAGTGGTGCTGGAAGCCCCGGCAGGGCCCCGTCGCCGCGGCCGGGGGTGGTACTCAGCGTTTGGTCTTGGGGTCCAGGGCGTCACGGACCGAGTCACCGAGAAGGTTGAAGGCGACCACGAAGATCACCATCGTCAGACCCGGGAAGAGCATGAAGGTGATGTCGTCCTGGTAGAACTTGGCGCCGTTCTGGATCATCACGCCCCAGTCGGGGGTGGGGTCCGTGAGGCCGACGCCGACGAAGGCGAGACCCGCCTCGGCCGTCACGTAGGCCGGGAGGAGCAGCGTCGCCTGGATGAGGATCGGCGTCCACAGGTTGGGCAGCAGTTCCTTGAAGATGATCCGCGCCGGGGAGGCGCCGGTGATCTTGGCCGCCTCGACGAACTCCCGCTCGCGCAGGGCGAGGACCTCGCCGCGCAGCAGACGGGCGATGGAGGCCCAGCCGAAGGCCGTCATCACGAGGATGAGGCTGGTCACGGTCAGCCAGACTGGCGTGTTCTCCTCCGGCGACACGAAGATCGCCATGACCACCGGCCAGAAGGCGATGAAGAAGAGGGTCTGCGGGAAGGCCAGCAGGATGTCGGTCACGCGGCCGACGAAGTAGTCCGTCTTGCCTCCGAGGTAGCCGGCGGTGATGCCGACGACGACGCCGAGCAGGGTCGTCAGCAGGGCCGCGGCGGTCGCGATCAGCAGCGAGTTGCGGATGCCGTAGAGCAGGAAGGTGAAGACGTCCCGGCCGAGCTGCGGCTCGATGCCGAACCAGAAGTCCGAGCTGATGCCGCCGTTGGCCTTGATCGGGAAGTTGAACTCGTTCAACAGGCCCGGGATGTTCATGCCGTAGGTGGTGTACGGGTCCTTGCCGTACAGCTTGGCTATGAGCGGCGCCAGGATGCCCGCGACGAAGAAGAAGATCACCACGAAGGCGGATATGACGCCCGTCCTGTCCCGCTTGAAGCGGATCCAGGCCAGCCGTCCCGGAGAGCGGCTTTCGGTGCCCTTGGGGGTGCCGAGCTTCGCCGTTGCGGCGGTGTCTTCGTCGGTCACCTCAAGTGGGGCGGCCGGGGAAGGGGTTGCGGGGGTCATGATGCTCCGTGCCTTGTGGGTCAAGGCTCCGCAGGGCGCTCCCCTACGGGCTACGCCGGACTTTTTCAACGCAATTCATTCAAGGTCAATAAATTCTCGACCGCCTTGGTTTTCTCTTTACCTTTTTTGCCCTCACTTGACCGTTCCGTAGCTACGCGGGTAGCGCGCTGTAACCAATCCGTGCTTCACATCGGACCAACTGCGCGAAACGGGCAACGAGTTCGATATGCGGACGGTGGAGTGTCGAAATGCGTACATCGGAACGGCCCAATCCAACGTTTCGGCATCGTTACACGAAGATCTATTGCGCCGGACGGTCAAGATCATCAGTGTGCCCGGCGTCCGGTGCCTGCATTCGGATGACGTGTCCCTCTAAAGGCCGCCCAATCGGGCAGTGCGTGTGAGCTGTGCGCGGTATGTGTCGTTATCGACCGGTAAGCGATCACGGCTCACGGAGGAGGGACGCCATGCGTGGCATCACGCACGCCCGATGGGCCGCCGGTGCGCTGGCGACAGTGCTCGTGGCCGCGGGCTGCGGGGTCGGCGGAGCCGCCGGCGGCGGCAACGGCGGCGCCGTGCTCAGCTCCTCCTGGGGCGACCCGCAGAACCCGCTGGAGCCGGCCAACACCAACGAGGTGCAGGGCGGCAAGGTCCTCGACATGATCTTCCGGGGACTGAAGAAGTACGACCCCAGGACCGGCCGGGCCCAGGACTGGCTGGCCCGGTCCGTCCGGACGAAGGACTCCCGGAACTTCACCGTCACGCTCAGGGACGGCTGGACCTTCTCCGACGGCGAGAAGGTCACCGCCCACTCCTTCGTGGACGCCTGGAACTACGGGGCGAGCCTGCGCAACAACCAGAAGAACGCCTACTTCTTCGGCTACATCGACGGATACGACAAGGTCCACCCCGACAGCGGCGGCCAGCGCGCCGACACCCTGTCCGGACTGAAGGTGGTCGACGACCGCACCTTCACCGTGAAGCTCAACCAGAAGTTCTCCGGCTTCCCCGACACCCTCGGCTACGCGGCCTTCGCCCCGCTGCCCCGCTCCTTCTTCACCGACCACGCCGCGTGGGTGAAGAAGCCGGTCGGCAACGGCCCCTACACCATCGAGTCCTATACGAGGGGCTCGCAGATGTACCTGAGGAAGTGGGACGGCTACCCCGGTCCGGACAAGGCCCGCAACGACGGCGTGACCCTCATGGTCTACACCGACAGCAACACCGCCTACACCGACCTCCTGGCGGGCAACCTCGACCTCGCCGACGACATCCCCGCCGCGCAGCTGAAGAACGTCGAGGGCGACCTCGGCGACCGCTACCTCAACACCCCGGCGGGCATCATCCAGACCCTCGCCTTCCCCTACTACGACAAGGCGTGGAACAGGCCGGGCTCGGCCAAGGTCCGCACCGGCCTGTCCATGGCCATCGACCGCAGGCAGATCACGGACACGATCTTCCGCGGCACCCGGACCCCGGCCACCGACTGGACCTCCCCGGTGCTCGGCGCCGCCGGCGGCTTCAAGGCCGGCCTGTGCGGCAGGGCGTGCGAGTACGACCCCGTCCGTGCCAAGGCCCTGATCAAGGAGGGCGGCGGCATCCCCGGCGGCCAGGTCAAGATCACGTACAACGCGGACACGGGCTCGCACAAGCAGTGGGTGGACGCCGTGTGCAACTCCATCAACAACGCCGTCGGCGACGACAAGGCGTGCGTCGGCAACCCGGTCGGCACCTTCGCCGACTTCCGCAACCAGCTCGGAGCGCACAAGATGACCGGCCCCTTCCGGGCGGGCTGGCAGATGGACTACCCGCTCATCCAGAACTTCCTCCAGCCGCTCTACTACACCGGCGCCTCCTCCAACGACGGCAAGTGGTCCGACAAGGACTTCGACCGCCTGGTGAACCGGGCCAACGCCGAGACGGACACCGCCAGGTCGGTCGCCGGCTTCCAGCAGGCCGAGAAGGTCGTCCGGGACAACATGGCCGCCATCCCGCTGTGGTACCAGAACGGCAACGCCGGCTACTCCGACCGGCTCTCCCACGTGGCGCTCAACCCGTTCAGCGTGCCGGTCTACAACGAGATCAAGGTCGGCTGAGCCGGCATGGGACGCTACGTCGTCCGGCGGCTGCTGCAGATGGTCCCGGTGTTCGTCGGGGCCACGCTGCTGATCTTCCTGATGGTGAACGTGATGGGCGACCCCGTCGCGGGCCTGTGCGGGGAGCGGGCCTGCGACCCGGCGACCGCGGCGCAGCTGAAGCGGGAGTTCGGCCTCGACAAGCCGCTGTGGCAGCAGTACCTCACCTACATGGCGAAGGTCTTCACCGGCGACTTCGGTACGGCCTTCAACGGCCAGCCGGTCACCGAACTGATGGCGACCGCCTTCCCCGTCACCGTCCGGCTCACCGTCGTGGCCGTCCTCTTCGAGATCGTCATCGGCATCACGCTGGGCGTGGTGACCGGACTGCGGCGCGGCCGGCCCGTCGACACCGGGGTGCTCCTGGCCACCCTGGTCGTGATCTCCGTGCCGACCTTCGTCACCGGTCTGCTGCTGCAACTGCTGCTCGGCATCAGGTGGGGGTGGATCAGACCCTCGGTCCGCTACGGCACCTTCGGCGAGCTGATCGTGCCCGGCCTGGTCCTCGCCTCCGTCTCCCTGGCCTACGTCACCCGGCTGACCCGCACCTCCATCGCGGAGAACAAGCGGTCCGACTACGTCCGCACGGCGATCGCCAAGGGCCTGCCCCGGCGCCGGGTCATCACCCGGCACCTGCTGCGCAACTCCCTGATCCCCGTGGTCACCTTCATCGGCACCGACGTCGGCGCGCTGATGGGCGGCGCGATCGTCACCGAGCGGATCTTCAACATCCACGGCGTCGGCTACCAGCTCTACCAGGGCATCCTGCGCCAGAACACCCAGACGGTGGTCGGCTTCGTGACCGTGCTCGTGCTGGTCTTCCTGGTCGCCAACCTGCTCGTGGACCTGCTCTACGCCGTACTCGACCCGAGGATCCGCTATGCCTGAGCAGCCGTACGAGCCCGAGGGCGCGATCGCCGGCACCGGTATGGGCGGCGCGATGGACCTCGGCGCGAGCGAGGCGGTGTCGCTGGAGCGGACGCCCGGCGGGCCCGAGGGCACCGGACCGGCCGGCAGACCCCGGTCCCTGTGGTCCGACGCCTGGCGGGACCTGCGCCGCAACCCGGTCTTCCTGCTCTCCGCGCTGGTCATCGTCTTCCTCGTCGTCATCTCCCTGTGGCCCTCGGCGATCGCCTCCGGCAGCCCCCTGACGTGCGACCTGGCCAAGTCCCAGGACGGCCCCGCACCGGGCGCCCCCTTCGGCTACGACGGCCAGGGCTGCAACGTCTACACCCGCACCGTCTACGGCGCCCGTACGTCCGTCACGGTCGGCCTGTGCGCCACGCTCGGGGTGGCCCTGTTCGGGTCGGTGCTCGGCGGGCTGGCGGGCTACTACGGCGGCCTCTGGGACTCGGTCCTCTCCCGCGTCACCGACGTCTTCTTCGCCATCCCGGTCGTCCTCGGCGGTCTCGTCCTCCTCTCCGTCGTGACCTCCAATACGGTCTGGCCGGTCGTCGGGTTCATGGTGCTGCTCGGCTGGCCGCAGATCTCCCGGATCGCCCGTGGCGCGGTCATCACCGCCAAGCAGAACGACTACGTCCAGGCCGCCCGTGCCCTGGGCGCCTCCGACTCCCGCATCCTGCTCCGGCACATCGCCCCGAACGCGGTGGCGCCCGTCATCGTCGTCGCGACCATCGCGCTCGGCACGTACATCGCCCTGGAGGCCACGCTGTCCTACCTCGGCGTCGGCCTGAAGCCGCCCAGCGTCTCCTGGGGCATCGACATCTCCGCCGCCTCCCCGTTCATCCGCAACGCCCCGCACGCCCTGCTGTGGCCCGCGGGCGCCCTCGCCGTCACGGTCCTGGCCTTCATCATGCTCGGCGACGCGGTCCGCGACGCCCTCGACCCGAAACTGAGGTGATGGCGCCGTGCTGCTCGAAGTGCGGGACCTGCACGTGGAGTTCCGGACCCGGGAGGGTGCCGCCCACGCCGTCAACGGGGTGAGCTACGCGGTCGACGCGGGCGAGACGCTGGCCGTCCTCGGCGAGTCCGGCTCCGGCAAGTCGGTGACGGCGCAGGCCGTGATGGGCATCCTGGACATGCCGCCGGGCCGGATCACCGGCGGGCGCATCCTGTTCCAGGGGCAGGACCTGCTGCGGATGAGGGAACGGGAGCGGCGCAGGATCCGGGGCGCCGGCATGGCGATGATCTTCCAGGACGCGCTGTCCGCCCTCAACCCGGTCCTGTCCGTGGGGGACCAGCTGGCGGAGATGTTCGTCGTGCACCGGGGGGCGTCCAGGAAACAGGCGCGGGCCAGGGCCGTCGAGCTGATGGAGCGGGTGCGCATCCCGGCGGCGGCGCAGCGGGTGCGGGACTATCCCCACCAGTTCTCCGGCGGCATGCGCCAGCGCATCATGATCGCCATGGCGCTGGCCCTGGAACCGGCGCTGATCATCGCCGACGAGCCCACCACCGCCCTGGACGTCACGGTCCAGGCCCAGGTCATGGAACTGCTCGCGGAGTTGCAGCGCGAGTACCGCATGGGGCTGGTCCTGATCACCCACGACCTGGGGGTGGTCGCGGACGTCGCCGACCGGATCGCGGTGATGTACGCCGGGAAGATCGTCGAATCGGCGCCCGTGCGCGACCTCTACAAGGCCCCGGCCCACCCCTACACCCGCGGTCTGCTCGACTCCGTCCCCCGCCTGGACCGCAAGGGGCAGGAGCTGTACGCCATCAAGGGGCTGCCGCCCAGCCTCCTGCGCGTCCCGCCGGGCTGCGCCTTCCACCCGCGCTGCCCGATGGCCCGGGACGTGTGCCGCACGGACGAACCCCCGCTGTACACGGTGTCCGGGAGCAGGGGCAGTGCCTGCCACTTCTGGAGGGAGTGCCTCGATGGCTGAACCGGTCCTCGAAGTGACCGGCCTCGTCAAGCACTACCCGCTGACCCGGGGCGTGCTGTTCAAGAAGCAGGTCGGCGCGGTGAAGGCGGTCGACGGCGTCGACTTCACCCTCGGCCGGGGCGAGACCCTGGGCGTCGTGGGCGAGTCGGGCTGCGGCAAGTCGACGGTCGCGAGACTGCTGTGCAGCCTGGAGCGCCCCACGGCCGGTGCCATCCGGTTCAGGGGTGAGGACATCACCAGGCTGTCGGGCAGGGCCCTGAAGGCCGTGCGCCGCAACATCCAGATGGTCTTCCAGGACCCGTACACCTCGCTCAACCCGCGCATGACGGTCGGCGACATCATCGGGGAGCCGTACGACATCCACCCCGAGGTGGCCCCCAGGGGCGACCGGCGCCGCAGGGTCCAGGAACTGCTGGACGTGGTCGGTCTGGACCCGGAGTACGTCAACCGCTACCCCCACCAGTTCTCCGGGGGCCAGCGCCAGCGCATCGGCATCGCCCGGGGGCTGGCGCTGCGGCCCGAGGTCATCGTCGCCGACGAACCGGTGTCCGCGCTGGACGTGTCGGTACAGGCCCAGGTGATCAACCTGATGGACCGGCTCCAGTCGGAGTTCGGGCTGTCCTACGTCTTCATCGCGCACGACCTGTCGATCGTCCGGCACATCTCGGACCGGGTCGGGGTCATGTACCTGGGCCGGATCGTGGAGATCGGGCGGGACGCCGAGATCTACGACCACGCCACGCACCCCTACACCCAGGCGCTGCTCTCCGCGGTGCCCGTGCCCGACCCGGAGGCGCGGGACCGCCGCGAGCGGATCATCCTCACCGGGGACGTGCCCTCGCCGACGGACATCCCCTCCGGCTGCCGGTTCCGCACCCGCTGCTGGAAGGCGCAGCCCCGGTGCGCGCGCGAGGTGCCGGTGCTGGCGGTGCCCGCGGCCTTCCGGGCCCCGGACGGCCCCGCGGCCCATGCCTCGGCGTGCCACTTCGCGGAGGAGGCCGTGCCGGTCGCGCCCGCCCCGCCACGGGAGCCGCGCCCGCACGGCGACGGGCCGGGGTGACATGGTGCACCCCGGCCCGTCCACGGCACCCGCACGGCCGTACGGAGTTCAGATTCCCGTGTCCGTATATCGGTACCGCTTCCGCGAAGTTGCCTGCGCGTTAACGAGGTTCAGGACCGCGCGGCCGGGGGCAGCGAACGCCGCAGGAAGTCCAGCTGGAGGCGGAGCAGGTTCTCCGCGACCGTCTCCTGCGGGGTCATGTGGGTCACCCCGGACAGCGGCAGCACCTCGTGCGGGCGGCCGGCGGCCAGCAGGGCGGAGGACAGCCGCAGGGAGTGGGCGACGACCACGTTGTCGTCCGCCAGCCCGTGGACGACCATCATCGGGCGGTGCGGCTCGGCCGGGTCGACCAGGCCCTCGTCGTCGATCACCGAGTTGCGGCGGTAGACCTCCGGCCGCTCGTCCGGGAGGCCGAGGTAGCGCTCCTGGTAGTGGGTGTCGTACAGCCGCAGGTCGGTGACCGGGGCGCCGACCACCGCCGCGTGGAAGACGTCCGGCCGGCGCAGCACCGCGAGCGCCGCCAGGTAGCCGCCGAAGGACCAGCCCCGGATCGCGACCCGGTCCAGGTCCAGCGGGTACCGCCCGGCGAGCGCGTGCAGGGCGTCCACCTGGTCCTGGACCACCACGGCGGCCAGGTCGTCCCGGATCTCCTTCTCCCAGCCGGGCGAGCGGCCCGGGGTGCCCCGGCCGTCGGCGACGATCACCGCGAAGCCCTGGTCGGCGAACCACTGGGAGGTGAGGTGGGCGTTGTGCGCGGCCACCACCCGCTGCCCGTGCGGGCCGCCGTAGGGGTCGAGCAGAACCGGCAGGGGAGTGTCCCCGTGGTAGTCCCGCGGCATAAGCACGGCGCACGGAATTTGTCGTGCGCCCCCCTCGGTGAGCGTCACCCGCGGGGACAAACCAGGATCTTCGGCGTACGACCGGACAGTTGACGTCACTTTTCCGTCACGCAGCACCTGGACACGGGCGCCCGGCCTGTCCAGTGCCGCGGACACCAGGACGGTCACACCCCCGGCGCGTACCGCCGTGTGCACACCGGGCTCCTGGGACAGCCGTTCCACGCCCAGTTCGTTCACCCGGTACACATGGACTTCGCCGATCTCCGGCGCCGGTGCCTCCGTGCCCGCCGAGGCGGAGACGAGTACGTCGTCCGCACCCACGTCCAGGACCGCACGGATGTGCAACTGCGCGCTGGTCAGCGGCCGTTCGCCGACCGCGAGCACGCGTGCGCCGCCCTCGTCCGCGATCCGGACGAGCTGCCCCGACGGGCTCCAGCAGGGCACGCCGGCGAACAGTTCAAGCCAAGTTGGATCTTCGTCGGCGTGCACCATCCGGGTGGCCCCCGTCTCCGGGTCCACCGCCAGGTACAACTGGCTGCGCTGGTCCCGGGCCTGGACGAGGATCAATGGTGCGCCCGCCTCTGACCAGTGCACACGCGCCAGGTACGGATACCGGGACCGGTCCCATGCGACCTCCGTGCGCTCCCCGTCCAGGCCGACGACGAACAGCCGCACGTCCGCGTTCGGTGTGCCCGCCGCGGGGTACCCGATGCTGTTGGGCTCACGGTCGGGGCGGGCCGGGTCCGAGATCCACCACTGCTGGACCGGCGTGTCGTCCACGCGCGCGACGAGCAGCCGGTCCGACCGCGGCGACCACCAGAACCCCCGAGAGCGCGCCATCTCCTCGGCCGCGACGAACTCGGCGAGACCATAGCCGATCCCCGCCGACTCCGGCTCGGCCAGCGCCCGGTCGCCTTCCCCCTCGGCACCCACCACGCGCAGCCCGCCCCGCGACACGTACGCGACGTGCCGGCCGTCAGGGGAGGGGCGCGGGTCGACCACCGGCCCCGGGACGCGGAGTTCACGCGTCGTCCCGGCGCGCAGCTCCGCCGTGAAGAGCCGCCCTGACAAGGCGAAAGAGGCCAACTCCAGGGCGCCGTCGGTGGCATAGCCGACGATGCCGGCGCCGCCCTCCCGGCTGCGCTCCCGGCGGGCCCGCTCCTCGGCGGAAAGCTCTTCGCGGGCGCCCTGGAGGAGCGTGCCCGGATCGGCCGCCGGGCGCTCGGTGCCGTCCGCAAGGTCCAGCACCCACAGGGAGTTGGCCCGGTCGGTGCCGGATCCGGAACGCAGGAAAGCCACACGCGAACCGTCGGGCGCCACGGTGAACGCGCGCGGCGCGCCGAGCGTGAACCGCTGGGTCCGGGCGTGCCGACGGGGGAAGGAGTCAGCCTCGGTCGTCATACCCCGACCATATTGGCCATGCGCCCCCTTGTGCGGCCGTGCGCCGAGCGATGCGCGCGTACGGATAGTTATGATCACTACCGCACCGTGGGTATGAACCTGCTGGCGTCTGCATGGATTTGCTCAACTGATCTAGAACCCGTCCCTGGGATCTTTGGAGGTGAGCCGCCGTGGCACTCTCGATTTCGGCGGTGGTGCTGCTGGCGATCATCGTCTTCTTGTTGATCAAGAAGTCGGGCCTGAAGGGTGGCCATGCCGTCGTCTGCGTTCTGCTCGGTTTCTATCTCGCCTCCTCGACCGTCGCTCCCACGATCAGCGAGCTGACGACCAACGTCGCCAGCATGATCGGCAGCATCAAGTTCTGACGCCCCGCGACCCGCCCGGCGACGGGGGCGGCCGGGCGGGGTTCGGCGAACCGGGCGGCCGCCTCATAGGCTGACCTCATGACGGAACTGCCAGCCCGGCGTCTGCTCCTGGTGCACGCGCACCCGGACGACGAGTCGATCAACAACGGCGCGACCATGGCCAAGTACGCGGCCGAGGGTGCCCACGTGACCCTGGTCACCTGCACCCTGGGCGAGCGCGGCGAGGTCATTCCGCCGGAGCTGCGGCATCTGAGCGGTCCCGCGCTCGGCGCGCACCGGCGCGGCGAGCTGGCCGCGGCCCTGGCCGCGCTCGGCGTCACCGACGGCCGGCTGCTCGGCGGCGCCGGGCGGTACGGCGACTCGGGGATGACGGGCCTGCCCGACAACGACGACCCCGGCTGCCTCTGGCAGGCCGATCCGGACGAGGCGGCCGGCCGGCTCGCCGAGGTGATCCTGGAGGTCCGCCCGCAGGTCCTCGTCACGTACGACGACAACGGCGGCTACGGCCACCCGGACCACGTCCAGGCCCACCGCATCGCCATGCGCGCGGCCGACCTCGCGGCCGAACGCGGCCACCGGATCGCCAAGGTGTACTGGAACCGCGTCCCGCGCTCCGTCGCCGAAGCCGCCTTCGCCCGCCTCCAGGACGAGCTGCCCGCACTGCCGTTCGAAAAGAGCGCCGCGGTGGACGACGTACCCGGTGTGGTCGACGACGAGCGGATCACCACCACGATCGACGGCACCGCGCACGCCGCCGCCAAGGCCGCCGCGATGCGCGCCCACGCCACCCAGATCGAGGTGGCCGAGCCGTACTTCGCGCTCTCCAACGACCTCGCCCAGCCGCTGTTCACGACCGAGTACTACGAGTTGGTGCGCGGGACGGGACAGCGCGGGGAGACCGACCTGTTCGCCGGTGTCGAGGAGGCGTCATGAGCGACGGCGGACCGGGCTCGCTGCTCGCCCAGCCGCTGCGCGCGCCCACCCCCGGGCGGGCCGCGGCCCACGTCGGACTGCTGCTGCTCGGCGCGGTCACGGGCCTCGCCGGGGCCCTGGTGCAGCCCGCGTGGTTCCCCGGCGGGCTGCTGCTCGCCCTCGCGGGTGCCGCCGGGCTCTTCCTCGGCGGGGCGTACGCCACCGGCGGCCGCAGCGGGGCCGTCGCCCCGGCGGCCGGCTGGATCGTCGCAGTCGTCCTGCTCACCACCACGCGCCCGGAAGGCGACTTCCTGTTCGGGGCGGGCGGCGGCTCGTACCTCTTCCTGCTCGGCGGGATGGCCCTCGCTGTGATCTGTGCCACCGTCGGCGCCGGACGGCAACCCCCCGCCGGTCCCGCCCGACTTGACAAGTGACGTACCACTTCGCCGTGCGGCACGCGTGCGAGTCCCGTGTGGGTTTCCTCAGCGGTCATGGGATAAGCGCCAGAAGCGGCCAGTATGGTGGTGCGCGCCGCCGAGCCTCCCCCAAGTTCTCGACTGCGCTCGAACAGGGGGTACCCCCAGCTGAGGTCGAAACGGGCGGCGGAGCCAACCGGGAGAACCTGCCTTGAGTCGTGAAACTGACACTCCGTCCTCCGGGCCCGACGGGCGCGGGGGAGCCGCATACCCCTCCGGCACGCCGCCGTACGGGACCCCCATGGCTCCCGAAGACGGCACCGGCGCCGGCCGTCCGGGCACGCGGCCGGAGGAGAAGAAGACCGAGACCACGCTGACGACCCGGATCCGGATCAACATCCCCGGGTCCCGGCCCATCCCGCCGGTCGTCATGCGCACGCCCGTCGCGGAGGGCGAGGGCACCGCCGACGAGGCGCCCGCCACCGAGCCCCGGCCTGCGGCCGACCGGACGCCCGCCGCCTCCGCCGGCACCGCCGAGGCCCCTGCCGAGCCCGCGGCCCAGGCGGAGGAGAGGACGAGCGACTGGTTCGCGCCCCGCAAGTCCGGTGCCCCCAAGGGCGGTCCGGGCGCGGGCGGGACGAACGGCGCCGGGCAGCCCGGCGGTTCCGCTCCTTCGGCCCCCTCCGCCGGCGCGGTGAGCCCCCGTAAGGGTGGTCCCGGTGCGTCCGGCGCGGCCGGTACCACCGGCGCGCGCCCCGGTGGCGGCCGTCCGGGTGGCGGCGGTCCCGGCGGCCGTCCGGGTGGTGTGGTCGGTTCCATGAGCGTGCCGGGCGGCTCCCGCTCCGGCGGCACCAACGGCAAGGGCCTGCCCGGCGCCACCGGCGGCCCCGTCGCCCCGGGACACGGCGGCGGCACCGGCTCCTTCGACGTGACCGAGGTGCTGACCGCGGGCCCGCTGGGCGGCGGCTCCCGCCCCGGCTCCCCGGGCTCCGACGAGCCCCGCCGGGACGACCTGCCGTACTTCTCGGAGCCCGGCCAGGACGACGGCAACGGCTTCGGCTCCGGCACGGCGGCCCCGAACGGCCACGACGGCTACGGCGTGCCCGCGGGCGGCGCCCACGGCCACGGCGGCCCCGGCGGCGTCAGCGGCTTCGACGGCCCC
>NZ_WWJT01000276.1 GCF_009865385.1 Streptomyces sp. SID486 | reverse complement strand
CCGGGTGACGGCGCCCGCGGGCGCCCCCCGGTTCGCGGCGGAGGTCGGCGCGTGGGCGCTGCCGCTGCCCACCATCGACCCGCAGGTGGTACGCCGTTCGGCGCGGGCGCTGGAACGGTACGGCCCGGACTTCCGCTACCGGCACTACGCCGCCGTGAAGCACCTGCCGGTCGCCCTGGGCGGGGTCGCCGCCCTCGGCGCGGTCACGGCCGCGGCCCAGCTGCCGGCCGCTCGGCGCTGGCTGTCGGACCGGCTGGAGCCGGGGAACGGGCCGGACGCCGAGAAGCGGGCGCGGAGCTGGTTCACGGTGCGGTTCGTCGGCGAGGGCGGCGGGCGGCGCGTGTTCACCGAGGTCGCGGGCAAGGACCCCGGGTACGACGAGACGGCGAAGATGTTCGCCGAGGCCGCCCTCTGCCTGGCCTTCGACGACCTGCCGCCGACGGCCGGCCAGGTCACCACGGCCGAGGCGATGGGTGACGCCCTGACCGAGCGGCTGCGCGCGGCCGGGATCACCTTCCGGGTGGCCGCGGAACGCTGACCTACGCCGGGGCTCGGGCGGTGGCCGGTCAGGGTCGTCAGGAGGCGGGTGTGCGGCGTGTCGTCCGGTCGGGGGCCGGGTCGCCGGTCAGGTCCGCCGCCGCCCGGCGCAGGGCCTGCCGGCACAGGGCGTCCGCCCGGCGGGTCGTCTCCGGCAGCCGGAACCGCGGGGTCAGCGCGAGGGTGTGCGCCACCGCGCCGGCCAGGCTCACCCGGTGGCCGACGGAGACGAAGACGGGCTTGACGCCCTCCCGGGTGCGCAGGGCGCACCCGACCACCTCCGTTCCGGCCAGCAGCGGTGCCCGGTCGCCCCGCGCGGGCTCCGGATCGTCGTACGTGAACGTGAAGGGGTTCTTGGCGACACCGATGGTCGGCAGGCCCGTGAGCACGCCCAGGTGACTCGCCAGGCCGAAACGGCGGGGGTGGGCCAGGCCGTAGCCGTCGCACACGACCAGGCCGGGCGGGCACGGCAGGCGGTCCAGGGCGGCGCGGACGGTCGGGATCTCCCGGAAGGCGAGGAGCCCGGGGACGTAGGGGAAGGAGACCCGGCCGACGGCCGTGGCCTCGGCGACGACGTCCAGGGTGGCCGCGTCCAGCACGACGGCCGCCGCCGCGACGAGGTCGAGGCCGTCGTCGTAGGCGACGTCGACCCCGGTGACCCGGCCCGTCCCCGGGGCCGGTCCGCTCTCGTCGAGCACCACGCGTCCGCGCAGCTCGTCCTGTACGGCGCGGGCCTCTTCCTCGGTCGCGGGCCAGCCCGCGGGTACGCCAACGATCATCATGCCGGGTGACTGTACGGGGCCGCCGGGCACCGGCGGTCGGGCAGGTGCGGGCCGGCGGCCGTGTCCGTACCGGAACCGGCGCGTGCGACCCGCGGCCTCCCGCCACGCGGCCCTGCCACCCCGCCCGGAACTCCCGGCGCCCGGCCGATCAGCCCTTCTTGCGGTTCAGCGCGCGCTGCAGCTCGTCCTTGTTCATGTGCGAACGGCCCTCGATGCCGCGCTGCTTGGCCTCGTTGTACAGCTGGTCGCGGGTCGGGCCCTGCGGGCCCGTCCGGTTGCCCGACCGCTGACCGCCGCGCTTGCCGGACGACATGTCCTGGGTCGAGCTGCGGCTGGCGGTCCTGGACTCACCGGAGCGGGCGCGTTCCTTGTTCACCGTCCGCGCGGCGATCTCCTTGGCCCGGCCGGCGCTCTCGCCCCGGTCCTGGGCGCTCTCCTTGATGTGCTCGTACTGACGCTCACGCTTGGGGCTGGAACCGGCTGGCATGATCGCTCCCTTCCTTTGCGGCAGGGAACGGGTACCCGCGATCCACGGCGTGTACCGCACCCCGTCCCGGCCGCCGCCTCACCGCTCCAGCCGTGCCACGCGCCCTTGTTCACCGGCGGCCCAGCAACTGTGGTCGGGGGCACAGGTCACGGTGTCGTACGAGCCGGTGTCGACCGTCCGCCAGCTGCGGCCCGCGTCGGTGGTGAGGTCGGTGCCGGTGGGACCGACGGCCAGCGCGGCCGTGCGGCTGTGCGCGAGCCAGGCGGCGCCGGAACGGTAGGCGGGCGGGGCCGTGGTGGCGGGCCGCCAGGTCCGGCCGCCGTCGGCCGTGACCGCGGCGGCCACCGGTGAGGGCCGGCCGGGGCGGTAGTCGCCGCCGACCGCGATGCCATGGGTGCGGTCGCGGAACGCGAGCGCGAAGACTCCCTCGGCCGGATCGGCCGCGGGTACCGGCGCGACGGCGGCCGTCCAGGTCCGCCCCCGGTCGGCGGAGTGCAGCACGCGCGCGTGCGCGCCGCCGCCGGTCGCCAGCCAGACGTCCCTGGGGCCGGAGGTGACCAGGCACTGGCCGCTCGCGGCGAACCCGGCCTCACCCTCCAGCGCGGGCGGCATGCCGCCGGCGGGCAGTACGCGCCAGGACCGCCCGCCGTCGGCGGTGGACAGGATCCGGAACCGTCCGTCCACCGGGTCGCTCACGGCGAGCCCGTGGCGGCCGTCGAAGAAGGCGAGGCAGTCGTAGAAGGCTTTCGGCTCGGTGTTGCGGAAGGACTCCGTCCAGGTCGAGCCGCCGTCGTCGGTGCGGTAGACGCGGGACGCCTCGCCCTCGCCGACGGCCAGCACCACCGCGCGCCGTGCGCCGAACGCCGTCACGTCCCGGAACTCCAGGCCGGCCGCTCCGGGCGGAGACACGTTCCGCCAGCTGGCACCGCCGTCGGTGGTACGCAGCACCGTGCCGTCCGTGCCGGCCAGCCAGGCGGTGTGCCGGTCGACGGCCGCGAGGCCGCGGAAACGGATCTGCGGGGTGCCGGTGTCCTTGACCGCCCAGTGCGGGTGCCCCCGGCCGGGGCCGGTCCGGCCCGCGGTCCACCGGTCCGCGTCCAGCGCCCTCGCGTCCGGCTGCGCCACCCCGGTCCGGCTCCCGCTCGCCGGGCCGGTGTCTCCCTGTCCGGGCGGCCGTCCGAGCGGCCGGGCCTCGGCCGCCGGGACCGTCAGGACGGCCAGCACCGCGGCGCCCGCCACTCCCGCCGCCACCAGTCGGTCCCCACGTCCCGCGCGTCGCGTGCTCCCCAAGCGCCTCATGGCGGGCGAAGCTAGTGCAGTGCCCCGGCCCCGTCCAGAGGGCCCTCCGGGACGACGCGCCGCCCGTAGGGACGGGGACCGTGTGACGCCTGTGCATGAAGGCGGTGACCGAGGTCACTCGTCACCCGTGTGCACGCATCGGCCGTTTCCGTCGTCTCTTCCAGTGCCGGGTGCCGCACACCCGGACGCAGTCCAGCCGTCACGAGGGAGCAAGGCGTTGTCCACCGTCATCGAGCAGCCCGTAGAGGCGCGTCTCGTCGCCGCCGCCCCGCGCATGCCGAGCATTCCCGCCACGCTGCGCTACGACCGGCGCGACCCGTTCGCGGTCCGCATGACGTTCCCGGCGCCGGCCACCCTGGAGGGTGTCGAGGTGTGCTGGACCTTCTCCCGCGAGCTGCTTGCGGCCGGGCTGCGGGGGGCCGAGGGCCACGGTGACGTCCGTGTCCGGCCGTACGGGTACGACCGGACGGTGCTGGAGTTCCACGCCCCGGAAGGCACCGCCGTCGTGCACGTGCGCTCGGGTGAGATACGGCGGTTCCTGGCGGCGGCCGACGAACTGGTCCCCGTCGGCCTGGAGCACCTCCAGCTCGACCTGGACCACGACCTCGCCGAGCTGATGCGGGACGCCTGCTGAGCGCCACGCGCGCGTGAGGGTGGCGCCCGCCGCTGCCGCGCCCCGCCCGCCGTCCCCGTGCCGTTCCCCGCCAGGATCAAATGCGTTGACAGCCCTCCTGGCCCCTCGTACGGTTTACAGCGGTTCTGTTGTCGTCGATCGGAGAAGGACGTTGCTCGTCTGAGGTCCTGAGGCACCGCGTCGCACCGGTGAGGTGTGTGCGCGGCGTACGACCTCGGCGTCCGAGCCGTCCTCCGGCACAGGCCCCCCTTTTTTTCCCGGGCGTCTGCCTGCCCTGGCCCTTCGGTTTCCGCCTCGCGGTGTCTCGACACGCGTCAACCCGACCGCATCTTTCCTGCGAGGCGCTCATGTCTGCTTCCCTCACCTGTACCTCCCTGTCCTTCACCTGGGCCGACGGCACCGCTGTCTTCGACGGCCTGGACGTCTCCTTCGGCCCCGGCCGGACCGGGCTCGTCGGCGTCAACGGATCGGGCAAGTCCACCCTGCTCAAGCTGCTGGCCGGGGAACTCACCCCGGCCGAGGGCAGCGTCAAGGCGGCCGGCGAGATCGGCTGCCTCCCGCAGAACGTCACGCTCGACACCGCGCTCCGCGTCGACCAGGCCCTCGGCATCGCCGGACAGCGGGCCGCCCTGCACGCCATCGAGGCGGGTGACGCCGCCGAGGAGCACTTCGAGACCGTCGGCGACGACTGGGACGTCGAGGAGCGCGCCCTGGCCACCCTCGGCGAACTCGGCCTCGGCCACATCGGCCTGGACCGGACCGTCGGCGAGGTGTCCGGCGGCGAGTCGGTGCTGCTGCGGCTCGCCGCGCTGCTGCTGCGCCGCCCCGACATCCTGCTGCTCGACGAACCCACCAACAACCTCGACCTGTACGCCCGCCGGCGGCTCTACCAGGCCGTCGCCGGCTGGCCGGGCGTCCTGGTCGTGGTCAGCCACGACCGGGAACTGCTCGACCTCGTCGACCAGATCGCCGAGCTGCACTCCGGGGAGGTCACCTGGTACGGCGGCAACTTCTCGGCGTACGAGGAAGCCCTCGCCGTGGAGCAGGACGCGGCCGAGCGGATGATGCGGGTCGCCGAGGCCGACCTGCGCAAGCAGAAGCGCGAACTGGCCGACGCCCAGGTCAAACTGGCCCGCCGCAAGCGGTACGGGCAGAAGATGTACGACCAGAAGCGCGAACCGAAGATCGTCATGGGGAACCGCAAACGGGCCGCGCAGGAGTCCGCCGGCAAGCACCGGATCCTGCACGAGGAACGGCTCGCCGAGGCCAGGGAGCGCCTGGACGAGGCGGCGGAGGCCGTACGGGACGACGACGAGATCCGGGTCGACCTGCCGTACACGGCCGTACCGCCCGGCCGGCAGGTCCTCACCCTGGAGAACCTGCACACCGCCTACCACGCGCGCGTGGAGGGTGTTCTCGACCTGCGCGGCCCGGAACGGATCGCGCTCGTCGGGCGCAACGGCGCCGGCAAGACGACGCTGCTGCGGACCGTCGCCGGAGAACTGGCGCCGGTGAGCGGCACGGCGACGGCCCACGTCCCGCTGCGGTTCCTGCCCCAGCGGCTGGACGTGCTCGACGACGCTCTGTCGGTCGCCGAGAACGTCGCCCGGTTCGCGCCGGGCGCCACCAACAACCGGATCCGGGCCCGTCTCGCCCGCTTCCTGTTCCGGGGCGCGCGCGCCGACCAGAAGGCGGCGACCCTCTCCGGCGGTGAGCGCTTCCGGGCGGCCCTGGCCGCGCTGATGCTCGCCGAGCCCGCGCCCCAGCTGCTGCTGCTCGACGAGCCGACCAACAACCTCGACATGGCCAGCGTCCGGCAGCTGACCACGGCCCTGGAGTCGTACGAGGGCGCGCTGATCGTCGCCAGCCACGACCTGCCGTTCCTGGAGTCGGTCGGGATCACGCGGTGGCTGCTGATGGAGGGTGGGGAGCTGACCGGGACGACGCTGGAGGAGCTGACGGAAACGGCCTGACCGGCCGACGCCGGTCTCAGGAGGGGCACAGCCTGACAACGACGGGTTTTGCCCTGACCGGAGCGCGCTGCATGATGACGGACCGGCGCCTTGTGCGAGGCGCCGGACACCGCTCCGCCGCACCGACCGATTCGAAAGGCCCCTCGTGCCCAGCAAGAAGGCCCTCGTCCGCCGCCCCGGTCCCCGCCTCGCCGACGGCCTGGTGACGCACATCGAGCGCGAGAAGGTCGACGCCGTGCTCGCGGGCGAGCAGTGGCAGACCTATGTGGAGGCGCTGCGCACGTACGGCTGGGAGACGATCGAGGTCGAGCCGGCCGAGGACTGCCCGGACGCGGTGTTCGTCGAGGACACCGTGGTCATGTACAGGAACGTGGCGTTGATCACCCGGCCCGGCGCCGAGTCCCGGCGCGCGGAGACCGCCGGGGTGGAGGAGGCGGTCGCCCGCCTCGGCTGCTCGGTGAACTGGATATGGGAGCCGGCCACCCTGGACGGCGGCGATGTCCTGAAGGTCGGCGACACCGTGTACGTCGGCCGCGGCGGGCGGACGAACGCGGCCGGCGTGCAGCAGCTGCGGGCGGCCTTCGAACCGCTGGGCGCCCGGGTGGTGGCCGTGCCGGTGAGCAAGGTGCTGCACCTGAAGTCGGCGGTGACGGCGCTGCCCGACGGCACGGTGATCGGGCACATACCCAAGGTGGACCGGCCGTCGCTGTTCCCGGGGTTCCTGTCGGTGCCCGAGGAGTCCGGCGCGCACGTGGTGCTGCTCGGCGGCGGCAAGCTGCTGATGGCGGCCAGCGCTCCCCGCACGGCGGAGCTGCTCACCGATCTAGGCCACGAGGTGGTGACCGTGGACATCAGCGAGTTCGAGAAGCTGGAGGGGTGTGTGACCTGCCTCTCCGTACGCCTGCGGGAGCTGTACGCCTGACCGGGTGATCCCGTCGTCCCGACAGCCCCCGGACCTGTGGGTCCCGGGGCTGCCCGGCATGTCGGCGCAGGCCCGACCGGGCGGGCTGATCAGCGGTTCTTTACGGTCGCCTTAACCTACGGCTTCGTAACCTACGGGTTCGTAGGTACGATCACGTAGGTTCCCGGCACCGCTCGCCGGACCGTCCCCTCCCCCCTGTTTCCTCGTCCCCCTGGAGTTCCTGTGACGATCACCTCCCCTCACCTCGGCAGCCCGTCCGTGTGGACCGACGCGCGGCTGCTGTTCGCGCTGGAGGAAGTGGTCGAGCAGGAACTGAACCGGCATCTCAAGGTCGCCAAGGACTGGATGCCGCACGAGTACGTGCCGTGGGGCGACGCCCGCAACTTCCCCGGCTTCTTCGAGGACGGGGAGTCCTGGGAGAAGGACCAGTCCAAGGTGACGGAGATCGGCCGGATCGCCCTCGTCGTCAACCTGCTGACCGAGGACAACCTCCCGAGCTACCACCACGAGATCGCCTCGCTCTTCGGACGCGACGGCGCCTGGGGCACCTGGGTGCACCGCTGGACGGCCGAGGAGGGCCGGCACGGCATCGTGATGCGCGACTACCTGCTGGCCTCGCGCGCGGTGGACCCGGACAAGCTGGAACAGTTCCGCATGGCGCACATGAGCGAGGGCTTCGAGTCCGACAACCGGCACTCGATGCTGCACTCGGTCGCCTACGTCGCCTTCCAGGAACTGGCCACCCGGATCTCGCACCGCAACACCGGCCACCAGTCCGGCGACCCGGTCTGCGACCGCATGCTGGCCCGCATCGCGACCGACGAGAACCTGCACATGGTCTTCTACCGCAACCTGCTCAAGGCCGCCTTCGAGCTCGCCCCCGACCTGACCATGCAGGCGGTCCGGGACGTCGTGGTCGACTTCCGCATGCCCGGCCACGGCATCCCCGGCTTCGAGCGGGCCGCCGCGCAGATGGCGATCGGCGAGGTCTACAACCTGCGCATCCACCACGACGACGTGATCCAGCCGGTGCTGCGCTTCCTGAAGGTCCTGGAGATCGACGGCCTCGGCCCCGAGGGCCGGCAGGCGCAGGAGGAACTCGGTCTGTTCATGGGCGGGCTGGACGCGGAAGCCGCCAAGTTCGACGAGAAGCTGGCCGCGCGCAAGGCCCGGATGGCGGCGCGCGCCGCGGGCTGACGCCCGCGCGGGACCCGTGTTCCCGCCCCCCGGGGCGGGTCAGCGGCGTACCGGGGACGGAGCCGGCGGCCCGGACGGCGGGCCGGCCGGGGAAAGCCGTCAGTGAGCGGCGCGCCGGAGGGCGAGCCGCTCCTTCTCCGACAGACCGCCCCAGACACCGAACCGCTCGTCGTTGGCCAGCGCGTACTCCAGACAGGCCGGGCGCAGCTCGCACATGGCGCAGATGCGCTTCGCGTCGCGCACCGAGCTGCCGGGGTCGGGGAAGAAGAAGTCCGGCCCGGTCTGCGCACACAGGGCCTGCGCCTGCCAGGTGTCGTCGGCCGGGGTGATGGTTTCGAAGTGCATGGCCAGGAGCCTGCCCCACGACGAAAAACGTTCGATCAACGCCCGCTCAACGACGGGTCCGGGGCCTCCGGCCGCCCCGATGATGCTCCCCGGGGACCGGCGCGCGCACGGCGGCGCGCGGAGCGGTGGGAAAACCGGGAGAACGCGTGCCGTCGCACCGGGTGGGAGCGGCGCGCCGAGGCGGGCCCGGCGGCGATCGCCGGTGGGCGGTGCCAGACTCGGCAGTGCACAGGACCGGACCCTTTCGAGGAGGGCCGAGATGCTCACCACCCGTTTCGCCGACGGTGCCCCCGACTGGATCGACGTCGGCAGCCCCGACATCGACACCACCACGGCCTTCTACGGCGCCCTCTTCGGCTGGCGGTTCCGGTCCGCGGGGCCGGACGCCGGCGGATACGGTTTCTTCCAGCTGGACGGCCGGACGGTGGCGGGTGGTATGCCGGCCGGCCCCGGGCAGGGGCCCCCGGCCTGGACGGTGTACTTCCGCAGCTCGGACGCCCGCGCCACCGCCGAGGCGGCCGGACAGGCCCACGGAAGCGTGCTGTTGCCGCCGACGGACGTGATGGGGCAGGGACACATGGCGGTCCTCGGCGACCGGGCGGGCGCGCCGTTCGGGATCTGGCAGCCGGGGCGGACCGAGGGCGTGGACCTGGCGGGTGAGCCGGGCGCGCTGTGCTGGGTCGAGCTGTACACGCCGGACGTCGCGGCGGCCGCCGCGTTCTACCGCAGGGTGCTCGGCCTGGAGACCTCCGGGGTGGACTTCCCGGGCGGGACGTACACCGGCATCGGTCCGGGCGGTGCCGGGGACGACGCGATGTTCGGCGGGATGGTGCCGCTGGCCGACGCCTCCGGCGAGGCGCAGGACGGTCCGCACTGGCTGCCGTACTTCGCGGTGACGGACACCGACGCCGTGGCCGCACTGGCGGAGCGTCTCGGCGGGGCGGTGCGGATGCCGCCGACGACCGTGCCGGGCGTGGGCCGAACGGCCAGGCTCGCCGACCCCTTCGGCGCCCGTTTCGCGGTGCTCGCGAGCGAGGCGTCCGCGGGCTGAGCCGTGGTCGCACACAGGCGCGGTGTACGCGCGAGCGAAGCGTCCCCGCCGCGTCCCGGTCAGGCGGAGGCCCGGCGTATGCGCGGCCAGGTGTCCGCGGGTTGAGCCGTGGTCACGCGGAGGCTCGGCGTATCAGGGTGGTCGGCAGTATCACGCCCCTGCCCGCCGTGCCCGGGGTGCCGGCGGCCGGAGGCTCCGTGTCCCGCCCCCCGGACAGGCCCCGCAGCAGCAGACGTGCCATCAGCCGGCCCATCTCCTCGATGTCCTGGCGGACCGTCGTCAGCGGCGGGTCGGTCTGCTCGGCGACCGGCACCATGTCGTCGAAGCCGACGACGGCCACGTCCTCGGGCACGCGCCGGCCGCTCGCTCGCAGCACCCGGAGGGCACCGAGGGCGGTGAGGTCGTTGGCGGCGAACACGGCGTCGACGTCCGGGCAGCGGTCGAGGAGTTCCCGCATGGCGCGTTCGCCGCCGGCCGGGGTGAAGTCGCTCTCCACGACCAGCCGGGGGTCGCACTCCCCCGGGACGCCGGCCATGACGTCCCGGTAGCCGTCGAGCCGGTCCACCGCCGATGTCTGGTCCAGCGCACCGGTGATGTGCGCGACGCGGCTGCGGCCGAGGCCCACGAGGTGCCGTACCGCCGTGCGCGCCCCGCCCCGGTTGTCGCAGTCGACGTAGACCACGCCCCGGCCCGCCTCCTCCCCCGCGTGTCCTCGGTCGGCGGCGCGGGTGTCCTCGTCCCAGTCGGGGCGTCCGCCGAACACGGTGGGCACCCCGGCGTCGCGGATGAGACCGGGCAGCGGGTCGTCCAGATGCAGGGAGAAGACGAGCGCGCCGTCGACATGCCCGCCGGCGAGGTAGCGCGCCACCCGGGCGTGGTCGGCCCGGCCCTCGGTGAGCAGCAGCACCAGCTGGTTGTCGTGCGCCGTCAGCTCCTTGCTGATGCCGCGCAGCTGGAGGGCGAAGAAGGGGTCGGCGAAGACCCTGCTCTCGGGCTCGGCGATGACGACCGCGACGGCGTCGTGCCGCCGGGTGACGAGGCTGCGCGCCGCCTGGTTGGGGACGTAGCCGAGTTCCTCCACGGCCCGCCGGACCCGCTCGGCCAGCGGCTCGCGGACCCCGTCGCCGCCGTTGACCACCCGGGACACGGTGGCCCGGGACACGCCGGCCCGTGCGGCCACGGCCTCCAGGGTGGGACGCGACACTGCCTCGGGCACTTCGGGACTCCTCATCGGCGGCTGGCGATCAGGATAGCCGCGGGGTGCCGGTCCGGCCGGTGCCGGAACGGGGCGAAGTCGAACGGCTCGGCCAGGGGCGGGCGGTCCGGCCGGGGGACGTGGGGCCGTACGGACAGAGGGGCACGAGGCCAGGGGTCGTGGGGCCGTGGGGC